>JAVBKJ010000136.1:0-3977 GCA_031554075.1 Oscillospiraceae bacterium | reverse complement strand
TTTCTCGCTACTTTCCAAAAATATTGGAATGTTTATGGCGGACAATAGTAGTACCGGCACGATGGAGAACACCGCCAGAGAAATTATGATTTGTCTGCGAAAGCTCACCAATCGTCCTCCTTTATATGTAAATTAGACAGTTTACAATGTATCCTGTCTCACATTATATCACCATATGCTCGAATTGCAAGTGTTAAAACCAAATTTGCAATTTTCTTATCCCTGTTCCTGCAATTTTCCACCTTGATACGCCGCTAATAGCAGTGTTAAATCACTGATTTGCTCGCGCAAATCTGAGCCAATATCAGTATCTTCAACCTTTAGACGGTGGTCACGTGTTTCAAACGCATCTGTCACAGAGTGGATATCTTCATTTTTCTCAATCGCTTTTTGCACACTTTCAAAGGGACGGTGGGCAGATAGCCGCATTCCATAGGAATTGAAAATAAGTGTGTACCCTGCAATGCCAGTTTTGGGATGATATGCCTTACAAAAACCGCCATCAATCACGATTAGCCGTCCGCCAGCTTTGAGAGGACTTTCGCCCTTGCTTGCTTTCACAGGTACATGCCCATTGATAATATGAGCGGTCTCTCCATATAATTCGAAATTGTCCAGGATGGTAGTGCAGCCAGCTTCTGTCAAGCTGAAATGGTAGTAGGGATCCTCAGTTTCAACATGTGTGCGCTTATCTTCCACAAAAAGACGTTCAAATGTTGTCATTTTGTCCCGTCCAAATAGCGGCGATTGTCGCCCACACCAAAGGTAGTACATACCGTCTCTGGCGTTGTCTTGTGCCTCGCCTGAGCCAAAATACGCATCTCTGGCTAGTGCATCCCAGTAGTCCATGAGTGTGCGCCCGTGTAATACTTGTCCATCCCATTTACATTTGGCAATGTGTCCCTCTTCATTCATCGGGATACAACCATGGAACAGCAAATTATTATTATAGCATTTGTACATTGAACCATTGGAATACAAAAATTGGATATGGCGCGCTAATTTTTCACTCTTTGTAAACGCATCACAAAGACTGTTCATAACGCGTGATTCTTGCTCAGTAAGTGTATAAGGGTCGTCGCGCCGCACGGTTGGGAAAACATTATCGCGCAATGGATAGCGCTCTCCATCAATTTCTACCATACGAAGCTCATAGTCGATTTTGTGCAGTAAGCGGCGTTCCTCCATCCGATACTCAGGATGACGCCCGATAAGCTGACCTTCTAGCTTGAAATGAATCATGGCGATCGCCTTGTACATTTTAGCAGCCAAATCCATATCCTTATTTGTCACCATGCTATCATCGCCCGCGGCCTTCACAATAAAACGAGGACTAACTTGATACATCTCTTGGGCAAACAGCGCCAAGGGGCGCAAATTGATACCATATCCCTGCTCAAGCACCTCCAGATTACCATACGACACGCAGTTCAAAATCGTCACTGCAACACAGTCGGGGCTACCAGCCGCCGCCCCCATCCATAAAATATCATGGTTGCCCCACTGAAAATCCACCTGATGATGGTGCAACAGCAAGTCCATAATTTTATCAGGACGTGTCCCCCTGTCAAAGATATCGCCCACAATATGCAGATGGTCAACCGCCAACCTTTTAATAAGTTGCGCCAGCGCCTTAATAAACGCGTCCGCGTTGCCAAGCATGATAATGCTGTGCGTAATGTTTTTATAGTAATCTGCCATGCTTCCATGGCTATTATCAGCATGTAAAAGTTCATCAATAATGTATCCAAATTCTTGTGGTAACGCTTTACGCACTTTGGAACGTGTGTATTTACCAGCCATCTCGCGGCAAACTTCGACTAGGTAATGCAATGTGGTACTGTACCAAGTGGGCATATACGCTCCTTTTTCTTTCACTTGGCGCAGTTTTTCCTCTGGATAATATATCAGTGTGCAAAGTTCCGCACGCTCTGTTGTCGATAGTGTTTCTGTAAATAACTTATCAATTTTTTCACGAATAACACCAGAGGCATTATTCAGAATATGCGTAAATGCTTGATATTCTCCATGTAAATCGCTCATAAAATGCTCTGTGCCTTTTGGTAAGTTCAATATTGCTTGCAGATTGATAATTTCCGAACAAACCCGTTGTACATTGGGATACTGTTTCGCCAATAGTTTCAGATGCTTCTGCGTTTGTGTTGCACCCATAATACAATACCTACTTTACCGAAAATTCAATGTGTGATTTACAACGTACTCTTTAGAAATAATTGTTAATAAAGCATGGTTTTTGATAAAATATACCAGATGGTACGTTCGCAACGCCCTTAAAGATCAGTTGCTCGGCGGAAAAGCGCCCAATAATTGCCTGTGAAAACGTATTTATATCCATGCGGCACGTAGGCTCTTTGGTTGTCGCTTGTAATGTTTGCAACGTATCGTTACGAAATTCAATTTCAAAACAATGATTCTGTTTTAAGAACCCATCGTCTATGGCAACCACAGCCGTACCGCTACCCCTATATTGCGCCAGTTCTAGCACTGTTTGTGTATGGACAACGCGCACCATACCATTATTAAGCAACTCTCGTTCACATTTGCCTAGCGGGTAATCTGCGCAAACATCCTCTATCGGCAAGGATAGCGGTGCATGAAAACGAATCAACTCATAGTCCGAGGCAAACCCGTGGGCAAACCCAAGGAGTGATTGCAACGTGTCCCATGTGTCAAACACTAGCTCTGTCACATCCATGATGGTGCGATTATCTTCTGTCACTTTTCGAAATAGAATGTAGCCGCGCGGGTCTGTATTAGCATCGCGGTACAAGTAGGCAAAACGCTTCGTTTCATACGGAGCCGCTTCATACAATCTACGAAAATCGCATCGTTCCCGTTTTAACAACGTATTATAGCGTGGCATACGCTCATATGCCTGTTGAAACCCTGTGATGTCAAAGTCGCCTGTATACAGCTCAAACGTACCCTCTGGTTTTTGCTTGCGTGTTTGCGATAACGTATACGTGTACTGTGCCGAAGGGTCGCACATCGCATATCCAAACTGTGCGTAATAGCCCGATGAAAAGGGGTAGAGATAGGAAAGGGGCGTTTTATTTTCGTATTCCTCGGCTAAAATCATCCCCATCATTGTCTTGATTGTACCGCGGCGGCGGTGGGTCGGCAATGTAACCACACTACCAATGCCTGTCATGCCAACGGCATGGCCATCAAACCATGCGGTAAAGGGAATGCTAGTGATTGCCGAAACAGGTTTATCTCCATCAAATGCGGCGTAGCGGTTCATAAACTCAATATCGTCCCGAATGCGCGCTGTTGGTCGTTTGTCCATCAATGTCTGATAGTATTGCGTTGGGGTAATGTCCTCTGGTATCTTTGGGTCGTATTCAAAACAAACTGAGTCGATTCTCAGACAGGGCAACACGTCTTGCGGGGCAATTTTCCGAAATGTTAATTCATTCATGCTGCAATTTCCTTTCGATGTACATTATATCAGTGTATAAAGCCACTAAATCGCCACAAAAAAGCCAGAAACCCCATACACGTCAATATTGAGTAATCGAGTAATGATATTGGGCGTGTTGGGTCTGGCAGATCCTACAAGAAGGAAAGCGGCAATAGCAAACATCCAACCGAATGCCGTCAGCCATGTGATTATTGTGCGCATACTTTTCAGATTTGTAGGTGCTTTTAGAGCCACAGCACACACCCCCCACTTACTAGTACGAACAACTGGCAACGGTTTTTATGCAAACTTACTTCTTGGTGCAAGTATACACCTATTTTAGCAAAAACACAAGAGACATCCATTCCAAAAATGACGACAATTGATATGGGATAGTGCGTTTTGTACCCATTTGCAACGTTCTTACGATATCAAAAAAACACCGCCATTTTCGGGCGGTGTTTTTCGTTTTGACAGACCGTTTAATCGGAACTCTACGAGGCAGTTTCAAACTGACTATTGTAGAGATTCGCGTAAAACCCTTGTCTCTCTA
>JAVBKJ010000054.1:0-11445 GCA_031554075.1 Oscillospiraceae bacterium | reverse complement strand
AATACTTCCAGTACTCGATCCGCTTTAAACTTTGCTGTGTATATTGTTTTTCCCATCTTGTGAACCCTCTTTCTTAGCTTTTATTCTATCGGATTCACGATGCTTTTTCAATTTCGCCTCCAGTTTTATGGGACCATTATAATGTGTCAATCGGGAAAATACACGAAAAAGTGTATCAGGACGGCTTATTATTACTTGAAAGTACGTACGATTCATGGGGGCAGTGTGCCATAAAATTGTCAACTGGGAAAGCAGATGGCATTTATGAACTAATGTTCAGATAATAATGACCCGATACATTCAAATACAGTTACTATGTACGTAAATTCCGTAGGATTCACAAGTGGCAGCACACTTACAGTCTACTTTTTTAGAACTGGTAAACCTATTAGTAAATCACCGCATGGGAGTTTCGTATGCTTTGAAAGGCATTAAAGAATGGGAAACAAAGTCTGCGACCGATTACATACGTGGCTATCACCCCTTGTAGCGTCAACCCTCTGATGCCAAACCGCTGTACCGTTTGTCGTTCCCACCCCATATCAAAAAATAACCGAAATTTTGCGTAAAACTGCCTGTCAATCTGTTACAAATGTGGTATACTGGTAACCAAGGCAACCCAACCATATTGGGGTGCGAATGTAAATTTGGAAAGCGAGGCTCATACTGGATGGTTAAGCTTAGAGAAAATCCCTTTTTTCTGGATGACGAGGGTGAAGCGTGGGTTGCAAGTACGTTAGCAAGTCTTACCCTGCCCGAAAAAGTTGGTCAAATTTTCTGCCCTGTTGGTTTTACTGACAAGGAAGAACATCTGCTACCCTTGGTCAAACAAATGGGTATTGGCGGCATTATGTATCGCCCCGGCAAAGGTGCCGATTTGCAAAAAACACATCGCTTATTGCAAGATAACAGCAAAGTACCCATGCTGATTGCCGCTAACTTAGAGGCTGGCGGTTCTGGCGCGGCACAAGACGGCACAACGCTTGGCAAACCTATGCAGGTTGCTGCCGCGGCTGACCCCAAGATGGGCTATCACTTAGGCAAAATTTCTTGTGCCGAGGGGCAAGCCGTCGGCGTCAACTGGGCATTTGCGCCTATCGTTGACATTGATATGAACTTCCGCAACCCCATCACAAATTTACGTACCTTTGGTTCGGATGTGGAAACCGTTATCAACATGGCGAAAGGCTATATGAAAGCCGCTGATGAATGTGGTTCGGCGGTTAGTATCAAGCATTTCCCTGGTGACGGCGTGGACGAGCGCGACCAACATCTACTTACCTCTATCAATTCACTGTCGGTGGAAGAATACGACGCGACCTGCGGTCGTGTGTACAAAGAATTGATTGACGCTGGCGCCAAAACCGTCATGGTGGGTCACATTGCCCAGCCCGCGTATGCGAAAAAGCTCAATCCTGCCCTAACACCAGAAGAAGTCCATATGCCCGCTTCCCTCTCCCCTGACTTGCTCAACGGTTTGTTGCGCGGCAAACTGGGCTTTAACGGTTTGATTTGCTCCGATGCCACCCCCATGATGGGCTTTACGACCGCCATGCCGCGGAAGCAAGCTGTCCCCCGTTGTATAGCCGCTGGCTGTGACGTTTTCTTGTTTAACAAGAACCTACCAGAAGATTTCGGTTGGATGATGGCAGGCATACAAAGTGGTGTCGTCACGATGGAACGTCTTGACGAAGCAGTTACGCGTGTACTCGCCACTAAGGCGTCGTTAGGGCTGCATAAGAAGCAAAAAGAGGGAACACTCGTACCAGGACCCGAGGCTCTCAGCATTCTCAATTGTACGGAATTTCAAGAGATTACAAAACAGTGTGCAGACCGCGCGGTGACGCTAGTTAAGGATACGGCGCATCTCTTGCCACTCTCCCCCACCAAGCACAAGCGCGTCTTGCTAAACGTGCTAGAGCCAAGTGATGCTATGGATTCCACATTGCGGACAACTTGGAAGTCCATGCTTGAAAAAGAGGGCTTCACCGTTACTGTGCGTGACCGCGATGTCAACGTTGACATGGAAGCCTTTATGGCAGGGAAACCCGAACCGAAAGCCGCCAAACTGATGGGTGAAATGATGCAAAGCGTGACAGAATACGCCGCTCAGTATGATTTGATGTTATATGTGTCAAACTACGAGACTGCCAGCAATAATACGGTTATCCGTATCGGCTGGAAGGGCATTATGGGCATGAGCAACGATAGCCCTTGGGCAACCGCTGAGATTCCTACCCTGTTTGTCAGCCTTGCAAACCCCTACCATCTGCTTGATGTCCCGATGATGAAAACGTTTATTAATGCCTATACGAATACCCCCGATGTGAATGCCGCCGTTATGGAAAAGCTCATGGGGCGTAGTCAATTCACAGGTGTTAGCCCCGTTGATCCCTTCTGCGGACGCACCGACCTAGCTTTCTAATGGCTGTGAATCCTTTTTTTGTATGATGACAGCGCAAGGGACGCACTGGGTGACAGTGCGTCCCTTGCCTCGTTTATACTAATTTGCTACAATTAAGATTACGGTGGCAACGCGATAGCCAATCGCGCTGAATCCGTGCTGTTTGTTTAAGCCATAATAAGAGAGCAATTGGTCTGAGGCAAGTTGTTTAGGCAATTTGCAT
The DNA here is from genome assembly GCA_031554075.1 of Oscillospiraceae bacterium. Lineage (GTDB taxonomy): Bacteria > Bacillota > Clostridia > Oscillospirales > UBA929 > WRMG01. The sequence goes on along the minus strand of JAVBKJ010000054.1, from coordinate 8,818 downwards.
AGGCAAGTTGTTTAGGCAAGTTGTTTACAAAAAAGCACTACCATTTTTTGTTCGGTTGTGCTATACTTATTCACTGGCAGCAGGAACTTACAGCGGGAACTTATCGGCTTACGATGCGTCAAATTAGTTATCAGCACAGATATATCCCTGCAAGCTATGATTTTTGACCATAACTCCACAATTGCAACGCCAAAGTCGTCCATGCTTTTGTATATTTCTCCTAATGGATTTCAGTTTGTACAAAAAAATTATATATAATGACGCTAGTATGTGGTAACGATATATGATATACTAAATGCGCTATATCTTGCGAGCGACACACCGCAGGGCAATACTATTTTGATAACCAAAAGCGTTACTCTTTTGGTGAATTTTTGGGGACGGTGCTGAATTTTGGAATTAACAACCTTAGTAGGACTACTTTTAGCTATTGTGGGTGTTTTGGGTGCAATGGTCTTTAAGGGCGTGCCGTTTTCCGCGTTAGGTAATAATGCTGCCATTCTGATTATTCTGGTCGGTACGGCAGGTACTGTTATCAATGCCTTCCCGATGCGCGACGCGAAAAATATTGGGCATATATTTCGTCTGGTTTTTACAGATAAAAAAGCTATGTCCAACATCGAGACAATTAATGTGTTGATGGAGTACGCGCAATTGGCGCGTAAAGAGGGTATGTTGTCCTTGGAAGCAAAAATTGAAGCTGCCCCTCTACCGTTTCTAAAGCGTGGTCTGTCATTGCTTGTCTCAGGACTTACAAACGACTACATAGCAGAAATCCTGAGCGAAGAAAATGATGCCATCGAAAAACGTCATGCTGCGAATGCGTCTATTTTTACACAAGCTGGTACGTATGCACCAACACTCGGTGTTCTCGGTGCGGTTGTCGGACTTGTGGCCGCGCTTGGCGATATGAACGACACTGAAAAACTAGGTCACGCCATTTCAGGTGCCTTTATCGCTACCATTTACGGTATTTTTACAGGCTACGTGCTCTGGCATCCTTGGGCGAATAAGCTAAAGCGGAAATCAAAATACGAAATTTTAAACAATAATATTATTTTAGAGGGTATTTTGTGTTTAGCCAGCGGCGATAGCCCTATGGTCTTGGAAGAAAAAGTACTATCCTACTTGTCCAAGAGAGAGCGTGTCGAATACCTCATTCAGCGCAAAAAAGGCTAACGTTTAGCATTACTTTGAAAGGCGGCAATGTATGGCAAAGAAGCAGCACCACGAAGAACACGAAGAACACGCAGACGAAAGCTGGCTTATCCCGTATGCTGACTTATTGACGCTATTGCTTGCGTTATTTATCGTTTTGTTTGCGTCCAGTCAGGTTGACACGGCCAAGTTTGCAGCGATTGCCAACGCGTTTACCAACGAGATTATGGGCGGCGCGGCATTTTCTGGGATTGGCGACCACACTGCCGTAACCACGAATATCCCCCCTGAAGAAATGCCCTCTCCTGGCGATTTCGACCCGTCTGAATCGTCGGGCGGTGCAGATAGTCAAACGGCCGAAGAAGCCTTAGAAGCAGCACAAGCAGCAGCCGCTGCTGCGGCCGCTGAAGAAGCGATGATGACTGAATTACAAGCACAGCTCAACGCGTATCTGAAAGAAAACGGCTTAGAGGCCACCGTTCAAACATACATCGACAAGCGTGGTTTGGTCATCTCCATGAATAACGCTGTTCTTTTCAAATCAGCACAGGCGGATATTTTACCAGCGTACCAAGAGACACTTGCCGCGATTGGCAACACTATTAACAAACTCCCCAACTATATCCGCGTTGAGGGACATACCGATAGCACCCCTATTTCCACGGCAAAATATGAGTCTAACTGGGAACTTAGTGCCGCGCGTGCTTCTCGCGTTGTGCGGTTGTTTGCCTCTGAAAGTCAAATTAACCCCGAAAAGCTTATTCCTGTCGGCTATGCCGATAACAAACCCGTTGGCGACAACAACACAGCAGAAGGACGCGCAAAGAACCGTCGTATTGACATTATTGTCCTTGGCTCACGCTATAACGAGCTTGAGGCGCAATTGGGCGACACCCCACCAGCAACGCCAACTTCTGTACAAGAACTGGAAGACGATGTTGCGGCAATCATGCCCACACCCGCTGCCTAAATAGAAAAGCACCGCTTGCCGTCGGCAAGCGGTGCTTTTTTGCTGCTATTTCAGTTGTTTTGCTTCGCCTAGTATATGCTCGACACGATGCAAAAGGCTTGCGTCCCTGATAGCGTGACCGCCGTTTGCTTGCCGTCACACCAGTCAAGCTGAATATGGTTGCCCAAATCATCGCGAAAATCAAAGTGTCCTTTGTTGCCAACGGGATAGAAGCACAGGTTTGTGTATGCTGTCATTTGGTTGCCAACATCACTCCCTAACTTTTTTTCAGCACCCAGATTGAGCGCCAAACAGCCACCTTCGCGAATAAAGGCAGGTGTTCTATCGCCTGTTACTGTCACACAAATTGTTTGATCGCCCTCATATACTTGATTTGTCCACAGGTCAAACCAAGTGCCAGCTGGCAGGTAGATATCTCTCGTCACCGCGTCTGGCTCTAGCATAGGGGCAATATAAATATCACCAAGCATAAAACAATCTTCGATACCGAACACGTTCGGGTCGTTGGGATACTCCCACACAAGATGCTTCATCACTGGCTTCCCTGCCACTGCCTCGAGCGCACAATGATAAAGATACGGCACTAGATTGTAGCGCATACGTTGGTGAAAGCGAAGCCTTTCGACAAGGGTGTTATCCCCATACGTTGTTGCCATATGCCACGGACTACGGTCGTTGATGCCACCTGCCGCTGGCATAAGTTCTGCAAACTGTCCGCCCGCTGGCTCAGAATGCCACTGCATCACTGGTGTAAACACCGCCGTTTGGAACGCACGCTCATATAACGACACACTGGGCATAGAACCTGCGAAGCCTGCGATGTCAAAGCCCCAATAGGGAATACCGCTTAAACCTGCGCTCAGCCCCGCCACGATGGCGTGACGAAATTCCGCCCACGTGGACTGTTGGTCGCCTGCCCACTGCATTGGATAATTCTGTTGACCGCTGTAGCCTGCGCGGCTAAATAATATTTGATCCTTGCCGATAAAATCTGTGTACGCCTTGACGTAGCTTGTGGCGTATCCGTTTTTCATCTCTGCGCCCGTTTTGCCATTGTGGAAGCTTGCTGTTTCATTGTAGATAAATTCGCCACCGTCTGTCTTGAACCCATCTACACCCATGTCAAGTAAGTACTGACGCTTTTCAAACCATGACTGACAGGTTTCAGGATTTGTAAAATCAGGTATCATCGATCCGCCAAACCAGTTCCCCTCGGGAATGTAATACGGAGCATCGCCATCATGAACACATAACCGCTGCGCCACAGCTGTCTTACAATCTGCATCGTGAAGGTCGCTGACCTGACCTGCCTCTAGTTTTTTATACACAGGAATCTGCCACAACAATAAATGTATCCCCTGTTCTTTGAGTGTTTGTATCATCGCGGCTGGGTTTTCCCATGCGCCATCCTGCCAACGATAAAACGTCGTCTCGTCACTCCACGCTTCTAACACTATCACACTGGCAGGTAATTCATGCTTCGTTGCTAATGCTAGCTGTTCCAACACTAGGCGCTGATGATTCCAACGGTTGGCAGACATCCACAGACCGAAGCTCCACTTTGGCGGCAACACGGGTTTACCCGTTAGTTGGTAGTAGCTTTGCATGATTTGCTCTGGTGTACCCATGAATAGATGCACCGTTGGCAGCTGTCCATTTGTTTCGCGACGTATCGTTATGTCGATTGTGTCGCCAAAGCTGATACACGTTGGCATTTCTGTGTTTATAAACAGCCCGAACCCTGTGTCTGTAAAGAAAAATGGTATGGGACAATATGTAAACGCACCTTGATTGCAAAACTTTTCAACGACCTGCAGGTCGCGCGTCATACCCTTTTGCTGCACCTTATCGAACCGTTCCCCACATCCAAACACACTGGTGTACGGCGCAGAAAGTGTGAGTATCGTTCCTTGTGCGCCCTCCGCGCGCGTCGTCATCGCAATTGGTAGGTCGCTCATATTGGTCGCTAAATCTACTGTATACATTGGGTTTTTCATCCTTTAACCCCTCCCATTTGTAATCCGCCAGCAAAGTACTTTTGGGCAACGCCATATAGTAATATAATGGGAATCATAGAGACTAGCGCGCCCGCCATAAGCAAGTTAAATTCATATTTATACTGCCCCGACATAGAGTTTAAGACAATGGGCAGTGTAAACTTTTCTTTGCTATTTAACATGACAAGCGGCATAAGATAATCGTTCCAAGTCTCCATAAACTGCACTACTAACAGCGTGATCATCGTTGTTTTGCACATTGGCAGAATAATTTGATAGAATTGACGAAATAGTGTCGCGCCATCCATAGAGGCGGCCTCCATGTACGCATCTGGTATGGATAACATTTGCTGACGTAGCATGAAAACTGCAAATACGGTAAACAATTTCGGCACAATGAGCGACAAAAGGCTATTTGACATGCCGAGTTCGCTCATAATCAGATAAATTGGGATAAATAGCACCTGTGATGGTATCATCAGTGCCGCTAAAAACATCATAAATAGGATACCACTGCCGCGAAACCGAATTTTAGCAAACGCAAACGCAGCCATTGATGAGCTAATCAGCACCACTAGCACTGTGCCTGTGGATACTAAGAGCGAATTAATCATCGCTTGCAACATGCCGTCCTTTTGAAAGACAGTGACAAAGCTTTCGAGCGTGGGTTGTTTGGGAATCCACTCAATCGGAATCGTTACCAACGCACCACTACTTTTGAACGACGTCGAAACCATCCATAAGAAGGGAATCATTGCCGCCAACGCCAACGTGATAGCACCCACGTGAAAGAATACATCTCCTGCTAAGGTTTTCATCTTATTCATAATGCACCCACTTTTTTTGGATAGCATTTTGCACGGCGGTAAACGCGAAGATTACCACGAACAAAATCCAAGAGTACGCCGAGGCGTAACCCATTTTACCCAGCTTAAAGGCGTATTTATAAATTCGCTCGACCATGACCTGTGTCGCACCATTCGGACCTGCGTCACCGTTTTGTGTCATGACCATGACCTGCGGGAACAGCTGAAACGAGTTTATAAGCGCTAACATAATGACATAAAACGTAATGGGCGATAACAGTGGTAGCGTGATGTTTAGAAATCGGCGCACAGGTCCTGCGCCGTCGATTTCCGCCGCCTCGTAGTATTCGGGGCTGATACTCAACAATCCACCCAAAAAAATCATGCCATAAAAACCCATGTCTTTCCAGACACTCGCTAGCACGATGGAAGGCATAGCCCATACTTCACTCTGCAACCAACCAGGACCTGCGATACCTATGGCGGCCAGGGCGTTGTTGATGGGCCCATACGCAGGACTTAACAGCCACTTCCAGATGAGAGCGCCCGCCACCCATGAGGTTAGCACTGGAAGATAGTACAAAATACGATACGCACCCACGCCCCGTCGGTTAGAGGAAATAATAGTCGCTACGAGAATCGAAAAAACGAGCATCAGCGGTATATATAGTACAATAAAATAGAAATTATGTCCCAGAACGCGCCAGATTTCACCATCTTTGAGGATGGCGGCATAATTATCTAGCCCCACAAACTTCTCTTTCACAAAGGTAAAGAACCCGTGAAAAATTGAAACGCGGCTCATCCCTTTCCAATTTGTTAGGCTAATTAAAAGCGAAGCGCCAATGGGTATCACACTAAAAATAATCATACCGAGTAGACTGGGTGCTAAGAATGGGATCGCTTGCAGAAAACGATTCTTTCGATGTTGCATGAAGCACCTCCAAATATTCAAGTCCACAAGACAATGTTTTGAAGCTTTCAAGCTCGCGTATGGTTGCAAATAGAGGGGCGGAGACCGCCCCTCTATTTGTGTCGACGCATACCCTTCTCAGAGGATTCACTCCTGCTTTGTCGGCGGATTCATTCCGACGTAAAAACACAATATCCTTGCCCCTTGGGCAATGCCGGGGGGCACACGGGGGGTATTGGATACCCGCCCGTGAGAGCATGGAGACTTTGTCGACAGGCTCAGAGGGGCGAAGACCGCCCCTCTATTTGTGTTGGATTAGTCGATTTGAATCTTTGCCTCTAGCTCTGTTTGACAAGCATTTAGCGCCTCTTCAGCAGTAACAGCGCCCGAGACGGCACTTTCCAGATGCTTGCTAATAATATCCTGCATTTCGCTTTGTTGCGTAACGACAGGAGGTGTCACTAAGAAATTGAGAGAGTCGAACACCGCTTGTTTGTTTGCTGGCGGCGTTGTCACAAGGTATGCCTCTAGGACATCATTATATGTGACAGGGGGCAATTCCCAGCTTGCTGCCAGACGCAGCGTAGCGGCTTCTTTACTGCCTGCCAAAAAGGCAACCAATGCAGCGGCGGCTTCTGGCTCTTTGCAGTCTTTATTCACAACATAGGCATTCGAGAAGAAGTGGGTGGCAGGCTGTGTAAAGCCAGGCTCGACAGCCACATCCCAGTTAAAGGTGACGTTATCCTTGAAGTCGCCAAACGCCCAAATACCTGTAACGAGCATACCCAAACGTCCTGACTTAAATAAGTCCCAATCACCCATGCCACCCATTTGCTCGGCAGTGGGCATGACATTTGTGTCACGTTGCCATGAAATCATGGTGTCGAGTGCCTGTATGTTTTCAGGTGTGTTGACAGTAAACTTGCCGTCTGTCATGAGTGCGCTGCCCGATTGTTTGGCGGCCTTGTAAAACTCATGGAAGGTAACTGGTCGGTATAGTCCAAACGTGTCCTTGTCCAAGGCACGAATTGCAGTGGCGGCGGTTAGCATGTCTGCGGCTGTCCATGTTGCTGTTGGATACGCTGTTTTAGCCTTATCAAACAAGTCCTTGTTATAAATCAACACGACGTTAGAAAACGAGTTTGGCACACCGTACTGTTTGCCATCAAAAGTAAAGGCCTCGAGCGCGGTTTTGTTAAAGCCTGATGTGTCGCCAATCATGCCGCCGATATCTGCTAATACACCCTCGGAAGCATAGGATACAAAGTTTTCAAAATTGAGTTCAAAAATATCTGCCGCAGTACCGCCGACAACTTTGGATTGTAGCTGCGTAAAATAATCATCGTAACCAAAGCTCTGCAATTCAACAGTGACATCTGGGTAAGTTTTATTGAACGCCGCAATCATGTCTTTTAGCACAGCTTCATTGTCGCCATTACCCGAAAACTGATCCATGCGTAGGGTAATCTTCTTGCCTGCTTCGGGGGTAGTGGGGCTATTCGAAGCAGGTGTAGCACCACCCTCTGTCGCTGGAGAAGGGCTCGGGGTTTCTGTTGGTGCGGCGCATGAAGCAAACAGCACCGCCATGGTTACTATGACAAGCACCAAGGCCAGTAAGCGTTTTGACTTTTTCATCGTAATCCTCCTATTTAGAATTGAAATATTATGTGTTTTAGTGTAGAATACTATTGCTGGGTGCGTTCTGCATGATTGTGTCTGGCGTGCCTTGATATCGGTCGGACGATATCAAGGTTTTTTATGTGTAAAAACTGTCATACATCCCTCCTTTGCACGGATTCACGCTCCACAATGTGTATGGGCAACATGATTTTCTGTTTGCCCTTCAACGTACCCGTGCTTAAACTGATAATAACCTCAGCCGCCGTTATCCCCTTGCGTTCTATGTCCTGACGAACAACGGTTAGCGGTGGGTCACACGTGCAAGCCAACCATGTATCGTCAAAACTAATGACCGAAATATCATGCGGCACAGAACGTCCTTTTGTTTTTAGCCCCTTTAGCACCCCGAGCGATAAAATATCAGCACTTGAAAAAACGGCGGTTGCGTCCTGAGCGCCTAATTGCAACCCTGCTTGCAACCCATGGTCATAGGACACTGTGCCATTAAATAAGAGGTTGCTATCAAACGATATGCCTGCCTCTGTTAGCGCGTCACGGTAGCCTTGGAAACGTTGCTCGTTTACCCCATTTTCTTTGAGGATGCCTGTCACGTTCGCGATTTTTCGATGTCCTCTGTCGATTAAATACTTGGTCGCTAAATAGCCGCCCTGACGGTCGTCGATGTGAATTTCATGAAAAAAACTGTCTTGCACATAGCTATCGACCAATACCACGGGAATTTGCGATTTGGTAAGCGCTTCATAATAGTCCGCTGTGTACATGCCGACAATGATAATGCCATCCAAACTACGTGTGCTGGCAATTTCTAAATAAGTTTGGTCGGCATTTGTTCCAGAAAGCATGATATGGTAGCCATTTTGGCGCGCCACTAACTCAATTGCCGACAATAGTTCGCCATAAAAGGGGTTGGAAAACACAAACTCTTTGCCAGGCTCTGTTTGCGGTATGACAACGCCAATCATTTTTGATTTATTATTGACCAAGGCTCTTGCCGCCATATTGGGTACATACCCTAACTTTCGTATGGCCGCATTGACGCGCTCTATGGTTTCAGGCGTCAGCGTTTGCGACGGCTTATTGTTGATGACATACGAAACAGTGGCGGTTGACACCCCTGCTTCTAACGCGACATCCTTGAGCCCGATTCTGCGTTTCAACTAATGACACTCCTTTATTGTACAGCTGCCCTCCGTTATCGTCGCCTTGTAGGTTTTGCCGCGCACGATGCAGGTAAATGACAGCGATTGCCAAGCTTGGGGCAAATGCGGATGTAACTGCGGGATACCGTCGGCGTCGATTTGCAAACCTGCAAACCCATACACCACGCTTTGCC
>JAVBKJ010000063.1:0-4961 GCA_031554075.1 Oscillospiraceae bacterium | reverse complement strand
CGATTTGGTGGCGAGTTGTGCCATCTGTTCCGTTTTAGAGGTGTCTCCCGCGGCGTAAAGTAGGATGTTATCCAACGCGATGAGATACCCAACACACTTTTTAGGGCTGTGCATAAAGTTTTTGGCTGTCACCGCATCAATTTGTATGCCGTCCATTTGAAATGTATTGTGATGACCGCCTGCTAGTGCCTCTACATTGGTAATGACACGGCACGTGGGCTTCTGCGTAACGAGATGTATGCGGTTGTGGTCACCGTGTTGATGTGTGACCAAAATGATGTCCGCAGGTACGTCGTAACCCGTGCCTGCAAATGGGTCAACGTAGAGTGCGATGCCTGCCGCGGTGATGATGCGATAACTTGCGTGTCCTTGATACAAAAGTGTTGCCATATAATGCCTCCTGTATGTGTCACTCATTGCACTAATAGTATAGTAGCACACGTGGTATGGGAAAACAACCGCGCCGCCAGATATATTTAGAAGCATACATAACAATAGACTCTGCCAACACACATTGGCAGAGTCTATTGTTATAAAAGGTTCGTATTAATACTTACCAAAGTCGTCGCTTGCGCTTGCATTGCTCATCGGCTGCGTATAGCTTTGCTTAGAGGGCATTGATAGTTGTTTTCTGGCACTGCTAGAGGAGGAGGAAGAAGGGAGACTTCTGGTGTTGCCACTCTTGAGCTTGAATTGTGAAACAAGGCTTTCAAGCACATTAGATTGGCTGCTCATCTCCTCAGAAGCGGCGGCGGATTCTTCTGCTGTGGCGCTATTTTGTTGCACAACTTGTGAAACTTGGTCGATACCCTTGTTAATTTGTGAAATAGCCATGGATTGCTCTTCGGAGGAACGTGCAATTTCGCCCACAATAGCACTGCTTTCGTTGATACCGCTAACGATTTCAGACAAGGAAGCAGAGGTTTCGCTTGCAATTTTTGCACCTAATTCCGCTTTTTCCATGGAATTAGCAATCAAACTGCCTGTGTCCTTTGCGGCAACGGCGCTCTTTGCAGCAAGGTTTCTGACTTCTTCAGCAACGACGGCAAAGCCCTTGCCGTGCTGTCCTGCACGAGCTGCCTCAACAGCGGCGTTTAGGGCTAGAATGTTGGTTTGAAACGCGATATCGTCGATAACTTTAATAACCTTATTAATGCTCTGGCTGGCTTCGCTTATTTCTTTGACAGCCTGCATCATTTGTTGCATTTGACCAGAACCCTTTTGTGCGTTGGTCTTGATAGCGTCAGACAACGAGGCGGCATTGTTTGCCATGTCTGCGTTTTGCTTTGTTTTACCAGCGATTTCAGAAATGGAGCTGGATAATTGCTCAACAGCCGCGGCTTGCTCTGTGGAACCCTGTGCCAACTGCTGCGAACCGTCTGCCACTTGTTTGGAGCCGTTGGACACTTGTGAGGTGGCTGTGGAGATTTCGCCGAACATGCTGTTCAAGCTTTCCAAGGTTTTGACCAAGGCTTGACCCATTGTGTCCTTGTCGCTACGAACTTGCGCTGTAACAGTCAGGTCACCGTCTGCAATGTGTTCGACAACGGTTACTTGTTTACTGATACCAGCAATCATGTCGCTCAAAGCGGCGGCCATAACGCCGACCTCGTCCTTGGCGTCGTAGTCAACATTTTTGCTCATATCGCCAATGGCAATTGCCTTGATAGCTTCCACCATTTTAGAAATGGGTCGGGCAATTAGGGAAGAAATATAGAACGCTAGAATGAGAGCAATGATAACAGCAATCAAAAGTACCGCGATTTCAATAATCGTCATCATATTAGCTAACTGTAGGTTGGCGGTGTTAGCATCTAGTGCGGCAGTTTTATTTAACTCAATACCAGCATCTAAATTTGCCGTAATTTGGCCTGCAACGGTCGCCCCAGCGACAAGAATATCGACAGAGCCAGCAAAATCATTTGCTTCACCTGCGACCAGCATTTCTGCTTTTGTTTTTGCAAATCCAGTTTGATAGTCAGAGAGTACCTTATCAAACACGGCATCTTCTTGGGTTGAAGAAATGGTAGGTTGGTATAAGGCAATTAAATCGTTCATTTGGGTTTCTAATGTAGCAAGACGTTTAACAGAATTGGCGTAATTATCTGTTTTGGTGTCATAAATTAAAATGTCGCGGATTGTCACGCGTTGATTGATGTAATTCTTGGCAATGTCGTTTAAGTAGTTTGTGCTAACGAAGTTCATGGAGTAGAGTTCCGAGCCTGCTTTGTTGATGCTCGTCATGCCAAATATGCCGACGACTCCGACGACGATAGCAAGCGCCACGACCAAAACAAAACTGACGATCAGTTTCATCGCGATTTTCAAGTTTTTCATGCTTGATTCTCCCTAAATATATATTTTTGAATCCTTAATTATAATAGACCTAGTTCTTCCAATTGTCAACAAAATTCTGTTAAATAATCAAGAAAAAATTTTACAACTGGCAACTGGAAACTCCCCATTTTTAACGGGACGCCATATAATCAAGAGGCCACATATTTACAGAGAAAAAAATTCACTATAACCTACATGAATTTACATATTATGTTTTATCTGCGAGCGAAATTAGTATAAAAATAGACTGACGGATAGGAGCTTAATAACCCCAGTTCGTCAGTCTTATGAAACGATTCACTATTTATGCAAAGATTTCCAAGCCTCTGTTCCGTTGGCGAAATCGGGCGTATGCCCAACGCTCGCCTCTACAATATCATAGTAGGCCCATTGCGCGGTGGTTACGTCGCTAAAGGTTTGTATTGTTGGTTGCAAGTCGATAAAAGTCTTGTCTGCTTTTCGTTTAATCATTCGGTTGATAATTGTAACAGCCTCTGCCCTTGTAATGTGGTTTTCGGGTCTAAATGTGCCGTCTGAAAACCCTGTAATCCAGTTGTAGTACACCGCGGTATTGATAAAGCTAGCCGACCAGTTATCTGCTGGCACATCTGCAAACGTTTTATCTGACTTTTGTTGGGTGGCAAAGCGAGAAGCCACGGCGACAAACTCAGCGCGTGTGACAGCGCGTTGGGGCGCAAACGCATCACCGTTCCCAATGATAAGACCCAACTGGGACAGCGTATTCACAGCCTTGCTATACCATTTCGTTGGGTTGACATCGGAAAAACTGCCCTCTTTCGCCGCTAGACTATCTTTGTTACTTAGCAGATTATAAAACATCTGTGCCATTTCGGCTCTGGTGAGGTTGTTGTTTGCACCAAACTTGCCATCTGCATAACCGCGTACAAAGGCGATGTGGTCAGTATCGTTCAAAATGGTGGCCAATATGTCTTCACTGGTGCCGCTACTATTTGTGCCGCCCGAGCCGCCGCCTGTCGGTGTCGGTGTGGGAGTTGGCGTCGGTGATGGCGTCGGTGTCGGAGTTGGTGCGGGTGCGCCATTGGGAAATGAAGTATCGCTATACACGATGGTGTAGAGTGAAAATTGATTTGTTTGGAAGCTTAGTTCGTTGTTCGTGATGGTCGGGTTTGTTAAGAAAACGGCAACACCATTATGCTCACGAATGGCACCATAAAACCCATGACCGCGGATACTATGTGGAATTTCTATCGTAAAGGGGATAAAGACAGGTAACGAGGTTACAGACGAGGTTAGCGCGGTGGAGGTGCCGTTTTCAGTCGTGGTAACGGTTTTGGTGACGTTAATATTAACTGTGACACCAAGGGTCGTGCCGCCTGTGGTCGCTATGGTTTCGATAGGAGAACCAGTCGCGGGCGTGGGTGCGGCGACGGCGCTAATATTCAGTTTGACATCCACATCTTTGCCGATGGTACTGGCAGACTGAATGTCATCAGCAGAGACGAATAACCCCTTGATGGCGTTAAGATTATTGACCAGAGTGCTGCCATTGGTAATAAGCTGGTCGAGCGAGGTATCAACGCCAACGCCAAGCGAACCAGCGAGTGTAGACGTCAACCCCAATAATTTATCAGATAGCGCTTCAAGCGTGGCGGTAGGAATCGTTTGCTGTTGCGTTGGGGTTAGCACTTGCACGGCTTCTATCGCTGTGGTCACGTCTGACATAGTGGCCGTGTCTGTTAGTGCGACATCCACCTCTGTAATAACATCTGTCACATCCGCCGAGGCTGTAATCGTTTGCATGACAGGCAGTGTGATAGTGCCAGAGATAGTAGCGGTGGTGGCTGTATGTCTAACGTAAGTCAACTCTGAGCCAAGAGTAACGCTAGCAGGCAACACGCAGCCGCTGTCTGCCGTAATGTGAATGGGTTGAATGCTTTCGCCGCTTGCCACACTTTGCACAACGCTCGTGGCGGTGGCATAAACAAGCGTGATGTTGACTGGCACATAAATGCGCATGGCATCAATCGTATGGGCTACATCCACTGTTGGAATACCAGTAATATTGGCTGTGCCGTCCGCCTGCTTTGCATAGGTCAGCCCAGAGCCGATTGAAACATCCCCTGTGTCTGGCAAGGCGTAGTGTGTATGCGGCGCAACGACAATTGTTGCAATAGGTGAACCAGCTTCCACGGTTTGGACATAACTAGTTACTGTGGCGTTTGTTGCAGTTATCGTAACGGTGCGGGGATTGAGCGTGGCGGTAACCGTCAGCGCCACATTGGCGGTCAACACGCCAGATATTTTGGCAAGGGCGGGCGTTAGCAGCTCATAGGTGAGGTCGCCGTCTAGAGCCACGTTCGCTGGTAAAAAGTGACCATCGTTGGCAGTGATGATCACATCTGTGATTACTGTGCCATAGTCTTTGGTTTGATTTCCGTTTGCCACCGCGGCATTCACGCCTGTGATGGTCAAATGGTGTTTGTCAAGGATCGACACGATGGTATGGGTCACATCCACTGTTGGAGTACCAGTAATTATGGCTGTGCCGTCCGCCTGCTTTGCATAGGTCAGTCCACAGCCGATTGAAACATCCCCTGTGTCTGGCAAGGCGTAGTGTGTATACGGCGCAACGACAATTGTTG
>JAVBKJ010000129.1:0-16192 GCA_031554075.1 Oscillospiraceae bacterium | reverse complement strand
AAGATTATTGTCATTTTGGTGCTTACATGGTTTTTGTGGTGCCGCGATAGAGAATTTGGGGTAAAACTCGGCATCGTGTATTTCGTCGGCGGAATGTTTAATCAGATTATCAAAGGTATCTTTACCGTCTCGCGCCCTTGGGTACTAGAACCGCGGCTCATACCAGAAACAATTATCATGGATCGCGCAATTGGATGGAGTTTTACAAGCGCTCATACAGCGGCGGCAACGGCGCTGTATGGCAGTTTGTCGCTTGCCACAAAACGTGTGTCGCTGAAACTCGTCTGCTATCTGCTCATACTACTAACCGCCATTTCCCGACTATACCTGCTTGTACATACGCCGCAAGATGTAGCTGGTTCGTTGCTCATTGGTGTTTTGCTACTGGCGTTGGTTTGGTTTTACGCAGCCCACGAAGAATTTCAACGCCGCTTTAAGATTGCCCTTATGATTGGCTTTGGCATTTTATTGCTGACCCTAGGTGGTATCGCGATATATCGAACCGTGGAAGGTGTCAACCCAGCATTTCTGGAAGGTGCGTTTGCGGCTTTGGGTGCCGCGATTGGTTACGGTATTGGTTGGTATCTCATGGCAGGTCGTCCCTATCAAGAACGTGAACATTGGTATTGGCAAATTCTCAAAATGGTCGTTGGCTTGTCAATTAGCTTTGTATTAAACGCTGGCATACCCGCTCTGTTTGGCTCACATCCCCTCGCTATTCTGATTGGTTATGCTCTGTTCACTGTGTGGGCTGTGGCCGGTTACCCCATTTTGATAATGTGGGTGAAGCAACGCCGCATAAAAGGTGTAGCGTAGTCACAGCGCACATACGCATTCACAAAAGGCAGTCAGTACAATACGTACTGACTGCCTTTTTGCAGGTTCTATTTGCGAAAGATACCGCCGCTGTAGGGAGGGATACTGCCCACTGGGAAATTTGCCAACACAGGGGTTAGTGCAGGACAGGTTTGGGCTGTATCTGTATTATTTATCAAACAAATAAGCGTTTCTGACTCATAACTGCGCTCAATACAACACAACGAACCAATAGTGGTAATGGCAATTTCACCGCGACGCAACGCTACTTCTTGTTTACGTAGGGCGATTAATGACTTATAGTATTCAAGCAAATCAGTATGCCACGTTGTTTCATCCCAATCAAAGGTGCGGCGGCAGTCTGGGTCGTGGACACCCTCCATGCCAATCTCTGTCCCGTAATACGTACAGGGCGCACCAATAAAAGTAAACAGAAACAGGGCGGCCAGCTTCAATTTCTCGACATCCCCCTCACAGCGGGTAAGAAAACGATGTGTATCATGGCTGTCTAACAGATTTAACATGGCACGGTTGACCTGCACGGTGTTGCGCATCAGGCAGTTATTGACATCCATGGCAAATTGTTCGGCGGTGAGTTTACCATTTGCGAAATAGTCAATACAGCAAGTTGTAATGGCATAATTCATCACGCTATCGTACTCATCACCGCGAAGCCATGGGCGCGCATCGTGCCAGTTTTCACCGATAATGACAGCTTCAGGATTCTCATTTTTGACAATATCGCGGAATAGCCGCCAAAAGTAGTGGTCTACTTCGTCGGATACATCCAAACGCCAACCATCAATCCCCGTTTCACGCATCCAAAATAAAACTGTGTCAAATAGATAACGGCGCACCTCGGGATGCTCCGTGTTAAATTTCGGCATAGAAGGACCGAACCCAAAACTGCGATAGTTGGTGGGCGGTACTTCCCCACGGTCAAAATATGATTTCAATTCATCGTCGGTATAGCGCACCAACGGAAAGCTATGAATGTGAAACCAATCCTTATAGGGTGACGCCTCCCCTTTTGCCACCACATCCTGAAACGGCGCAAATCCAGTGCCACAGTGGTTAAACACAGCATCTAACACAACACGCATACCGCGGTCATGTGCCCCTTTGACAACCTTTTTAAGGGTATCGAGATCACCAAAATGGGGGTCAACCTGCCTATAATCGTTTGTGTCGTACTTATGATTGGAATCGGAGGTAAAAATGGGGGTTAAATATACTGCATTTATCCCCAAGTTGGCAATATAGTCCAATTTCTGTAAAACGCCGTCTAAATCGCCGCCAAACATATCAAATACACCTGGTTTTTCGCCCCATGCCTTGCAATTGGGTGGGTCATTTTCCGTATCACCGTTACAAAACCGTTCCGTAAAGATTTGATAAAAGACAGCGTCCTGCATCCATGTCGGGGGTTTGTGTACATCAATGGGGTTAATGTAGGGATACTGAAAAATGTGAAGGTAAAAGCGTTCGCTATCAAACGCTTCCGAAAAGCCATCCTCTGCGTAGGCAAGCGTTTTCTGTCCATCTGTCAGCTCAAAATAGTAGCCCAAACGTGGGTCATCTGTAATGCAAATGTACTCAAAGTAATCAAACAGGCGGTCACTCGCAATTTTCGTCATAGGAAAACGCTCAAAGGTTTCGCGTGTGTACTTGTTACCAATCACGATATGTGCGGCGGTTACTTCGCCGCGTGCCGCGCGCACACGTAACCGAAGTTCCCGATTGGTAACGGCAAAGGCGTATTGGCTTTGCTGGACATGCTGTATCGCGTGTAAATTCATATGTGCCTCATCTTTAATTTAATTTCGCAGTGTTATTTCTTTAGTACTTGCAGTGTTTTCTCTTATTTGAGAATGGCTATGGAACGTGGTGGAAGCGTCAGTGTCTCGCCCTCGAGTGCAACCGCTGTATCGTCTACGGTCAAGTAGCCGCGAATAGACAAGGACGGCGCGATTGTTACGGTTTGCGCTGTTTCGCCCGTATTGTACAGGATAACCAAACGCACGCCCTCATATTCCTTGGCAAGGGCATACACCGTACCGCTTGTCAATTCGGGCAACGGTGTCACAGTACCGCGTGCCAACGCTGGATTTTCGTTGCGAAGGCGCACAGCACGTTTGTAATAGTGATAGATAGAGGTAGGGTCGTCCTGTTGCACATCCAACGGTGGAAACTGTTGCTCCACAACATCGGCATTAGGAGGATTATGCGGCGTGCCAACGAGGTTCGTATCAGACCAGTGCATGGCAAGGCGTTTGTTTTCGTCCTTTGCCCCCTTACTGTTCATGCCCAACTCTTCCCCATAGTAGACAAAGGGGCTACCATTCATTGTAAGCAGTACCCCAGCCGCTAGTTTCATCAGTTGGGGGTCATTCACATACTGCGCCGCGGCACGTGTCGTGTCGTGATTGCTTAAAAATGGAGCATCGACAAAGTTCGGATTTGCCGCGCCAATGGATTGGGCGTCAAGCATAAACTCTGGTATGCTCTTCGCGCCACCAATATTGCGGACTGCTTTGAAAATCGCACCGCCGGACTGCGCCACTGGGAAATTGAAAAAGCTTGTAATCCCACTTTCGTAGTAACGGCTGATAATCGCCTGTGTGTCCCAAACTTCGCCAACGATATAAGCGTTCGGGTCGTACTGCTCAACAATCTCACGAAAGCGTGTTAGCACAGCAATATTTTTATCAGATACGCCCGTAAAATACTCTTTGGCGGCATCCAGACGAAATCCCGTTGCGCCGTTTGCTAACCAAAACTTTGTAATACTGTCAATTTCCACCCAAACAGCCTCGTTTTCAAGCGCTAAATCGGGCATACCTTCCCAGAATACACCCTCGTAAAACCACTCTGTCCCTGTTATGGCGTGCCAACCCTTCGCCCCCTGCTTGTCGCGCGCAAAGTGATAATAATCGACAGTGGGACAGACGGCAGGGTCGGGTGTTGCCCCTTTGGGCAACGCCTGCAAGTACGTACGTGCCTCTATGAACCATGGATGTTCACGCGAAGTATGGTTAAACGGGAAGTCTATCAATAATGTGATATCCCGTTCTTTGCACGCGGCGGCAAGCAGGTTAAAATCTGCCATGCTACCGTATGCTGGGTCAATATTTTGAAAATCGGTGATGTCGTACTTATGGTAGCTAGGCGAAGGCATAATGGGCATGAGCCATAGCCCTGTAAAGCCCAAATCGTCGTGCGTTTCTGGATTGCCGTCATTGACATAGTCTAACATTTCGACAACACCATGAAGGTCGCCCTTGCCGTCGTCATTGCTATCATAAAATGAGCCGACAAAGATTTCATAGTAGTTGCGGTACGCGTCGTCAAGCATGTTTAGCGGCTGTGCGTACGGATACGCAGGTGCTTGCGTCGTCTCGGGTGTGGCGGCAACGATACCTGTTGGTGTCGCTGTCGGCGTGGGAGAGGGGGATATAGGGGACGCCGCCCGGCAAGCCACTAAAACAGTGGCAAGCAGGGCGACTACCATAGGCAATACGACACGTGTTCGCATTGGATTACCCTTTGACTGCGCCAGACATGCTGTCGGCGTAGTATTTTTGTGTAAGCACAAAGAGAAGCGCGATGGGGATTGAAATAAGTACACAGCCTGCAAAGAATTGCGTGTAGTAATACTCAACAAATTCTTTTTCGAGCATTGTCCAAAGTCCAATGGCGATTGTAAAGTAGTTTCGGTCTTGCCCTAAGATAACTTTCGCAAAAATGTAGTCCACCCAAGGCGCCATAAACGCACCAATCAGCGTATACACAATGATGGGCTTGGAAAGCGGTATGGTGATGCGCGTGAATACATCCCATTTGGTACAGCCATCAAGGTAGGCGGCCTCGTCTAATGCTTTGGGTATCGTGTCGAAGAAGCCCTTGGCAATAAAGAAACCAAGCCCTGAGCCGCCCGCGTAAACAAGTATCAGTGCCAGCAGTTTTAGAGGACCAGATTCCAGCAAGCCGAAGCCCTTGACGATGTAATACACCGCAATCATCGACATAAAGCCAGGGAACATGCCAAGTACGAGCGCCACATTCATCAGAGGACGGCGCATAACAAAGCGCAGGCGCGACATCGTGTAGGAAACACATAACACAAAGAATGCCGCAAGAATACAGCTAAAAATCGCCACAATAAGCGTGTTCAAAAACCATCGGGGGTAGTTCAGGCTGCCGCCCTCCGCAAATAAGTTAATGTAGTTGTTAAACGTAAACTCTTTTGGAATGATATAACTTTTGTAGGCACCTGTTTCGGCACGGAAAGAGGTCATGAGAACAAAGAAAATGGGCAGTACCCAAATAGCACCGACGATTCCCAACACAACGTGTACTAGGGTGTTTGTAAGATGTTTGATCTTCATTTCTGAAACTCCTCCTCATTCTTATAGGCGCCAGTTTGGCGATAGGCAATGAGCGAGAATGTCGCCATAATGATAAACACCATAATACCAATAACAGAGCCCAAGTTGTAGTCCTTATTGGTAATGGTAAGCTTGTAAAGCCACGTCACAAGTAAGTCGGTATGCCCCGCATAGTAGTACTCAAGCGTTTCGGGCGCACCACCTGTTAAGAGGAAAATAACGTTAAAATTATTAATGTTGCCCACAAATTGTGTAATTAGGTACGGCGTCGTGACAAACAGCATGTATGGCAACGTGATAGAACGGAAAATGCGAAATACGCCTGCGCCGTCAACGCGTGCGGCTTCATATAGTTCAGCAGGAATATTTTGCAAAATACCCGTTGTAGTTAGCATTGTAAAAGGAACACCAATCCAAATGTTGACAAGAATAATCATTACCTTTGCTAGCGTGGGGTCAGCAAAGAAGGGGATGGATTCCGTCGCGGCTAGGATGCCCATGTCGCGCAGAACGATATTCATTGCACCATTGGAGGCAAAAATTGTCTTCATGGTCAGCAATGATACAAACTGCGGCACAGCGATGGACAAAACGAATATAAAACGCCAAAAGCCTTTTGCCCTCGTTTCGTTGCGGTTAATAACAACAGCCAGTAACATACCTAAAATATAGTTTGTGAATGTTGCAAAGAACGCCCAAACCAGTGTCCATGCTAGCACAGGCCAGAAGGTGTTCGACAACTCACCGCCAAAGGCAAACATGGCTTTGAAGTTGTCCAAACCGACCCACGTAAATAGGTTGCCTGGCGGTTGATGATTGTGGTCATAGTTTGTAAATGCAATGGAAATCATAAAAACAAGGGGGATGACCGTAAACATCAGAACCCCTGTAATGGGCAATGCGAGCAGTGTTTTGTGAAGGTTCTCATCAAGCAGAGAACGCATGTCAGTGGCAAAATTGGGGGGACGCTTGCCTCTTTCGGCAATCAGCTGTGATTCATACGCACTGCGCAAGGAGGAAAAGGCCATGGCAATAACGCCGACTGTGAAAAATATCGTGATGACACCGTACAAGAGGAACAACATGGAGTTGTCGCCAAGGACGTATTCATACACCTGCGTGGTTTCGTTAAAAACTTCTTCTTGCGCCTTTGTCCCTAGGGTTACAAGGTTGCCGAGAGAGGGAATGCCGAAGTTTGCCATGTAGAGTATGTAAGCAATTTCGATACCCAGAAACAGCAGGAAACGTGCAACCTGTCGTTGCACCAAATTTCCCAAACCGAAAATCAGCAGTGACAGCCTTGTAAAGACGGTACCATTCCGCAAAGCTTCACCAACAGAATTTCGAGATTCATGCGTTACTTTTGTTGCCATGATTATCTCGTCCTTTCAGATGTACAAGGGGCCGTAACCGCACACGGAAACACTACGGTAGGCGGTGCTACGTAGAGCGCGCATGGCGCGTCCGTGGCCTGTATACAGCCCCTTGCATCATTCATTTATAGGTGACGCTTAGGAAACAGCGAGTGAGGCGGCAAATAAATCTAGTTTCTCTTTTGCATTTGCCTTAGTAATCACGCCACCCTTGATGTCGCCCATCAAAGCAGCAGCATTGGACCAGTAACGTGAACTGAACTCAGCACTGAAAGGTTGCATAATGGAAGCAACTTCAGCTTCTTTCATAATGACAGAAGCAACCATGTCAGCCTGCACAGAAGCAGAAGCGCCAGCGTTCATGTTGGTTGGCACTTGGGCTGTTTCTTCAAAACGAAGGACTTGCATCTCTTCACTGCCTAAGAAAGCAGCAAAAGCAACAGCAGCAGCTGGGTTTTTAGCCTGTGGGTTTACGCCGATGGCTTTCGAACCGTAGAAGCCCTTGAGTTGTTTTGGTGTGCCTTCTGGGCTAAAGGTAGGTAGAACAGCAACGCCTAGATCGTCGCCAATCGCATCATGATAGAGGTTGTAGTTCCAAGAACCGTCAAACCATGCGCCTAAGCGGTGGCTGCCGACTAGCTCAGGAACGTTCACATCATTAATATAAGCGCATTTTTTGTTGCCAAGTAGGTCGATAATGTAGTTCGTAACAGCAACGCCTGTTGGGTTGCTCCAGTCACAGCCAGCAGCAAAATCGTTGCTGGTTGGTCCATAGATGGTGCTACCAGCGCCCCAGTACCATGCGCCCAATTTCCAGCCGCCTGCGTCATCAAAGCAGAAATTGAAAACATTGTCGGCTGTTGGTTTCGCCATGATGGTTTCCATCGACTTTACATCTTCTTCAGAAAGCAAGCTCTTGTCGTAGTACATAAAGAAGGTGTTATGTGTGAAAGGAATGGCATAGACAGAACCGTCAACAGTGACTGTGCTTGCCACAGTTTCAGGCATGGTGTTTTTAACCATATCAGCGGTAGAACCGCCAAGCTTGGCAATCGCACCTGCGTTGATAAGTTCTGAAATTTGGTCGTTAGCAAAGAAGTACACATCGCCAGCAGCAGCGACGTCCTTCAAGATGCTGTCCTTGGCGGTGTCTTCACCTTGTGCTTCGACTGTAAAGGTGAGGTTCCATTCTGGATGAGCAGCTTTGAAAGCTTCGATCATTTTGTCCATTGTGCCTTTTTGAATCTGATTTTCTGGAGCCCATACGCGTAGGGCGACATCTTCTACCTTAGCAGGCGCGGGGGTAGCATCTGTGGCAGCAGGCGAAGCGGCACCAGATGGGGTAGCAGCAGGAGATGGGTCGGCAGCAGGAGCGGCGCAAGCGGCAAATAGTACCGCCAACATGGAAACAGCCAGCAACAGGGATAGCACTTTTCTAAGTTTCATTTTTTTTCCTCCTATATTTTATTCTATCATCAACACGTTCACACGTGATTGATACAGGAACATGCGTTGCCAAATGCTTGGTAAGAACAGCAAACGACGAATCGTGCCTTACATTGACATTACGATAACTGCCTCATGCTGTCCCCCAGCACAAGACGATGCGGCACAATCACGCGTTTTTCGGCCTTCGGATTTTTAAGTAATGTATCCAGCAATTTCGCCGCTTGGTAGCCCTTTTCAACAAAATGCTGGTCGATGGTGGTAATACGTGGTTTACAAAGTGCGGAGAGCATCAGCCCATCATACCCCATAACAGAATAATCTTCAGGCACACGCAATCCCGCGGCTTGTATGGCTTGCACAGTGCCAACAGCCATAGCGTCACTCATGCACAAAAAGGCAGTTACCTCACGCCCATATGTTTTCAAGAACGTAGACACTTGGTCATGCGCCATCTCCTGCTTAAAATCGCCGCGCAACTGAAAGCAATTGGCTTGTTGTATGCCATGACGTGCCATGGCGCGCGATAAGCCGCTCCATCTCGCCCTTGTAACAGTGGACTGCGGATGCCCCATCAGAACGGCAAACCGTTTGTGATGATGCGCCATCAAAAACTCGGCAGCCTCCTCAAAAGCGGTCGCGTCATCTGTTAGCACATTGCCCACGCGCTGTCCCTTGGTTTCCACGTCAACAGTGACGCAGGTGTATGGGTCGCCCACCAAATCGTGAATATAGGGGTCATCTAAACCAACGCCAAAGAGTAATAAACCGCGCAAACTATGTTCGGCGCAGAATTGGTCATATGTTTTCGTCGTGCGAAACGATCCATCTTGCATGAAGGTTGCCAGCTCTAACCCCTGTTCATTGGCATAGCGGTAAGACCCAGCCATCAACTGCATTAAAATCTCATCGGGTGCTACAAAATCCTCACGAATGCTCAACAGCGCGATATTATCAGTACTTTTCAGGCTCAGATTCTGAGCGCTTCTGTTTGGTGTGTAGCCGATGTCTTGTGCGGCTTGCAGGACACGCCGCTTTGTTTCCGAACCAATATCTGTATATCGGTCGTGGAAGGCGCGAGACACTGTTCCGACTGTTAGACCAGTCACTCGGGCTAAGTCTTTTATCGTTGGCATTTGGCACCTCATCGTTTAGACACATGCCAAAACGTTTTGGCTTGTTTCCATTATACTGCAATTTTTAAATTTGTCAATTAGTTACGGCAAAAAATTATAAACTTAGCGGCAGTTTTTAATTTTCTTTGTGGAGAGTGACGAAATTTAGAGTTTTTCCACTGTCGTGCCTCCAAAGTCCCACTAACACAGTGTTTTTCTGAAATTGCGGTTTGACTTACCCTAGTATGTTGTGATAGACTAATACATATAGGAAGTTTACTGTTCTCAATTGTCGCAATGCTCGGCTTATCGCGCAACGTACATACGCGGTTTCTAAAGAAATGTATTAAGGTGGAACACAATGGCTAGAACCACACCCATTTATCAACAACATGTCGCCTTGGGCGCCCAAATGGTCGTTTTTGCAGGCTGGGAAATGCCTGTTCAATACACAGGTATCCTAGAAGAACACCTTGCCGTTCGCCATGGCGCAGGCATGTTCGATGTATCACATTATGGCGCGATTTTTGTGGCAGGCACCGATGCGCTGTCCTATCTTCAAAAACTTCTTACAAACGACATGCGCCCCCTGCTTGACAAACAGACCGTCTACGCCCCTATGTGTACATCATCGGGCGGGGTGATTGAGGACTGCACCGTGTACCCATGGCAGGGCGGCTTTTTGTGTGTGCTGAACCCATTGAATCAGGATAAAGCCTTTAATCATATGCAGGTACTCGCGGAGGGCGATGTCACGCTGACGGATAAATCAACTCTGCTGGCGCAAATTTCTCTACAAGGACCAACTGCGAAGGAAGTCTTACGCAAGCTTAAAACGCACACCTCGCTACTGTATATGAAGCCCAACCGCTGTGGGGATTATTTGCTCGCAGGTATTCCAACACTAGCGGCAACAACAGGCTTCACAGGCGAACGAGGGTACGACTTGATTGTACCCGCCCTGTATGCCGCCAGTATGTGGAGCGCGTTGCGGCAAGCCGGTGCTGTCCCTTGCGGCTTGGGTGCTAGAGACACGTTACGCTTGGAAGCAGGCTTGCCGCTGTACGGTCACGAGCTATCAGAAAGTATAACACCTGTTGAAGCGGGGTTACAACCATATATTCGTTTGGACAAGGAGGATTTTGTTGGCAAACAAGCCCTTGTCGATTTGTGGGATACCTCAAAACGGATTCTCGTTGGGATTCGTGCTGCTGAACAGACATTATTCCGCAATGGGGATATTGTGTGCAATGACGGAGAGGCTTGCGGTGTTGTTACCTCAGGTTGTCTAAGTCCCTCAACAGGCGGTGGCATCGCCATGGCACTTGTCACACGTGACGCGGCACTTGACAACTTGACTGTTGTGTCAAAAGAGAAACACCGTCCTGCTGTCCGTTGTGATTTGCCCTTTTATACTAATTTCAAATAAAAACATGTCATGTTTTTATCACGCGCACGGCGCGTGTGGCGACCTTTGGTCGCCGAAATGCCGTCAATACTAGCCTCTTGTTGCTTGGCAGCAAGAGGCTAGTATTGTAATTGATTCCATTGATAATTGCAAAAACCGCCACCCAATGGGTGGCGGTCTTCAATCGCAATTGTTTAGCCTTTGACAGCACCAGCGGTCATGCCTTTGATAATATTCTTCTGTAAGAGTATGTAAACAATCAACACAGGGAATACAACAAGGACAATCGCGGCAGCCATCATACCATAGTCTGGGACACCTTGGTTTGCCGAAAATTCGTTCAGCAAACGTGTGATTGCCCAAGAGTCTTTGGTGCGTAGGAAGAATAGTTGCGTAAACAGGTCATTATATGACCAAATAAAGGTAAAGATAGCGACAGTAGCAAGCGATGGACGGATAATCGGCACGACTGTATAAAAGAAGATTTGAAACACTGAGCAACCTTCAATAAACGCGGCTTCCTCGATATCGTTCGGCATACCCCGAATGTATCCCACCAACACTAACATGGCGAAGCTCATATTACCAGCAATCTGCGGCAAGGCAACACCAAAGGGGTTATTGATAAGCTGTAGCCCATCAATAATTTTGTAAACAGGGATAATCGTGGCAAACACAGGGAACATCATGGAGGCCACAATCAGCGAGTTAAGCCAGTTGCGTCCTGTAAATTTGTAACGCGAGATGCCATACGCCGCCATAGAAGCAAGCAACATAACCACAAGCGTGACAGTAACCGAAATAATCATACTGTTTAGGTACGCCATAGGGATATTCGCTGCATTCACAGCAGATTGGTAGTTTGTAAGCGCAAACGAGGAAGGTAGCGCAAAGGGTTTACCAATAATATCCGCAGTGGACTTAAAGGAGCTAATGCCGACCCATAGAAAGGGGTACAGTGTTGTCAGCGCCCATAGCCCCAGAAAGAAATGCAAGACGACTTGGGTAACTGTATCTTTTCCTCTACTCATCTTAGCACCTCCTATATATCTTTTGGCTTAAAGATCACATTTGTGAGCTGAGCCAAAACAATACCAAGCACGACAATAGCCACCGCGATGGCAGAACCGTAACCAACATTTTTTAGATTAAAGGTTTGTTGGTACATGTATGTGCCTGTCAGGTACGAGGTGTCCAGTGGAATTCCCTTTGGGAACATTTGCCAAGGCAAGTCAAACACTTTAAGCGCACCAGTGATTGCAAGTGTCAAACAGGTGACAAGCGTGTTATACAGCAACGGCAGTGTAATAAAACGAATGCGCTGCAAACCTGTCGCACCGTCTATAGCGGCGGCCTCGTACACATCCTCTGAGATGTTGTTAAGACCAGTGGCCATAAGGACAAAGTAAAAACCGACATACTGCCAAATGACGGGGATAGTCAGCGTTGTAAAGGCGTGGTCGATGTCCTTCCAGTTAATCCAAATTGGATTCCCAAACGCGTCATCTTTGATGACACCAAGAGAATACAATAGGGAGTTCAGCATACCGCCATCAAACAGGAAAATCATGTTAAACAGCAAGCCGAGTGCCGCGGCTGAAATGACTATTGGGAAAAAGTAAATGGTACGGTACATTTGTGGGCCACGGCGAACGTTATCAACCATGAGCGATAACAAAAGAGCGATACCCACCTGAAAAATAACTGTTGAAAATATCAGCTTAATCGTATTCATCAAGGCAATACCCATGGTCTTGTCTGTGAATAGTTTTTGGTAATTCTTGAGCCAGAACATGTCGCCTGCAGCGTTTACAGCCACGGCACTGGTACCCAAGGCGCCAATTTTTTGAAAACTGCTGATAATGTTCATTATGAAGGGGTAATACAGGAAAATGGCCATGAAGACAAATGCTGGTACAACGAAAACAAGCAAAGGTAGCTTGCGCTTGTAAATCATGGAATCCATTTGTTCAGCCGCCTTTCACAGGGCATATGTAGTACGCGTGGGAAAAGGCTTTTCATAGTTGGTGCTACCCTCGTTAGAAGGTAGCACCCTTTGTATCATGCAGTTAAACAGCGATTAAAGGTATAATTGCTTAGGCAGCCATGTCAGCCAAAAATTGGTCGACAGCTTCTTCTGGTGTCATTGCGCCGGCACAAACCTTAGCGACGTTAGCCCATAGGTTAGCTCTAGCAACAGTGTTCCAGCCATCTTCAGCAGCAGAACCCATGCCTACGCTTGTGCCCATAACGGTCATGCAGCGTTCGGTCAGAGGTGTAGCGTCTTTCAAAGCAGGTACATTCTTTAGAGGAGAAGCACTTGCGCCAGCATAGGTGGCAACAGGCTCGTCAGCGGTAACGTACATGATGAAATCAACGCAAGCTTTTTGCTTCGCGGGATCGTCCCAAGCTTTTTTGGAAATCATGAAGCCTGAAGAATAACCACCGACAAAGGTGTTATGTGCACGAACTGCAGCGTCTTCTGTTGGGAAGCCAGCTAGGTCGATGTCAGCAGTTGCTGTGGCATCTTCCAAGCCGCCACGATTCCAGTGACCACCAAACAGCATAGCGGCTTTGCCGTCTGCTACTAGTTTGACAGCTTCGTCACGGGAAGCGGTAACAGCGTTTGCATTGTAGTACTTCTTGTCTTGGAACATTTTGAAGTTCTTCAACACTTCGACGTACTTATTGTAAGCATCGTCGCCAGCGGCTTTAGGCATTGTGGTGAACAAGTCAGCAGGACCTGTTTTGTTGTAAAGCAAAAATTCAAATGTGTAGTTTGGTTCGCCAGCCAAAGACTCAGCGATAGGGGTGATACCCTTAGCAACCAACGCATCGCACATTTTTAGAAATTCGTTCCAATCGGTTGGGAACGCATCGTAACCAGCTTCTTTGATCAGCGCTTTGTTATAGAAAACAGCTTCCCAATAACCATTGGTTGGCACGCCGTAGACTTTGCCATCCACTGGGCTCTTAAGTTGCACGTTAGCCATAGCAGCGTCGCTCATGTTAGCAGCGTACTCAGGATACACAGCTTTGATGTCTTCCACAGAAACAATCTTGCCAGCAGAGATCAAAGGATCAGAGTCAGAAGATGTGAACATTTGGATAACATCTGGGTCAGAACCAACTTCGAAGTCGCTCAATACGCGGGATTTCCAAGCGTCATCGACAGTGGCGGATTCGTTTTGAACCTTGTTGCCTGTTTCTGTTTCAAACTTTTTAACAGCGGCTTCAAAGGATTCACGGTTAGGGTCGCTACCACCAAACATCGACACTACGCGGATGGTAGCGGCGGCGGCATCAGGGGTTGGGGTTGCCTCAGCGGCTGGTGTTGCGCTTGTGCCAGGGGCGGGGGTTGCGGCAGGGGTAGGATCTGCTGCAGCAGGAGCACAAGCAGCAAACAGTGCCAAAAGCATTGTTGCGGCAAGTACTAAGACTAGCGTTCTTTTCATAGTAACCCTCCTCTAAATTGTTGTACTGACGCTCAGTACTAAGTTCACTATCAGTATAGTTCATTAGGGTCATAAGCGAAAGAGATAATTTAGTTACATTTTGGCTATTTCTGTTCATAATAGCCAAAGAGTTCTGAATTGCAACGCACAGGCTCAACAGCTTCACCAATTTGACTGACAAATGCAGTCAAATTTCGTGGTCAGACGGTTCATTTTCCAAACAATGGGAGCTGTATGAGAAACGTCGTCAGCCCCTCTTGGGATTGATACGTCAACACGTCGTCGCGCCCATATAGCAGTACCAAACGAGCGTAAACGTTGGCAAGACCAATACTGCGCCGACCCTCTGTGCTAAGCTTGCCCGCCTTGGTTGCCAACGTCTTGTCAATGGCAATGCGGTCCTCCTCGGTGAGTGTGCCAGAATTACTAATTTCAATGCAGCAGTGGCTGTCTGTTTGGTACACACGGAGGACGATCTGGGTTTCTTTATGGCGGTCAATGCCGTGGAGGACCGCGTTTTCCACAAGTGGTTGCAGACACATACGCGCGATTGGCTGTTGCAGCAACGCTTCATCAATGTCACGTGCCACGCTCAGCCGTTTGCCGTACCGCACAGAGGTGATGTACAAATACGCATCCACACAGTCCAGTTCCTGCGCAAGCGCGATCTGATTTGTATTGTCACGATCTGTCGCCATGCCAACAAGTGTGCCAAGCGATTCAATGAGCCGTCCTGTCATTTCGTCGCCATTGCGGCGCGCCTGCCAATTGATAAGTTCCAGTGTGTTGTTAAAAAAGTGCGGATTAATTTGCGATTGCAGCGCGGCAATCTTGGCATCCTTTAAGAGCAGTTGTTCGCGGTAGCCCCGCTCGAACAAATCTTGCAGGCGTATACTCATGTGGTTGATAGCGGTGGATAAAAACAAAAATTCCTCTGTCTGCGCCACGAAATCGGTTTGCACGCCAAATTGCTCATCCTCCAGTTTTCTGGCCATGCTCACAAGCTGACGTATGGGTAACGAGACTTGTTTTTCGAGCGATACCAGTAGGTAGACGAGCAGCGGCATGACGCCGAGCAGCAGCGCAATTGTCACATTCATCGAGTACGCCAGCTCAGGCGCATTCTTGCTGTAATTGGACTGAACGTAATACCCAAATGTGTAATCGCTGTACCGTTTGGTTTGCGCCGAACAGACGGAATTTTCCTGACGCCAAAGTTGCTGTGGTCCTGGGGACAGTGTGTCCAATAATGGGTTTGACGTTGGCAACGAAAAGGCGTTGTCGCCGCGATAATCAGACAGACGAACGATATGAGTGTCCGTCTGCAACGCCATGTACGTATAGGCGTCCGTTAGGGTTCTGGTGTTGAGTTTCACAACAAGTGTGCCAAAGGGGGTGTAGTTTTTATTGGTGAGTAGATTGCGAATAATGTACACACTGTCGTCAACTTGGTAAAACGAAATGTATGCACCACTCCCCTCTGCCATTTTTTTAATGGCAGGTAAATGCTGCATAAACACATCCCCCGACAATGGGTCGTTAGCGAGACGGGGTTTTTCGGTGTAACTAATGAAATGCTCCTCGTATCCATAATAATACATGGCGGCAAATTCAATCGTTGTGTTGCGGCGAAACGTGTTCGCAAGGCTTGAAAACACCTTAAAATATACATCTGGGGAGGTTAGCACATCCCCGCTCATATACGCATCAAAAAAGACATTGTCAAAGGAGGCGCGGCGCGACATCGCAATCGCGTCGTCTAAGGCTTCGGTGACTTGAGACGTTGCATAGGCGGTGCTTTCTGCTAACGACGCGTCAATACGCGTTCGCAAACTGTGGTCAGACAACAAAAAGGAGATTGTCCAGATTAACAAAATGGGCACAAGCCAGCAAACCAACACCATCATTGTAATGCGCCCCCGAAGGGACGGTGCTAAACGCCGTTTCATAGAGATATCCCCCCCTTTCGACTGGCGTATGGGCTCGTATGACAGGAAATGGCGAGCTACCGCAGTACGCTCGCCATTCATTAGCCATGGATATTAGATTTGTAAAAATGCTTTCATCGCGTCGCATTGGGCAGCGGCTTGCGCGGGGTCAGGCATTTCACAGAAAATACGAATCAGCGGCTCTGTGCCAGAAAAACGAGCCACAAGCCAACCGCCGTTTGCAAAAAACACCTTACAGCCGT
>JAVBKJ010000088.1:0-3339 GCA_031554075.1 Oscillospiraceae bacterium | reverse complement strand
ACGGGAGTCTTTTATTAGACTCCTACGGTAATTCGCAATTATAGTCAGGATTTTGATTATTGCCATTGACTAAATAACTGCATGCGCTATACTACAGGGTTTGAGGGCGATTTCACTCATGTTTTCGCTTTTGAATTTCCGTCGCCCTCAGCACCTTCAGCAAGCGATTATGGCATTTTGTCAAGGTCAAACGAGTGCGTTTTCTGAACATCAAATGCTACATTTTTTAAATGCCAAAATCATCTCTGTGGTAGCAGCTATAAAATAAATACGCTTATGCACTCTAATGGCTGATAGCATGAAATTTTAATACCTCTTTAAAAGGCTGATACAGCTTGTCAAAGAGGTATTGAAAATTTTGGTTAGTTAGACGGCATACCGATGCTCGGCGGGCAACTGGTGAAGTATGTCTCAAATAGACATCAACAAGTCAGAATTTATTGATTTTTAGCAAGTTGAATTTAGGAACTGAGCCACCAAAATGTAAGATTTGCATTTCAGTTTTTTACTTCAATACTAATGTACACTTTTATTGATCAATAATTTCTATTTGCGTGAAGCGTGTGTAAAAATTCGTTTCCAAATAGAGGATGAACAGCTTAGCCAAATATGTAAAACAACACAAACAATAAAACTATAAACACAAGCCTACTTTAAACTGTCTAAATAAATTTCGACTAATTGTCTAGCAAGTTGCGTTACCTCCGCGAACTCTCCGTTTTCGGGCACTTTGCAAAGGTTTCCACCAACTCCGATGGCACATGCACCGTTTTTTAAATATTCAGTGGCATTGTCAATACTCACACCGCCAACAGCGACAATCTTTGCATTGTCAATCGGCGCGAGAATATCCTTTAGATATTTAGGCCCCATACTACTTGCAGGGAAAAGCTTGACATACTCGCAGCCTAAGTTAATAGCAGATACTATTTCTGTCGGCGTAAGAGCTCCTGGAATAATCATAATATTATTTTTTAGACATAGAGAAATAACATCAGCGTTGGTGTTTGGGGTAACAATAAACTGTGCACCTGCATCGATAGCCGCGGCGGCACGTTTTACATCTGTGACTGTTCCAGCGCCGATGCACATTTTTTCGTAATAAGTCCCTCGAAGACGCAAAATGGTTTCTGTAGCATTTGCTGTATTCATCGTTATTTCTGCAAGACGGATTCCACCGTCGTAAAGTGCAGTAACAAGTGCGTCTGTTTTGTTGGCCTCAACGCCCCTGATTATCGCTATAACACCCGTTTGCTCCAACATCAATTGTGGAATTGGCATATTTATACTCCTTTTGTTCTATAATTGTGAATTGATAATACACCTTGAATACTTAGATTTTCGCTTTGTTCAAAATCTATAGTTTTGACTTTTTTATTTAGTCCTTCTGGAAAAAATTCTTCTAGGCAAGTAGAAAACGCACTGATGAAGCTGTCATGTCCGTAAAGAACCAACGCATCAAATGGTTCTGATATCATACGTAAATAGGCTTGCAGGTCACTGTAGACTATTGAGCCGAAAACAAATGACAGGGTTTCATCAGCGGTCAAGCCTTCCATCACTCGGCCAACACGAGCTTGAAATAAGGCTTTGCTAAAGCCATTTTTTGCGGCAGATTGGTATCCATTTCGGACAAATTCGCCGTTCAATATAAAGTTGCTATTCAGATTAGCAACTGAGCTTTTTAGTATGGTTTCATTGCAGACAGCCCAAAGCAATTCACCACTCAAGGTTGTGATTGCTTGCACTATCGCACCAGCTTCATACTTTATCATTTTATTATGCGAGCCAAAATGCAAAAATAATATTGATTTATCCCTGTCGGAGTCTTTTAATGAGCCAAATACTTCAACTTCTTCACCGCGCATAATATCTGGATCGTTGTTATTTTCGCGCAAAAACTTTATTCCAGGGATGAAATGAAACGAAATATCCTTAGAAATTGAATCAAGCTTTAACGTCTGTACAGAAGACGCAAGCTTTTTGAGTGACACTGGTGATTCAATGTGTGGTATTTCGCGGATTCCAACATTGGATGTTATCATTCCAGATGCGTAGACGTCGGTAATTGTGCAATTATGTACTTCTTGCAACCTGCTAATCTCGAGTCTTACAGCATCTTCAAGCGGCTGATTGCGATTTGCTTCAACCGCGTTCGATGCGCCAACTTTTCGTTTAGATGTAGCAATAATTTTACCATCGTCAATAAGGGTGAATCTTGTGTTTGTTGTTCCGCCATCTATTAATAGTAAACAATTTTTCAATGTAATTTCTCTCCGATTCTCACCACTCTGCAACTGTACCATCAGCATTGCGCCAGATGTCATTTTTCCAATTATGACCTACTTTGTCAAGCTCACGCACCTTGTCCTCGTCGATGTCAATACCGAGACCCGCAGCGATAGGAAGCGAAACGCAGCCGGATTCATAATTAAACACAGTTTTATCCTTGAGCAAATCAAGCAGGTCATTTCCTTTGTTGTAGTGGATTCCAAGACTTTGCTCTTGAATAATTGCATTAGGAGTACAAGCGTCCATTTGCAAACACGACGCTAACGCGATCGGGCCTAGCGGACAATGAGGTGCAACTGCAACGTCGTAGGCTTCAGCCATTGCCGAAATTTTGCGGCACTCAAGAATTCCGCCTGCATGTGAAAGGTCAGGCTGGATTATATCTACAACGCCTTGCTCAAATATTTTCTTAAAATCCCAGCGCGTAAACAGCCTTTCACCAGTGGCGATTGGGGTAGACGTGTGCATTGCAATTTCCTTGAAAGATTCATAGTTATCGCATAACACAGGCTCTTCGATGAACATTAGATGAAATTGGTCAAGCTCTTTTGCCAGAATTTTAGCCATTGGCTTGTGTACTCTTCCGTGAAAATCTACAGCGATACCAAAGTTGTTTCCGCATACGTCGCGAATAGCCGCAACACGTTTAAGAACGTCCTCAACCTTGCAAAAATCATCTAAGTAGTTTAGCTCTTCTGTCGCGTTCATTTTGATGGCTGTAAAGCCAAGCGTTTGTTTTTCCTTTGCCGCTTTCGCGACATCATCTGGCCTGTCACCGCCTATCCACGAATAAACTTTGATTTTTTCGCGGCACGCACCACCCAACAACTCGTAAACTGGCGCATTGTAGAATTTTCCTTTTATGTCCCACAAGGCTTGTTCAATGCCAGAAATCGCAGAAGTCATGACAGGTCCGCCACGGTAAAATCCACCGCGATAAAGTACTTGCCATATATCCTCAATCTTCATTGGGCGTGTTGAAAAACTGACATAAAATATGGTAAAATAGAAGAAAACCAAGGAGGTCGCGAGAAATGGGAGTAAATC
>JAVBKJ010000086.1:0-17043 GCA_031554075.1 Oscillospiraceae bacterium | reverse complement strand
TATGTACGCCGCATTCAGAACAGTGCTCTTGCTGAGGATAACATTCCCTGTAATGCCGATTACACTTTTTGCCAGCACAGACCCTTCTCGAATGCAGTATGTCGGCACAAATCTCATCAAAAACGCCACCCTTCTCACAGTGTATTCTTCGGAGATGCCCCCCCCCCTTTAATGTCGTGGCAGACTTACATCGCCACTGTGGCAACGATTGTGATATCAAGGGTCGCGTGGTCGTGGCACAAGTCAAGCAGGTACGGTTGAACAGGCAGTGCATCTGTCATGAACACCTTTAACAGTGGTCGTTGCGCAAAGTTATCAAAATTTTCGAGAACAATCCCAGTGCAGCCATTCGACAGCAGCACGCAAGTGCCCACAGGGAACAGCGCCACACGTCGCGAAAACACACGTACCACCTCGGGGTCAAACAAACGACCGCTACCCCCCAGTAGGTACTCCATGGCCTCAACCGCAAATAAACCCTTGCGATAGGAGCGGTCAGACACCAACGCGTCAAAGACATCGCAAACCGCAATAATGCGCCCAAATTCGCTAATATCGTTACCAACAAGCCCTTTTGGGTAGCCGCTGCCGTTATACCGCTCGTGATGTTGCAGCACGCCGCGCGCGGAAATATCTGTCATCTGATAGGTTTCGCGCAGATAGAGATACCCGTCTTTGGGGTGTTTTTTCACAAGTGCGTATTCATCGGGCGTCAGCGCGCTGCGTTTGTTGATAATATCAGTGGGAATAAACACCTTGCCAATATCGTGGAGCAAGGCACTGTACGCCAGCTTCACAAGCTTTTCACGGCTAAATTCGAGATTAATCCCAGCAAGCACAGACAACACTGCCACATTCACGCAGTGATAAAATGTGTAGTCATCGTAGGATTTGATATCCATCATGTTCACAACGAGCGATTGTCTGCCCAATATTTCGTCCACAATATCCTCAGCGTGACCGCGCATCGAAATTCTCGACTCTGCCGCCTCACGCTTGCTGTGGCTCACATTGACAAATGCGGCTTTCAGGCCACGTATCGCTTTGATACGCAGTTCATCTGTAATAGCGTGAACGATTTCCAAATCGGACGATAAATCATCGTCTATATAGGCCCCCTGCATACCAAGCTCCTGCAAACGCACAATATAGCTTGCACGTAGCTTCGTCCCTGCATTTAACAAAACCTCTCCATTCACACCGTAGAGGCTTTTGCCAAGGATACTGCCTTCTGTTATGCAAAAAATGGGCACAAATCGCATCGCTTCACCTCAGCACAATCACAACGCCACAGTATTGATTATCGTAACGTCTAATAGCGAAAAATCACTTCGTAAATCCATCTCAAAGGGTTCAATCGGGCGGTCATCCTGCATAAAAGCGCGAAGCTTTGGGCGCTGTGCATACCCCTCGAAGTTTTCAAGCACGAGCGCAATGACACCATTTGACAACTTCACAGAGGTGCCCACAGGGAACAGGGCGACCTTGCGTACAAATTGCTGCACTATATTGGGGTCAAACAGGCGACCACTGCCGCCCATGACGTATTCCATGGCCTCCACTGCGAACAAGCCCTTGCGGTACGAACGAGTGGAAATCAGCGCGTCGTAGACATCACAAACAGCGATAATACGCCCAAATTCGCTAATATCGCCCCCTGCCAACGCCTTTGGATAGCCGCCGCCATCAAATCGTTCATGGTGTTGGTAGACACCGCGTGCGGATATTTCGGTCATGCCGTACTTTTCGCGTAGGTAGAGGTAGCCGTCAACAGGGTGCTTTTTCACAATTTCGTATTCTTCGTCGGTCAGTTTCCCTGGTTTGTTGATAATATCGACAGGAATAAATACTTTGCCGATATCATGCAGTAGTGCCGCATACGCTATTTTAACCAATTTTTCCCTACTGTAGTCTAGGCTAAGCCCCACCAGCACAGATAGCACAGTCACATTCAAGCAGTGGTAAAACGTGTAATCATCATACACTTTAATATCCACCATATTCATAATGACGTTACTCTGTGCCAAAATTTCGTCCACAATATCCTCTGCAC
The DNA here is from genome assembly GCA_031554075.1 of Oscillospiraceae bacterium. Classification (GTDB taxonomy): domain Bacteria; phylum Bacillota; class Clostridia; order Oscillospirales; family UBA929; genus WRMG01. The sequence continues at coordinate 14,990 of JAVBKJ010000086.1, read as the reverse complement.
TCTTGTGCATGAGTTGCGCCTGTCGCTCTGTTTTGCGATTGTCAGCGGAGTTCATGCTGGATTGCAAGAATGCTGATTTGACCCCTTGTACTGTCTTAACACGTAACTCATCCGATAGCACACTGGCAATTTCCAAGTCGTGCGATAATGGGTCCGTGATATACGCTCCTTGTATGCCAAGGGTTATCAGCCGCGTTATATAGGAGGCACGTAACGCCGTGCCGTTTGTTAGTAGTATTTCACCAGAATTACCGTAGATTGTTTTGCCTAAAATAGCACCGTCCCGTATGCAGTAGATGGGGACATATCGCATCAAATCGCCTCTTTCGGACAAGTATTTACCTGCTGTATCGATACGCATAAATTTGATTTCATTTTATATGAACTTGGTCTCGTTGTCAATGGCGCAACAGGAATCTACCAAATATCCTACGAGTGCGAAGCTCTATTGTTGGTGCGGGAAAAAACCACTTGCATGACATGGCAAAACATGCTACTATTGGCAATGAGGTGAAGGTATGCCACAGATTTTTTTAGTCGTGATACTCTATATTTGCTTTATTAGTTTAGGACTGCCCGACGGGGTACTGGGTGTTGCTTGGCCGCAAATGCGCCTAACGTTTAACGCACCGCTGTCCCTTGTGGGCATTGTATCCGTGATTACCACCGTATTCTCAACAGCCGCCAGCTTTTTTTCGGGTCGCATTTTGGCAAAGCTAGGCACGCGCAACGTAACAATTATATCCTGCTGTATGACCGCTGTTGGCATGGTGTTGTATGCCTTTGTTCCCTCCATTACATTTGTGTTTGTGTTAACCATACTTATGGGCTTTGGTGCTGGTTCTGTCGACTCAGGGCTTAACCATTACGTTGCCAAACATTATTCCTCACGCGTTATGAGCTGGCTTCATTCCTGCTGGGGCGTTGGGGCAACCGTTGGTCCCCTTGTGTTCACTTTTTTCAGCGACCAACCCCTCCTTGGCGGCATAGCACACCCCTGGCGACAAGGCTACTTGGCTGTTGGCGCGATTCAAATCGTGATTGCCATTTTCTTGCTGACGACCATGTCAGCTTGGAAAAAAGGGGCACCACCCGAACAAACCGTACTGGAAACCCAAGTTGAGCACCAAGCGATATCCGCCACAAAGCTGTTTTTTACACCCAAAGCACTCCTTAGCTCACTAACGTTTTTTGTGTACTGTGCGGCAGAGGCTGGCGTAGGTCTGTGGACAGCCAGTTTCCTCATTGAGGCTCGCGGCATGTCTCACGTCACTGCTGGGTATTTCGTCACCCTGTATTGGGGGTCGTTGATGGTCATCCGTTTCTTGGGCGGCTTCGTCGCTGACAAGGTCGGCAATCGCGGCATGGTGTTTGGCGGCTTAAGTATGGCTATCATTGGGGCTATCCTACTGGGGCTGAACATCTCCACTGCCACGACTGTCGTTGGGCTCATGCTGATAGGCGGCGGGTTTGCCCCTGTGTACCCCTGCATGATGCACGAAACAGGCAAGCGGTTTACCCCTGCGGAAAACCTGCACATGATAGGGTTTCAGGCTGGTATGGCGATGCTTGGCTGCTCTATCTTGCCCGCCTTGATGGGCGTGCTGTTCCAAGTGGTTTCCTTATCGTCGTTACCATTCATTGTCCTAGGGTTATTAGTGATAACGCTTGGTATTACCCTCGCCCTAAATCGCTACGGTCAGGCAGAGGCATAAAGCCACGAAAAAAGGGATATACTAGTACACAAACTTTTGCACCCCCCCTGTATGAATTATTCGTGAACTGTCGCGCAATCGCTTTACACTACCATGCCCCTATGCTATAATGGTCGTATAAATAAGGATGATTGCCAACGAAGAATTTCCCTTTCTCTACCATTACAAAGGATGATAACACCCTAAAACATCACGAAATTATCTTACGAAAGTCGGATATCTGCTTAAAACTAGAATAAGATGTCAAGAGGTATGATTATGGATAGCCGCATTGTTGTTGATAGTTGCTGTGACCTTACCCCTGAACTAGCTGCAAGGCTTGGCGCGACAAGTGTGCCGCTGATGCTAACGCTTGGCAATCAGCAGTTTGTGGATGATGCCAGCTTGGATTTATCGAAGTTTTTAGAAAAAATGCACGCCTGTAAGGACAAAATTGGCTCTGCTGCTCCCTCCCCTCAACTCTTTAAGGAAATGTATCAGCCCGATTGTATGTCCTATGTTGTGACACTGTCAAAAAACCTATCTGGCACGTATAATAGCGCCCTAATCGGCAAGTCTATTGCCGCCGAGGAGGGCAACTCGAATGTGCATGTGTTCGACTCCAAGAGTGCCTCTGCCGCACAGGTGCTGATTGCGCTCAAAATCCGCTCACTGATAGAAGAAGGCTGGCAGTCTAGCAAAATCATTGACTCCGTCGAAACTTTTATCAATGACATCAAAACCTATTTTATCCTAGAAAACATTGATAATCTAATGAAAAACGGACGGCTGAACAAGGTTGTCGGCAAGCTAATTTCTGTGCTAAATATCAAACCACTGATGTGTACTGACGGGCAGGGCAATATTTCTCTCGCCTCCCACGCGCGCGGTCCTGCGCAAGTTGTTCAGAAGTTGGCCGACACCATTGAACATAGCGGCAAAAAAACAGACGGACAAAGCATCGTTATCACCCATTGCAACAACCCAGGGCTTGCCCAACGCTTGATGGACGCCATTAAAGCACGCTATCAGTTTAAGGAAATTGTGGTTGTGCCTGCTGGCGGTGTTAGTACTGTGTACGCTAACGACAAAGGGATTGTAATGGCATACTAGGAGGCTTTTTTGAATATGGATAATCGTCCTGTGGGTGTTTTTGACAGCGGCTTAGGCGGTCTGACCGCCGTTCGTGCGATACGCCGCCTCATACCATCACAGGATATTTTATACTTAGGCGACACGGCACGTGTCCCCTATGGGGGTCGTGGTGCTGCTGTGATTACCCGCTATGCCTTAGAGGACATGGCATGTCTTCTGCGCTACGATATCAAGGCACTGGTGGTCGCTTGCGGCACTGTGAGTACTGTGGCAATGCCCGCGCTGACGGCGCGTGCGCCTGTGCCTGTTCTTGGTGTTGTCGAACCCTCTATCGAACGGGCTGTCAAGGCAACGCGCAATCATACCATTGGGCTGATTGCCACCGCCGCCAGCGTGCGTAGCGGTACATACCACCGTCAACTCGCCACGGTGAGTCCGCAATCTACCTTGGTTGCCCAAGCCTGTCCGTTGTTTGTACCGCTTGTTGAGAACGGTCATTTTCAAAAGGGTGATATTGTTGTCGAGGCGATTGTGGCTGAGTACCTTGCGCCCCTGCGTGCCGCGGGGGTGGATACGTTACTGCTTGGTTGCACCCATTACCCCCTTTTGCTAGACGCGATTGCGGCGTATATGGGCGATGACGTTACCTTAATTGATGCTGGCGCGGCGTTGGCAGAAGCACTCGTGTCTACCCTTACCACAAGCTTTTTATTACCTGACCCGAATCGGAACGGCGAAAGCCGCTACCTTGTCACGGATAGCGTGCCACAATTTACAGAATTAGCCGCCCTTTTTTTGCAAAATCCCACGTTTGGTATGGTAGAGAGGGTAGACATTGAATCAGTTTAGTGGTACAATGTCTAGCGAAGGAAGAGTGAGAACATGCAAGATGTTGTGATTAGCATAAAAGGTCGACAAACGATGTACGACTGGGATTATGATGATGTGATTGAGCTGATTACCCCCGGCAAGCTTGTCAAGCAAAATGACGATTACATTATCACCTACAAAGAGAGCGAACTAACAGGACTTGGCGATACGGAAACTACGCTGCACGTAGAACCGCGGCGCGTTACCATGACCCGTGCTGGCAGTGTATTTTCCCAAATGGTGTTTGAACAGGGTCGCAAGCATTTGTCCTATTACGATTTTGGCGCTGAGGGCGGCATGTCGATTGGGGTCAATGCCCATAAGGTGAACACAAATTTCACAGATAACGGCGGTTTAATCGACGTTGAGTATGCTGTTGAAATTGAGAACAAAATTAATGGCTATAATAACATTAAAATTGAAGTAAAGCACATTCACTAACGCTAGTTCCCCTGCCCACTTGTTGGGTAGGGGCATTACTGCGATACACAAGATTTTGAGGAGAAGACCATGAACCTTATTCAAGAGGCCAAGGAGCAATTAGCGTCCCTCGTCCACGCCGCCTATCAGGCTTGCGTTTCTGCTGGCACGTTGGCAGATGCCGCGCCGTATCCTGTGGTTGAGATTCCCAAGGATCGCAGTTTTGGGGATTTTTCGACCACTTTTGCCATGCAGGCGGCTCGTGCGCTTAAACTGAGCCCCAAAGCGATTGCAGATGCTGTTGTCACCCATTTACAGCTTGATAACAGCTTTTTTACAAACGCCTCCGTTGTGGGTGCTGGGTTTATCAACGTCCGTCTGGCAGATGTGTGGTATGACCGTGTCCTAGCTGCTGTGATGGCGCTTAACACAAACTATGGTCGTATCAATGTTGGTAACGGACAAAAGGTAATGGTCGAGTTTGTCTCTGCCAATCCTACAGGACCGATGACGATTGGCAATGCGCGCGGCGGCGTGTTAGGTGATACGTTGGCGGCAGTTCTGGACATGGCTGGCTACACCGTTTCACGTGAATTTTACCTAAACGACGCGGGCAACCAAGTAGAAGTTTTTGGGCAATCACTGGAAGCGCGCTATATGCAGCACTTACAGGGTGAGGAAGCCGTTATCTTCCCTGAGGACGGGTATCACGGCGAATACATGAAAACTTTGGCCGCCGATTTTGCCGCCCAAGAAGGGGACAAGTTTCTTTCTGTGCCTTCCGAACAGCGCAGAGAGGCACTCATTGCCTTTGGATTACCACGCAATATTGCGCAAATGAAAACCGATTTGTCGCGCTACGCCATCACATTTGACACATGGTTTGCAGAAAGCACGCTACACCAGTCTGGCTATGTGCAGGAAACCATTGACCTATTAACAGAGCGCGGTCACACCTATGAATTAGACGGGGCGTTATGGTTTAAGGCCTCTGCCTTTGGCTGTGAAAAAGACGATGTGTTGCGTAAATCCAACGGCTTTTATACGTACTATGCGGTGGATATTGCCTATCATCGTAATAAATTTTTTACACGCGGTTTTGATACCTGTATTGACATCTTAGGGGCTGACCACCACGGGCATACACTGCGCTTTAAGGCAGGTATGGCCGCATTAGGGCTTGCGCCAGACAAATTGCGCTTTGTCCTCATGCAGCTTGTCCGCTTGTTGCGTGATGGTGACGTTGTTAAAATGTCCAAGCGCACTGGTAAATCCATCACATTATCAGATTTATTAGATGAGATTCCCTGTGATGCCGCTCGTTTTTTCTTTAATATGCGGCAACCAGACTCCCATTTGGATTTTGACATGGGGCTGGCACTTCGTGAGGATTCTGAAAACCCAGTGTATTACATCCAGTATGCCCATGCGCGTATCACCACCATGCTGACCTTACTAGCAGGTGAGAACGCAAGCGCCACAGGGGATGCCCAGCGCCCTGCCGCCCTATTAACCCACGAACTAGAACGCGCCCTATTACGTCAACTGGCACTCCTGCCAGAAGAAATTCGATTGGCAGCGCGCGACTACGAGCCGTCTCGTATTAATGCGTATTTATTAGAGCTTGCGAATGCCTTTCACCGTTTTTACAACGCTGTGCGCCTAAAAGGTGCAGAGCCAGACGTGTTGCGCGCGCGCATGGATCTGTGTGCGGCTGTCAAAACTGTCCTAAAGAATGGATTGACCGTGTTGGGCATTACTGCCCCCGACGCAATGTAGCTAGCACCCCTGTCTAACTGTTGCTGTTTCGCAGAGAAAGGGAACTTCATGTTAAAACGTATCAGTGCTATTGTCATTTGCCTTATATTAATCTTATCCCTGTCCGTTGCGGCGTTTGCCGCACCCCTATCGCCAGAAGAACAACTGGCTCAGTTGCTCGAGATTAGCAACCTAATGTCGCTACATAGCATGACCTATAAAGGCGCCAGCACAAATGCCATGTACGACACGCTGCTAACCATGCTAAAGCAAGACCCCACGCTGTATAACAAGATGATAACCCAGATGTTTAGCAAACTGGATACATACTCTCATTTCATGCCAAAAACAGAGTACGACGTCGCCTTTCCCAGCGGCGAGCCTTACGTCGGTATTGGCATGATTGTGAACCCGCAGTATCGCTTTGGCTGTGTCGTGAAGGATACTGTTGCGGGCGGTGCCGCTCGTGACGCTGGGCTAAAGCCCAACGACGTGCTACTCACCGTTGACAATGCAAAGGTGGAGTTGCTGCCCTACACAGAGGTTGTCCCTCTCCTGCGCGGCAAGGCGGACACCACGACCACAATCACCGTTCGCCGCGAGGGTGTCGCAACCCCCCTAAGCTTTACGTTGCGCCGCAAACCGCTTTCAACTTCCAATATTCAGTATGTGAACCAAGGGCAAGGCGTGGGTATGATTACCATCTCTCGTTTTGATTCCGTACAGGATTTGCTTGATTTTTTACGTATCTACAATTCTATTCCCTACGATGATGGCATAAAATCTGTTATCATCGACCTGCGTAATAATCCAGGTGGCGACGTAGCGGTGACGTATAACATGCTCAACTACATCATTCCCAAGCAAAAAATACCCCTGTTTGCCTTGCAAAACAAGGTGGACTTTGAATTATTCTCCTCCACTGGGGTAGGTGTCTGGACGCCGAACGCCTTGGTGATACTTGTCAATGGCAACTCTGCCAGTGCTTCTGAAATTTTTGCTGGCAGTCTGCAACAGCATAAGCTTGCCACACTTGTCGGCACACAAACCTATGGCAAGGGGCGCAGTCAAGTCCATGTCCCGCTAACAGATGGCTCGATGGCTGTGATTACCTCTTATGAAATCGTGTTGCCCGACGCTAAGCCCTATGACGGCATTGGTCTCACGCCCGATTATATTGTCGAGCAGGTGTCAAAACCTTATGTCATGCCCGATTTCGTTCCCCTAGATACGACAGTCGCCATTTTGCCCACCGCCAATTCAAACCGTGTTCTGGCATTAGAGCAACGGCTTGCGTTGCTCGGACTGTTCCCTGGCACACCTGATACCCAATTTACAGAAACAACGCGTTTTGGGATTCAAGTCCTGCAAAAGTCGCTCTCTATACCCACCGCCGCGTATGCCAACGTTGCCACATTAAAAGCTCTGCAAGCCGAACTTGACCGTCTAACCAAACAAGCGGTCGTAGGCGAGGACTTACAGCTTGCCAAAGCCCTAGAGTTGGCACGCGACGCCGCGAAACGCCCCTTGCTAGAAGCATTACCCCCACAAAACGACACCTTGCTCACGAATTAGAAACATAGCATGACAACCTTAGGAGCGCTTTATACGCTGATTTTGATTAACGTTAGGATGGTGTCCACACTTGGACGATACACCTCGAAGTAGCATTTTTCAATTTTCACAACAGCCCGAGGGTTTGCGTATTTTAGTGGCTGACCCAACGCCAAAGGGTGCTGTTTTTCCGCTAGGACACGGCATGGACGGCGACATTACCGAGCTCATCGACCACTACGACACACAAATGAAGGCACTCCCTGTCGATTTATTCCTCGTGCTGACACAGGGAGACTGTCTGCGAAAGCTGCGTGCCGCCACCTTGGCAGGCGTGCGGCAGGGGCGTGCGCTACACATACTGATTACCTGCGACGAAACTGGCTGTACAATGTCTGGCATGGACGTGCTGGCCGCCCTCGTCGTGTTACAGAGCATGGGTATCGCATCCTTTGCTGTCAAGGGTTGTGTCGAGGGCTTGGTGACGCAACTGCGCCGACTGGCCCCTGTTGCCGCTGTGCCGTTGGGTGCTTGCGCCGACGAATGGCAGGGCGCAGACACGGTTTCTGCGCTCGTTCATGCGGGCGCTACGATTCTGTATGTGTACGAAGACGACGCAGTGCCAATCTTTACCCAAGTGTTGGCAAACACGCACATCGTACCACGCGACCATCAAGCACACGCACTCGTCGCCACCGCCTCTGACGCGTTTTTTGTTGACCCGACGATAGACGTCAGTGACCCCATTCCCTGTGACCCAGATTTTTCGCAATCACTGTTGACACACGAAGAAAACGCCAGTGCGTTATCCGTTGTGATTACCACACAGGATGAGCTAGATATTTTTGCCGATAATCAGTACATGATTACCACCCCGTTATGCTTGGGCGCAGATTCTGCTGAGCTGTTAGAGGCCGCCCTGCGTGTGTATGACGGACGCGCCTTTTATTATGGCGGCACCCATATTGAAGATGACGACTTACACCGCCTGCACACCGTATATGGTTTGTTGCTGTTCTAAGGCTTGATACCTGCTTCACGGTCGCCAACATTCGGATTGCAGTCCAGTTTCATAGGAATGCACATTGACAAGTCGATGGCAATCCTATACAATTAAGAACAGATATAGAAAAGAGAGGGGATTCACTTTTATGCCTATTTCCAGAGCTTCCGGCATTGTTATGCACATCTCATCCCTGCCAAATCCCTACGGTATAGGAACATTCGGAGACAGTGCGTACGCCTTTATAGATTTTTTACACCAATCCAAGCAGACGTATTGGCAGATATTGCCCCTTGTGCCGACAGGCTACGGCGATTCCCCCTATCAGAGCTGTTCTGCCGCCGCTGGCAACCCCTACTTCATTGACCTGGATTACTTACGCCGTGACGGTCTGCTGGAATTTGACCAGTATGCGTACGTCAACTACGGTCAAAATCTCGACTATGTGGACTACGGCACATTATACACCGCACGTTACCACGTCCTGCGTCTTGCGTTCCAACAGGGTAAGACAAAACTAAAAGCAGAACTTGACGCGTTTCGTGCGGCACAAGCGGAATGGCTGCCCGATTACGCACTTTTTATGTCCATTAAAGCCCATTTTGGCATGGTCGCTTTGGCAGACTGGCCAGACGCCGACTTGCGCCGCCGCAAACCTGCCGCGCTAAAGAAGTACGCAGAGTTGTTAGCGGAAGAAGTTATATTTCACGAATTTTTGCAATTGTTGTGCTTTAAGCAGTGGTTTGCGCTTAAATCCTATGCCAACGCGCAAGGCATTAAGATTATTGGCGACATTCCTATTTACTGCGCCGAGGACTCAGCCGAAGCATGGGCGCAACCAAAGCTATTTAAATTGGATAGCACAGGCGCTCCTTCTGTCGTGGCTGGTGTACCACCCGATTTGTACTCTAAAACAGGACAACTCTGGGGCAACCCCATCTACGATTGGGACCACCACGAAAAAACTGGTTTTGCTTGGTGGATTTGGCGGATACAGCACACCCAAAAGTTCTATGACGTGATCCGCATTGACCACTTCCGCGGGTTTGAATCGTATTGGGAAGTCCCCGCCGGCGAAACCACAGCCATGAGCGGCAAATGGGTCAAAGGTCCTGCGATGAAGTTTATCAATGCGATTCGCAACGCTGTGCCTGATGTGGAAATTATAGCAGAAGATTTAGGTGACCTGAACAATGATGTGCGCGATTTCTTAGCCGAAACAGGACTGCCAGGCATGAAGCTACTCGTGGACGCATTTGACCCATCTTCTGAGAGTGAGTTTCTGCCCCATAACATAATCAAAAATTGCATTGCTTACACGTCTACACATGACTCTCCCTCGTTTATTGACTTTTTCTATAACAAAGCAACCAAACAGCAGCAGGACTATGCTTCTGATTATCTGCGCCTGCAGGCACATGAAGGGCTAAACTGGGGCGCTGTGAAGACAATTTGGGCAAGTCCTGCCTGTCTGGCAATGGCACCCATGCAAGATATCCTAGGCTTGGGAGCGGATGCCCGTATGAACGAGCCTGCTACCTTGGGTGGCAAAAATTGGCAGTGGCGTGTGCGTTTTGATGCGTTAAATGATAATGTTGAGCGTATTTTGCGCGATGTGACGACGACTTATTGGAGATAACATATGAATGCAACAGTTGAATATCTGTTGGGGATGACTGTGCCACCATTATCTATGGTGGTAGTTTGCCTAAATATCCTACTATCGGTTGTGTTGCCCATTGCATTTTGTATTTATATTAAGATTAAATACAAAGCGTCGTTGGTTGCCGTGTTGGTGGGTGCTGTTACCTTTTCGTTGTTCGCACTTGTTTTGGAGCAACTGACGTTAGCGCTAGCGCTGACCAGTATTCCAGATATTCAGTACAATATACCGCTGTTTGTCATTGTGACCTGTCTTGCAGCAGGGTTATTTGAAGAAACAGGACGTTTTGTGGCGTTTAGTCTTGTGTTGCGGAAGCGTGACAAAGGCGTTATTTTACCCGTTGCGTACGGTATTGGTCATGGTGGCATTGAAGCAATTCTACTAGCTGGTCTTGCCATGATTAATGTGTTGATGAACTTTTTGGCGTTGGGTTCAGGCGAACTGGCGAAGCAATTTGCCAAAATGCCAGAAGGCCCTGCGTCTGATGCCGCCATTGCCCTTGTGGCCTTGATCCAGGCACCTGCTATTGATTTATTAGCAGGTGGTGTGGAACGTGTGATTGCTATGACGTTTCACATCTGCGCCTCTATTATTGTGTGGCTGGCAGTCTCCAAACGAGGACCATTTTGGCTGTATCCACTGTCAATGTTGCTTCATGCCTCGTTGAATGTGCCCGCTGCACTTTACCAAAAAGGCTTGGTTTCGAACATCTGGCTAGTAGAGGGCGTTATTGGCGTATTTGTCTGTCTGGTCGTACTCTTGACCATCAAGCTTGTGTCGCACTATCCTGCACGCCCTGTCGCGGTCGTGATCCCCAGTGACGAGGTTCCAAACGAAGATGAACTTACCGAAGAAGATTTTAGCGAAGGGTTAGACACAACTGATAAGGATTAATCACTTATACAAAAACAACCACCTAATAGGTGGTTCAGATTGTCTACAAACAGCTTTCTAGCCGTCAAAAACTAGGGAGCTGTTTTTGTTTTGGGCATGGCGTAAAATTTCGTGTAATACTAATCCTCGATAAAAATGCTCCCTCATTTTTATCATTCGGCTTCTCTGGATTTGTGGCGAAGCCGCAAGAGGCGGCATTTCGGCAGCTTGTAGCCGCCACGTACACTTTGTGCACGTTAAGCGCATTGTATGTTTCTATATAGAATTAGTGCATAAGAAGGCTAACTTAATAGCCTTCTTATGCACTAATCGTTATTTATTGATTCGGTGTCGGAACATTGAACTCTGTGACAACTTTCTCCTGCAAATTAATTGTCTCGTAATACTCTACAGGGTTTCCATTACGCTTGTACTGCAATTCAATCAAGAGCATATCCCCTTTTGATACTCCCATTTTATTAGTATAGGTTTCAGATGGTTCAAAATCCACATTGTCAGGGAAATCAAGCGCTGAAACACCGCTCATTAGCAAATCATTTCCCTTTGAAATACTTACACTAAAACTGCTGATTTGCATTTCACTAGTTTTGCTAACCGTATATCCATCTGGAATGTATGTCCAGTTTTTGCCGCTGATTATCACAATATCCTCTATGGACATATCATTAGCGTAGATATTAAACCTATAAACGCCAACATCGTCTGCAACAGATAGCGTATAGGTTAGAAATACAGTTGACATTAGTAATACAAATGATATCAACAGGAGAATTTTTTTCATGAGTTCACCTTATAGCGTATGACACGTCACGTACCGTGTACGCCATCTTTCTCTTTATATACAATATGGAGGCATCCGACGTCGTATCCGTTTGCGTTACCAATCATATTTCATATCATGCACATCGAAAAAGTCAGTAGCGTTATACTATAATTAACCCGCGCGCTGTTATACGTTTGTCTTCAGCCATTTAGGCAACTTTCCTTTCCAAAATACAAAGTTATTTAGAGTAGTTAGGAAGCGGCGGAATCAAGTGATTTCAAGTACCTAATGAGAGAAGCTTCTGTTTCAAATGTGATAGTCTCTTCGCATTGTCTTGCTTGTGCAATGTCTTCTTCTGAAAAAGATTTTGGCACAACAACAACGTTAAGGCTTATAATCAAATTTTTGTAGGAATATAGTGCGCCACCGCTGGGCATTTTTATCACTTGCCGCATAAAATTTGCTTCTTCTGTATCTTCCATCGTAAAACCGTAAAGATCAAGCTTAAAGAGTCGGTCTTCCCACACCAATTTTACTAAATCCTGTTTTGTTTCATCATAAGCGTACATTTGGAGAGCAAAATAATTGTCGTTAAAAAAATACATATCATTTCCAATGTAATTAGGTGTCCACCCAGTTGTCACAGTTACATAGGCCTCAAGGCCTTGTTCATTGCGTCCTGCTTGGTATACATATCGGGCATTTATGTATTTATCATCAGTAGCTGGCGGTAGATTGGGTTCATTTACATATATTTTGTCGTCACCTTTTTCGGTAAACATATGACGACCGAAAGAGGTTTTTGAACTAAAAAAAGCCCCCGACATGGGATAGCTATGACTGACAAAGGCTGTGTAAAAAGGAGGATGCCATTTCACTGTGGAATGTAAATCATCTGTAAATTGACTAAAGTCGTCGATAGATATTATTTGCTCCTCTTTTTTACTATTATTTGTATTGATAAGAGCGGCAGTAACGACAATCAAGGCAACTGTTACAATAGTAAGTAGCGAGGACAGAATGATTTTTGCTTTCATAATGCGAACCTCCTAAGTTTTATCTGGACTATACCAAAGCGATATAGTCCAGATTTGGATCCTAATTAGCAACTATACAATAAGCTGATTTGACTGGCGCCCACGTTGTTACGTTGGATTCGGTAACATAACCGTTAAAAACACCATACTTATAAAGTACGATATGTAATCTTGGAACCCATTCCGAAACCTTCCTGATAAGCAGTTAGGGTAACCTGACCACCAGGAGCAACGACTGTAGACGACTGGGCGGTCTGAGTTTCTGCAGCTAAACTCACAAGGAACGCCAAAACACCAACATGGTGACCAATAGCACTCCCTGAATTCATTTGTTCTTAAACATTAAAGGAAATCATCCGTTTCAAAATACAGCGCTTTCCCTAATGTTATGGTTAGGAGTGTTTACGAAAGCTTCACTTTGTGCCTACGGGAGACTATGAGTATTGCAATAATTAAGAATAATGAAATTATAAACCCCGAAGAATATATATACATTGCCATATAATTGTCAATATAGCGAATACCAATATTTACAACATATGGTAGTCGAAAAATTTCGATGTCACCTAATCCAACGTTGTTACTTAAAACAGTAGCTTCATTGCTAACAGCTTGAAAGGAACTGCTGTTAATTGGTTTTATATAACCACTAAGTTTGTTCATGTAGTGCCTGACCAGAAAGGCATTTTCCTCAACTGTCCTTGCCTCACCGTAAAAGTTAAACATTGGCATTAGTATGTGCCTGTCAAGCGGAAGTATATTATCCATATTTTTTATCTGTTCGCCTTTGGAAAGAAAACCTATTACCTGTAACTGTGTTTGCGTACCCAAATAGTTCGCACTCATTATCTCGCCAACCTTATATGACGCAGCAAATGAATGACCTAAGATGACAGGAATTGTCGCATTATTTCGATAGAAATAGTCTTCCGCCGTAAAATTGCGACCTTCTGTAACCTGTATATTATAGATTTCTAAAGAGTTCTGGCTGATTTGAATACAGTTAATACTGTCTGCTTCCACAATACCGTTTCCCGTCGAGATATCACGGCTATTAAAATGTCCATAATCATAGCCGTAAATGCACTCTTGAGGACCACTATAATCTATCACATACATAAATTGTTCAAAGATTTCATAATACGCAAACAGGTCAGACTCGTTACAGGCTTCGTATAAACCTCTTAGACGTTCTAATAAGGGGGCATCACCTGTTGTGCTTCCTAGATTCGCAGGTGGCTCAAATCTTAACTGCAAATTCATGGGATTGGAGGTTAATTCGTTCTGCGCACTCCTTGTCTGTATATAAATGTATAATGAAACGCTTAACACTGATATTAAGAAAAAGCCACATATTATAGTGGCAATAAAATGTGTTCGCTTTGTAAATTTTGGCATTATTAGCATCCTTTCGTATTAAAAAGTACAATATTAGTGCGTTGCCCCAACCAGTAGATTGCCACACTGTACCTGTACCCCATTTGCGGTCAGAATCCACACGTACCATGACGAAAATGTCTTCGAAGCGAAGTAAAGTAAAAGGGGATGTAACGAACTATTCAAAGAACATATAGGTAGTGTACTGTAACCCTGATATTCGCATACAATAGCCAGAATAGCTGTCCAAATGGTAGCCTTGTATGATGTCCCCATCCCGAAAAAAGTAGACCATGGCATTTGTAAAATCGATACTTGATGTTACTTCCTTAGCAGATCCAACTATATGGATTGTATAAGAAACGTCAGCAGATGTCTTATTCAAAAAGGCTACCATTTTTTCGATTGGTTCTTTAGCGTCCAGTATGGTTAGGTCAGAATCGCCTTGCCCCATGTTTAATTTTTTTGTATATTTAGAATCAGAACAAGTTTGCTTTTCCGCATCATACACTAACTCTCTAATGTTGTTTGCAGAAAAAAGCTTTGCCCCCATTTGATTAACAATAGCACCCGTTACGTTTAAAGCAAGTTCTGCAATATAGTAATCGTCATAATCCTGTGGAAGTCCAAATATTTCGCTCGTATCCCATGATACAGATTTTGATTGTTGACAGGCAGAGAGAAAAACGCATAAAAGCACCGCAATAGAGATGATAACAGATGTTACTTAGCGCAGTATCTGAGAAAAAACCAACTATGCAATAACCAGCAAAAACAAGCAATATCCACATGTTACACTACAAAAACGCGCTATCTGCTCTGCATTTACATGCAATCCAACAGCATTTCACTAAATCGAACA
>JAVBKJ010000128.1:0-19276 GCA_031554075.1 Oscillospiraceae bacterium | reverse complement strand
GAAAAAGCCGTCGGCGATGTCAAGGTTTATGCGAAGTGGATTCGCAACCCGGTGGTTACTTTTTCTGCTAAGGGCAAAGCCACTAATCCCCCCAAGCAGTATTTGAAGGTCGGTGAAAAAGCCATAAGACCACCTGATCTTTCAAAAACAGGTTACACGTTTGTCGGTTGGTGCAGCGACAGTGCTTGCGAAACGCTGTTTAACTTTGACACCACAGTCGTTGAGAAAAACATTACACTGTACGCTAAATGGACGCAACTACCAAAGCTTCTTGAATCTTAGTTTTTTTCTGTCTCCTTCAATTTTCACGTCCTCGATACAATGTATCGAGGACGTATTTTTATAAATTCGTTCTTGCAATCGAACGTTAGTTTTGTTATACTAATAGTCAACGAAATCGAAACAACATAACACACATGCTATGTTCTGCTGTTCCAAACAATAGATACGAGGGGTGCTGTATGCCAGAATTTCAAGTAGTAAGCCACTATCAGCCTGCTGGTGACCAGCCTACAGCCATCAAGGCGTTAAGCGATGGGCTACGCAACGGCTTGCAGGAACAAACATTGCTAGGCGTTACTGGCTCTGGCAAAACATTTACCATGGCAAACGTGATACAGCAAATTCAGAAACCGACGTTGGTGCTTGCCCATAACAAGACACTGGCTGCGCAGCTTTGCGCTGAGTTCAAAGAGTTTTTTCCCAACAACGCCGTGGAGTACTTTGTCTCCTATTACGACTATTATCAGCCAGAGGCGTACATTCCTCATACAGACACGTATATCGAAAAAGACTCCGCTATCAATGCCGAAATCGAACGGTTGCGCCACTCTGCCACCTCTTCGCTATTCGAACGCAAGGACGTCTTAGTGGTTGCCTCGGTTAGCTGTATTTACAGCTTAGGTGACCCGATTGAATATAAAAATCAAGTCATTTCCCTGCGCCCTGGTCTTAAAAAGGACAGAGATGAATTGCTGAAAAAATTGGTGTCGATTCGTTATGAACGCAACGACATTGCCTTTGAACGCAATATGTTTCGTGTGCGCGGCGATACCGTTGAGATTTTTCCCGTGTACACCAATGATTACGCCATCCGCGTCGAATTTTTCGGCGACGAGATCGACAGAGTGTCTGAGGTGAATACCGTTACAGGGACAGTGCGGCGGCTGCTCACCCATGCCGCCATTTATCCCGCTTCCCACTATGTCACTGACGCGGACAAGCGCGAAGTGGGTTTACGTGACATTGAAGAAGAAATGATTGCCCGTGTCAAACAATTTGAGGACGAGGGCAAGCTGCTCGAAGCCCAGCGCATCAAACAACGCACACTGTATGATATTGAAATGTTGCGCGAACTCGGCTTTTGCAGTGGTGTTGAAAACTATTCAAGGGTGCTGTCTGGTCGCCCCAAGGGTTCTGTCCCCTACACGCTGTTTGACTACTTCCCGAAGGATTTTTTGCTGATTATAGATGAGTCGCATGTATCTGTGCCACAGGTTCGCGGCATGTATGCTGGCGACCGTGCGCGTAAAAATACCTTGATTGACTATGGTTTTCGTCTTCCCTCTGCATTTGACAACCGCCCCATGAACTTTGAGGAGTTTGAGGGCAAAATAAATCAAGTTATCTACGTTTCAGCAACCCCTGCGGAGTACGAGCGTACGCGCTCGGGGCAAATTGTGGAGCAGGTGATACGCCCGACGGGGTTGCTCGACCCTGTGATAGAAGTGCGCCCCATAGAGGGGCAAATTGACGACCTGATGGACGAAATCAACGCCCGTATCGAGAAAAAAGAACGTGTTTTGATAACCACCCTCACCAAGAAAATGGCAGAGGATTTAACGCGCTATCTTCAAGAAGCAGGTATCAAGGTTCGCTACATGCACCATGATATTAACGCCATCGAACGGATGGAAATCGTGCGTGAGCTTCGCTTAGGGGTGTTTGATGTCCTTGTCGGTATTAATCTATTGCGTGAAGGGCTAGACTTACCAGAGGTTAGCCTCGTTGCCATCTTAGACGCGGACAAAGAAGGCTTTCTACGTAGTGAAACCGCGCTCGTGCAAACCATAGGTCGTGCCGCGCGCAATAGTAACGGGTTGGTCATCATGTACGCTGATAAGATGACCCCCTCCATGCGCCGCGCCCTCGACGAAACAGACCGCCGCCGCCGTATCCAAATTGCCCACAATGAAGCCAATGGCATCACGCCGACCACCATCATCAAGTCCGTCCGCGACAAACTGGAAATATCCACAGAGGCAGATGCAAACGGCAAGCCAACCGCACCGCAGAACGAAAAAGAACGCCAAGCACTCATCACGAAGCTGGAACAAGAAATGAAAGACGCTTCTAAGATGCTTGAGTTTGAATACGCCGCCATACTGCGTGACCAAATTATTGCGTTGCGCTCCGAAAAAGTTACGAACAAGAGGTAAATATATGTCGCAATTCATCCACGTGCGCGGTGCTAGAGAGCATAATCTTAAAAATGTCGATATTCAAATTCCGCGCGATAAGCTTGTCGTGCTGACTGGCTTGTCTGGCTCGGGCAAGTCGTCCCTAGCCTTTGACACCATATACGCAGAAGGACAACGCCGCTATGTGGAGTCCTTGTCCTCCTACGCACGCCAGTTTTTAGGGCAGATGGAAAAACCAGATGTGGACTCCATCGAGGGTCTCTCCCCTGCCATCTCCATCGACCAAAAAACCACCTCGCGCAACCCACGGTCAACGGTTGGCACCGTCACCGAAATATACGACTATCTTCGTTTGCTGTGGGCGCGGGCTGGCACACCACACTGCCATAAATGCGGCAAAGTGATTACCCAACAGACTATCGACCAGATTATCGAACAAATCATGTCTTTGCCTTTGGGTACAAAGATACAAGTTCTCTCCCCTGTGGTACGCGCGCGCAAGGGTGAGTACCAGAAGGTATTTGACGATGCGCGTAAATCGGGGTATGTGCGTGTTCGTGTGGACGGTAATATCTATGATTTAAGCGAAACCATCAAGTTAGAAAAAAACAAAAAACACACCATTGAAGTTGTGGTTGACCGACTTGTGGTGCAGGAGGATGTGCGCAGACGTCTCACTGATTCTGTCGAAATTGCGTCAAATTTAGCCAGTGGGCTTGTGGTGATTGATGTCGTGGACGGACAAGAGCTGCTGTTTTCTCAAAACTATGCCTGCGAAGAATGCGGCGTCTCTATGGAGGAACTGACGCCCCGTATGTTCTCCTTTAACAACCCCTATGGGGCGTGTCCCACATGCACAGGGCTAGGCGCGCAGTTAAAGGTTGACCCCGATAGAATTATTGATAGAACTCTGTCGCTGCGCGAGGGTGCTGTCTCTGCGTCTGGCTGGTCTGCCGAGCCCGGCACGATTGGTCGCATGTACTTTGACGCCCTTGCCAAGCATTATAAATTTAGCCTCAATACCCCTGTGAAGGACTTACCCCCCGAAGCCATGGAGGTCCTGTTGCACGGCACAAAGGGCGAACGTCTCACCCTGCATTACAGCAACACCAACGGTCACGGCACGTATCAGCAACCTTTTGAAGGCTTGCTGACCAATTTAGAACGGCGCTATCGCGAAACACAGTCAGATGCTTCTCGACGTGAAATCGAGGAAAGCATGTCCGCTATCCCTTGCCCCGATTGCAAAGGACGCCGCTTAAAGCCAGAATCGTTGGCGGTCACCGTGGGCGATATTGACATTTCAAAGTATACCAACTTTGCCATCACGGACGCGCTTGCCTTTTTAGATACGATTCACTTCACCCCCAAAGAAGCGCAGATAGCCGACCCTATTTTCAGGGAAATACGGGAACGTCTTGGTTTTCTACGCAGTGTCGGTTTGGAGTACTTGACGCTGTCGCGTCAGTCTGGCACGCTGTCGGGCGGCGAAAGTCAGCGCATACGGCTTGCCACACAAATTGGCTCGTCGCTCATGGGTGTGCTATATATCCTAGACGAACCGTCTATCGGCCTTCACCAGCGCGATAACGACAAATTGTTGGCGACACTGCAACGCTTGCGCGATTTAGGCAACACGCTACTGGTCGTTGAGCATGATGAGGATACGATGCACGCCGCCGACCATATCATAGATGTAGGACCAGGGGCAGGCATACACGGCGGTCACATCGTCGCCCAAGGGTCGTTTGACGACATCTGCGCCACCGATGGTTCTATCACAGGCGACTATCTGTCAGGGCGCAAATTTGTCCCCATCCCCACAGAACGGCGTAAAGGCAACGGCAAACAGCTAATTGTTCGTGGCGCGAAGGAAAATAATCTCAAGGGGCTTACCATTCAAATCCCCCTAGGCACTTTCTGTTGTGTAACAGGCGTTTCAGGTTCTGGTAAGTCCTCCCTTGTGAATGAAATTCTGCACAAGGCGTTGGCAATGGAACTAAACCGCGCGCGTACGCGTCCGGGTGCCTTTGATTCTTTGGAAGGCGTCGAATTTTTGGACAAGGTCATTGACATTGACCAATCGCCCATTGGGCGCACCCCCCGTTCCAATCCAGCCACTTATACTGGATTATTTGGGGAAATCCGCGATTTGTTTGCGCAAACGCAGGATTCAAAAATGCGTGGCTATGGTCCAGGACGGTTTTCATTTAATGTCCGTGGCGGTCGTTGTGAAGCTTGTTCGGGTGACGGCTTATTGAAAATTGAAATGCACTTTTTGCCAGATATCTATGTCCCTTGTGATGTTTGCAAAGGCAAGCGGTATAACCGCGAAACCCTAGAGGTGCGGTATAAAGAGAAGAATATATTTGAAGTGTTAGACATGACCTGCGAAGAAGCGTTGTCTTTTTTTGCAAGTGTGCCGCGGTTGCAACGCCGCTTGCAAACACTTTCAGAGGTGGGCTTGGGGTACATTCGTTTGGGACAACCCTCCACCACGCTGTCAGGCGGTGAAGCACAGCGGGTGAAGCTGGCAACCGAGCTTGCCAAGCGCGGCACAGGCTCTACTATTTATATCTTAGACGAGCCAACAACGGGACTTCACGTGGCAGATGTGCATAAACTGATAGAGGTGTTAGGGCGCCTTGTCGAAACTGGTAACACCGTATTGGTGATAGAGCACAACCTTGAAGTTATCAAAACCGCCGACCATATCATCGATTTAGGACCAGAGGGTGGTCATAAGGGCGGCGAGATTGTGGCGTGCGGTACACCAGAGGAAGTTGCCCAAAACCCTAACTCCTATACGGGGCATTATTTGAAGCGTATTCTACCATAACGCTATGTTGTTCAATTATTATGCAATTTTGGCAAATTTATATGGTATGCCCCTTTTACCCTTGCACTTGCTAATGAAAAGCACTATACTAATAGTATCTTAATTTGAGGAGGTTTTCTCTATGAAAAAGTATGTTTGCACCGTTTGCGGCTTTACGTACGACGAGGCAGAGGGCTACGATGACGCTGGTATCGCCCCCGGCACAACATGGGAGGCAGTTCCTGCTTCGTTTGTTTGCCCTATGTGCGGCGTTGCCAAAGACATGTTTGAAGAAGCCTAGTATTTTTGTTGAAAATAATCATCTCAATGTTCATATGAACATTGAGATGATTATTTTTTATACATATTGCTTTATTTGAACATTGCCAGTATAATGAAATCATACAAAGCGAGGTGTCTTATGATTGAGCGTCGGGACGTAATACTTAAATACATCCAGTCAAAAGGGGACGTCACCACAGAGGAACTATTTGAACTTTTTCCCAATCGCACCCCTATGACAATTCGGCGTGATTTATCCTATCTCGAGCAAAGTGGTCTCATTTTACGCAGTCATGGTTCAGCACGCATTAACACCGCCATGAAAGATCAGTTGGAGCAGGTTTACAACGTTCGGGAAATCGAAAACACGCAGATTAAACACGGTTTGGCTGCTGCCGCTATCGGCTTTGTCGAGGACAGCCGTTCGTTGTTTATTGACGCTGGTACGACCATGATGGCATTCGCCCAACGCCTGCCCGATAGCAGTCTCACAATCCTAACCTCCGCGCCCAACATTGCCATGCGGATTGCCTCGCAGAACCCTAGTTGCTCTGTCATGCTAACAGGTGGCAGTCTCAACCCCAAAACACTATCGTGTTCTGGATATGGCAGTGCGGAAATTCTAAAATTACTGAACATCGACACAGCCTTTATGGCAGCCTCAGGGTATGCTCACGGGAGTGGCTTTACGGTTGGCGAACATTTCGAATGCGAGCTAAAACGCATGGTGTTAACCAAGGCGGCGCGCGTCATATTACTAATGGACAGTTCTAAGGTTGGGAAATCCATGCCGTACACCTTTGCACAACCGCAGGACATTGATATCCTCATTTGTGACGATGGGCTAGATTCACGCACAGAGGACGCCTTCAAATCCAAGGGCGTAACCGTTCTCAAATTTTCTCTTTGAAGGAATCGACAGTGTTTCCAAGTAAAAGCGCAATGAATGCAACAGATGTATTCTGAAAATATCGATTAGGAGGGTTTTGTAATGGCGAATCTAGTACTCATGCCGCAAATGGGTATCTCGGAAGAAAGCGCAATTCTAGCTCGTTGGCACAAGCAAAAAGGCGATACAGTTCAGGTGGGAGACGTCTTGTTTTCGATCGAGACTGGCAAATCTGCCTTTGATATCGAGGCTGAATGTGCAGGTGTTGTCTTAGAGCTACTGGCCGCAGAGGGCGACGAAGTGCTTATCAAAGTGCCTGTTTGCGCCATTGGCGAACAAGGCGAAGTGTATCAAGCCGTCGCTACCAGCGCCGCTGCGCCCGCGGAAGCCCCTGTTGCCAAGGCAGCTGCCGCAGCTGCGCCAGTCGCATCCCCCACTGCCACACGTAGTGCAGACGACCACACAGGTGTATCGCCCCGCGCCAAGCGCCTAGCCGCCGCGGCGGATATCGACCCAACGCAAGCCGTCGCGTCAGGTCCCAGCGGACGTATTATCGAGCGTGATGTCCGCCACCTAATGGACAGCGGGCTACCAGCCGCCAAAACCGCCCCCACGCCTGTCGTCACTGCCGCCCCTGCTCCGACAACTGCTGTGTTTGAGGACAAACCGCTGTCGAACATGCGTAAAGTCATCAGCAAAAATATGATGGCCTCGCTCACGCAAACGGCACAACTCACCCACACCGCCTCGTTTGATGCGACTGCCATACAGCAGTATCGCGCTTTCGTCAAAAACGATGCAGAGCTTAGCGGCATTACTCTCACCGATATGATACTATACGCTGTTTCGCGTACATTGCTTCAGTTCCCTGCACTAAACGCATGGCTGACAGGCGATACAATGCGCTATTTTCAGGATGTCAACCTCGCCTGTGCTGTTGATACAGACAAAGGGCTGATGGTACCCGTCATTTTCGGCGCATCTGCGAAGTCACTGCAAGCCATCTCCACGGAACTAAAACAACTGGCAGAGGGTTGCCGTGCAGGCACTGTCCCTGTTAGCCAGCTTAGTGGCGGTAGCTTTACCGTTTCCAATTTGGGCGGTTTTGGCATCGAAAGCTTTACACCAATTTTGAACGCACCACAAACAGGCATTTTGGGTGTCAACACGATTACACAGCGCATTCGTGAGGTCAATGGCAATATCACCACATACCCCTGCATGACATTATCACTTACCTACGACCATCGCGCACTAGACGGCGCACCTGCTTCAAAATTCCTGCAACAGCTTTGCAAAAACCTTGAGAAATTCCCTGTTTTATTAGCAAGGGGTTGAGTAACATGTGTGATGTATTAATAATTGGCGGTGGTCCTGCTGGATACCATGCCGCCGAACTAGCTGCCAAAGAGGGCTTGCAAACAGTACTCTTTGAAAAACGCGCCGTCGGTGGCGTGTGCTTAAACGAAGGCTGTATCCCCTCGAAGGCGCTGTTATATTCAGCAAAATTGTTTGACAATATGAATGGCTATGGCAAGCATTATGGTGTTTCCTGCGCTGACCCCAAGCTTGACTATGAGTTTGCCGTGCGCCGCAAGGATAAAGTCGTCAAAAAACTAGTCTCAGGCATCGAAGCCGCCTTGAAAAAAGGGAATGTGACCATCGTACGTGCCCATGCCACCATCGAAGCCCGTTTGGAAAATGGGTTTGCTGTTACCGCGGGGGGCGAACGTTACGAGGGTGCGAAACTGCTCATTTGTGCTGGTTCTGACCCTGTTATCCCACCTGTTGAGGGATTGCAAGCGGCGATTGATAGCGGCTTTGCGCTAACAAACCGTGAAATTTTAGCGCTAACGCAGCCACCACGTCAATTCGTCGTCGTTGGCGGCGGTGTCATCGGTTTGGAAATGGCATCACTTATGAACTCCGCTGGCGCTGATGTGACTGTTATTGAAATGATGAACAAAATTGCAGGTCCCACAGACGCAGATATCTCCACGCTGTTGCAGAAAAATTACGAAGCCAAAGGCGTTAAGTTTATCCTAGGGGCGAAAGTAACGAAATTTGGCAAGGATTCCGTTTTCTACGAAAAGAACGGCGTGGCGGATGAAATTGTTGCAGAAAAAGTACTTGTCTCCATCGGACGCCGTGCCGTTACTGCTCAAATGGGGCTTGAGAACATCGGTCTATTGCTTGAGCGCGGCGCAATTGTCACGGATGCACAGCAAAAAACAAATGTACCGGGTGTTTTTGCGGCAGGCGATGTCAACGGCAAATCCATGTTGGCTCACACTGCGTACCGCGAAGCCGAGGTCGCCATCAACACCATTTGTGGTCGCCATGATGAGATGCGCTATAATGCCATCCCTGCTGTCATTTATACGAATCCCGAAGTCAGCAGTGTTGGTGAAACGCTTGAAACAGCGACAAGCAAGGGTATCAACGCCCATGAGCTTGTGATGCCCATGATGTACTCAGGTCGTTACATGGCTGAAAATGAGCGTGGAGACGGCATTTGCAAGCTTGTGTTTGCAGAAAAGAAGCTAATCGGTGTTCATATGATTGGCAATCCTAGCTCCGAAATTATTGCCACCGCCGCCCTAGCACTAACCACTGAAATTAGTGTAGAGACTTTTAAGAAAACTGTGTTTCCGCACCCCTCTGTGGGCGAGATATTGCACGAAGCGTTGTTTCACGGCTAAAAGTTTTGGCTGATTAACCCTAATCTGACACGATTTTTTATCAGTGTCTATAATTGAAGGAGTGACTCATTATGCCGCAAAGCCAATATGTTGACCCTGCCAAGGTGCGCGCGCCAGGCGTTCTGAAATTTAACGACATCCTATTAAACCAATATCAAGAGCCATTTGCCGCCTCTGCCAAGCATTATAGCAAAGACGATTTGATGGGTATTTTCAGCGACATGCAAGTAATTCGTGAGTTTGAAACCATGCTATATCAAGTTCGTACCACGAAACAATACAACGGGGTAGACTATGTCTATACTGGTCCTGCTCACCTTTACGTCGGGCAAGAGGCCGCCGCTGTCGGTATGGCTTATACGCTAGATAGCGACGACATTATCTTTGGTTCTCACCGCAGCCACGGCGAAGTGCTTGCCAAGGGGTATGCCGCGATTAAAAAATTAGATGAAACCACACTCTATGATGTCATGAAAAACTTTATCGGCGGTGCTACACTAAAGCCAGTGGAAGCCAACAACAAAACTGGTAGTGTCCGTGACCTTGCTTCCGATTTCTTGCTATATGGCTTTATGGCGGAGCTTTTCGGTCGTGACGCTGGCTTTACCCGTGGGTTGGGTAACTCCATGCACGTGTTCTTTACACCATTTGGTATTTATCCTAACAATGCCATCGTGGGCGGCTCTGCTGGTATCGCCACTGGTGCGGCACTGTATAAGCGCGTAAATCAGAAAAACGGCTTGGTTGTTTGCAACGTGGGCGACGCGTCTCTTGGTTGCGGTCCTGTTTGGGAAGCGCTAAACTTTGCCTCACAAGATCAATTCTCCAAGCTGTGGGACGATGCACATAAAGGCGGTCTGCCACTCATTTTCAATTTCTTTAACAACTCGTACGGCATGGGCGGTCAAACATCTGGCGAAACAATGGCATATGATATCCTAGCGCGCGTCGGTGCTGGTATTAATCCTGACCAACTGCACGCAGAGCGCGTAGACGGCTACAACCCCTTTGCAGTCATTGATGCGTTTGCCCGTAAGCGCAAAATCATTGAGGAACGCCGCGGTCCTGTCCTGTTAGATACTGTCACCTATCGCTATGTTGGTCACTCCGCCACTGACGCTTCTACCTATCGTACCAAAGAGGAAATCGAAGCTTGGCAGAATGCAGACTCCATCAAGGCGTTCAAAGAGGGTCTTATCTCCAGCGGCACAGCCACAGCGGCCGAGTGCGAAGCGATTGAAACAGGTATCCGCGCCCGTATCACCAAGATTATGAAGCTGGCGATTGATGAAACCGTCTCCCCCCGTATGGATTTATTCAAAGAACCAGATGCCATTCGCAACTACATGTTCTCTAATAAGAAGATTGAAAAGATGGAAGACCGCGCACCAGATGTCACCATTCCTAAGGAGCAAAACAGCCGTCTTGAGAAACTAAAATCCAAGATTCGCTTTGCCCTTGATGGCGACGGCAAGCAAGTCTCCAAAATTAAACAACTTTCGATTCGTGACGCACTATTTGAAGCCATTATTGATAAGTTTTACACCGACCCCACCCTCATTGCCTTTGGCGAAGATAACCGCGATTGGGGCGGTGCGTTTGGTGTGTATGGCGGCGTAACCGAGTCTGTCCCGTATCACCGCTTTTTCAACTCACCTATTTCCGAAGGCACCATCGTTGCGGCGGCAGTAGGCTATGCCCTTTGTGGTGGTCGCGCCATTCCCGAATTGATGTACTGCGACTTCTTAGGTCGCGCTGGCGATGAAGTGTTTAATCAGCTATCGAAATGGCAAGCCATGAGTGCTGGTGCTTTGACCGTACCCGTTGTGTTGCGTGTCTCTGTTGGTTCAAAGTACGGCGCACAGCACGCGCAGGACTGGACATCCCTCACCACACATATCCCAGGCTTGAAAGTAGTGTTCCCTGCCACCCCCTATGATGCCAAAGGTCTCATGAACGCCGCGCTAAATGGTTCTGACCCTGTCGTGTTCTTTGAGTCGCAAAAACTGTATGACATGGGTGAGTTTTTCCATAAAGAAGGCGTGCCTGTTGGTTACTATGAAGTACCCATCGGCGAGCCAGATATCAAACGCGCTGGTAACGACATCACCATTCTGACCGTGGGTGCTTCCCTTTACAACGGATTAGAAGCCGCTGATATGCTACAAGAAAAACATGGTCTATCCGCCGAAGTCATAGACGCTCGTACCCTCGTGCCCTTTAACTACGAGTTAGTACTTGCCTCTGTGAAAAAGACAGGTCGTATCGTGCTTGTGTCTGACGCTTGTGAGCGCGGCGCACATATCAATGATTTAGCACGTAATATCACAGAGCTTGCGTTTGACTACTTGGACGCACCGCCTGTTGTTGTTGCGGCACCAAACGTCATCTGCCCTTGCCCAGAGCTTGAAAGCTACTACTATCCACAACCAAGCTGGATTTTAGACGCTATCCACGAGAAAATTCTACCACTTGCAGGACACACCGCCAAAATGAACTTTACCTCGCTCGAGCGTATCCGTCGCGAAAAGCTTGGTGTGTAACAATATTTCGCAAAAAAAGGAGACTTGCACTATGAAAACCAAAGCCGTTAGACTGTATGGCAAAGGGGATCTACGTCTGGAAGACTTCGAGCTACCAGCGATTAAAGACGATGAAATCCTAGCCAAAATTATTTCCGACAGTATCTGTATGTCCTCTTACAAAGCTACCTCACAGGGTGCTGACCACAAACGCGTGCCTAAGGACGTTGCCGAAAACCCCATCATCATCGGGCATGAATTTTGCGGTGAATTAGTCGAGATTGGTGCCAAGTGGCGCGATAGCTTCAAAGTGGGCGATAAATTCTCGATTCAGCCTGCCATTAATGCTGAAGACAATGTCTACGCCGCACCTGGCTACAGCTTCGCCCATATCGGCGGCGATGCCACCTATGTCATTATTCCTGCCACCGTCATGGAACACAACTGCTTGCTACCCTACCAAGGCGATGCCTTCTACTATGGTTCATTGGCAGAACCCATGAGCTGTATTGTCGGCGGATACCACTGCAACTATCACACCAAAGCAGGCGTGTATACCCACGACATGGGCATTGTCGCTGGCGGCAAAATGGCTCTTCTGGCAGGCGTTGGTCCTATGGGATTGGGCGCGATTGACTACGCACTTCACTGTGACCGCCGCCCCTCGCTACTCGTGGTCACAGATATCGACAGCGCACGGTTAGCCCGTGCCGCCTCGCTGTACACTGTGGCAGAAGCCGCTAAAAACGGGGTAACACTACACTACGTCAACACCACAGAGCACGCAGATGCCGTGGCACACCTCAAGTCGCTGTCTGGCGACACAGGGTACAACGATGTATTTGTGTTCGCGCCTGTCGGTCCTGTTGTGGAACAAGCGGATGCTATTTTGGCGTATGACGGTTGCCTAAATTTCTTCGCTGGTCCTTCCGACCCCACCTTTTCTGCAAAATTCAACTTCTACAATGTTCACTACGGGGCAACCCACGTGGCTGGCAACAGCGGCGGCAACACGGCAGACATGTTAGAATCCCTTAGCATGATGTCAAAAGGGCTGATTGACCCGTCGTCCATGATTACCCACATCGGCGGCTTAGATGCTGTCATTGATACGACGCTTAACTTACCTAAAATCCCAGGTGGCAAAAAACTTGTGTATACACAAATTTCCATGCCACTCACCGCCATCGCAGATTTTGCCGCCCTCGGCAAGGATAGCCCCTTATTTGCAAAACTAGCGACACTGGTAGCAGAGAACAACGGGCTCTGGTCGCCAGCCTGTGAGAAGTATTTGCTCGCGAGCGCCACTGCTATCTAGGCTACCCACCGCGCCAGACGCGCGATCGTATTTCAATGTTTGCGCTGTTACTGGGTGAAGGCACTTCACCCAGTAACTACTTTACCCCGACATTTTCTATATTTTTACGTTTTACACATCCTGAATACCAATAAAGGAGACAGTATATGGACTTATTTGCTATTGCGATTCGCCAGAAGTATGCGTCACTTAACCCAACAGTGACCATCACGCAGGAAGCCCCCGCAGTGACAATGACCGCCGCCACCGCAGACGACTTATTCGCCGCATTGCCCAGCGCACCGCCAACAACGGTGAGCGTTTCGGGTGGTGCTGTGTATCGTATCACACCAAGTGTTGGCACAGGTCGTTTGCAAGGCAAGGTCGTCATTGTCACTGGCAGTGCGCAAGGCTTTGGCGAGGGTATCGCCGCCGAGCTGTTGCGCCACGGTTGCCACATGGTGTACGCTGACCTTAATTTAGAGATGGCCACCAATAACGCCACAAATGCCAACAATACATACGGCGCAGGGACAGCCATCGCAATCTCCTGCGATGTCACCAATGAAGCATCTGTCGAAGCGTTGACAGAGCAAACCGTCGCGCATTTTGGCGGGCTTGACATGTTTGTATCCAATGCAGGCGTTCTGATTTCTGGCTCGTTAGAGGATATGACGCTCAAAAGCTTTGACCTTGTGACCAATGTTAACTATACTGCCTTTTTTGTTTGCAGTAAGTACGCGTCACGTGTCATGCGCCATCAGCACCATTTCAACCCTACCGCCACCGCCGACATCATTCAAATTAACTCCAAGTCAGGACTTGAAGGTTCTAACAAGAACTTCGCCTATGCTGGTAGCAAATTTGGCGGCGTGGGCTTGGTGCAGTCGTTTGCGAAAGAGCTTGTCGAGTACGGCATTAAGGTAAACGCCATTTGCCCAGGTAACTTTTTTGAAGGTCCACTCTGGATGCACCCCGAAAAAGGACTATTTGTGCAGTATTTGAACGCGGGGAAAGTCCCCAACGCGAAAACAATGGAAGATGTGAAACGCTTCTATGAAAGCAAAGTCCCCATGAATCGCGGTTGCATTCCTGTGGACGTGGCACGCGCCATCCTATACTGTGCGGAACAAGCCTACGAAACGGGGCAAGCGATTCCTGTCACTGGCGGTCAAAATATGCTTCATTAGGGGTGTCTCATGGAATTAATTGATAGATTAAATGCCCCCACTGCCGAGGAACGTCTCGACGCGTTGCGTCTTTGTGCCGCCGCAGTGAAAGATGGCAGTCTCCCCCGCCCCACCCCTGGTTCAGATGTGAATAACCATATTCACACCATGTATTCATTTTCGCCCTACTCGCCCACAATGGCCGTTTGGAAAGCATACCAAGCAGGTCTTTCCACAGCTGGCATTATCGACCATGATTCTGTTTCTGGTGTGCGCGAATTTGTTGAAGCGGGCGCTATCTTAGATTTTCCTGTCACTTGTGGGTTTGAGCTTCGTGTGACGCATACGAACACACCGCTTGGCAATCGCCGCACGAATAATCCTGACCAAGGTGGCATTTCGTATCTTACCTTCCATGGTTTGCCGCATACGCGCATTGACGCCGTTGCCGCACGTCTGCTGCCAATTCAGGCGGCACGAGGACGCCGCAACCGCGCCATGTGTGACCGCTTAACCCAAATTTTTGGCATTCCGCTAAACTACGAGACGGATGTGTTTCCGCTGTCTAAACACGCTGAGGGCGGTTCTGTCACAGAACGTCATCTTCTGTACGCGCTGTCTGGCAAGTTGATAGCAACCTATGGCAAAGGCGACACGCTTGTGCGTGAGCTTCAAAGCCGCATTTCCGTTTCCCCAAAGCTCGCGACATTATTAGAGGATACACAAAACCCCTTCTACCAGTACGATTTGTTGGGATTGCTCAAAGGCGAGTTAGTCGAGCAATTTTATGTGCCTGCCGATGAGGTCGAATGCCCCCCTATCGTAGACATGGTCGCCTTTGCAAAGGAACATGGTATTATTGTCACATACCCCTATTTAGGAGACGTGGCAAGCTCTGTCACTGGCGATAAAAAGGCGCAAACCTTTGAAGATTCATTTTTATCCGAGTTATTTACTGTGTTGGTATCGCTCCAATTTCCTGCGATTTCGTACATGCCGTCACGCAACACCGCGGCACAACTAACACGTGTGCGCGCGATGTGCGATCAGTTTTCGTTGTTCCAGATTAGCGGTGAGGACATCAATACGCCGCGGCAGAGTTTCGTCTGCGAGGCGATGCGTAATCCAGAATACGGCAACTTGCTAGATAACACATGGGCGCTTATCGGACATGAACGCGCCGCCACCAAGGATATTAGCGATAGTTTCACACGTATCGACATGCCCTTATCCGCAAAAATCAAGCACTTTAGGGAGCAATTATAGCAAACCATAAGAGGGGGACGATGTGACATCGTCCCCCTCTTATGGTACAAAGTTTTTCCAAATTGTCTATGAAAGCAACCTATCTGTGCTGACATCAAAAAATTGAGCCAAACCTTTTAACTCAACATCTGTCACAAAACGTTCGCCACTTTCAATTTGTTGAATAGCGTTTTTTGTAAGGTCTATACCCACGAGTTGCAATTTGTCTGCTAATGCGCGTTGGGAGATGCCACATTCTTTTCGATATTTTGCTACCTGTATGCCACAAAGATTCAGAGTACCATTTGCATTTCTATTTTTGAACACAACAACACCTCGTAATGACATTTACTACTTGTCAATTATGTTAGTATATGCTATACTAGACAATAAATTGACCCTTTGTAAATGTCAATCCATAATTTTGTTGAGGTGATTGTATGCCAGATTACAGAGAAATGTATTTTCAATTGACCGCTCAAATTGCCAATGCCATTGATACACTTGATGACGTTTCCGAAAAACTAAAACAAGCTCAACGCAATGCGGAGGAATCCTATATTTCATGCGATATCCCACCACTTTTGACACTCCACAAAGATTTATGACAGCAAAACAGCGTCTCTTGGGTTTCCCCAAGAGACGCTGTCGCAATAAAGTCGCTTATTTGCCGTAGACAGGGCCAAACGCGGCGCAGGCACGGAAATCAGCGCTCATATCATCGTCTGTGCCGAACGCACTCCAGACATGGGGACGGAAAATCCGCTCACTGCTGACATTGTGCATTGCCACTGGTATACGCAACATAGATGCCATTGTGATAAGCTTGTCGCCAATGTGTCCGTAGCAGAAAGCGCAATGGTTTGCGCCCCATTTTGCCATAACAGTATATACATCTGTGAACGCACCAGAACCAGTCAGACGTGGCGCAAACCAAGTGGATGGCCATGTGGCGTCTGTACGTTTTGTCAAAATCGTGTTCGCTTCCTCTGGTAGGACGAGTGTTGTGCCTTCTGCTAGTTGCAGAACAGGACCGACACCTTCCACGATATTCAAGCGAATCATGGTAACAGGCATTTCGGCAGACGTATCAAAGTGAGAGGAGAATCCGCCGCCACGGAAGTACTCCACATTCGCAGGACACCAATCCACGGCCTTGAGCGTGTTTTCAATATCCTCTTTTGTGACATCCCAAAATGGTTTGAGACATGCGTTGCCGTCCTTATCCTTCATAGCGCCGCTGCCATCTAACGCCGCCGCCCCAGAGTTTAACAAGTGGATAAAGCCGCCAGACGCCGCGCCGTTTGGCTTCCATTTTGTCACGCGCTCTACGGATTCAGGGCTCCAATAGGTGCGTACGTCAGCAAACACAGCCGCCGTATCTGTTAGCAAATGCCCAAATAGCATACTCATAGCGTTCAACGTGTCGTTCTCTGTCGCCATGACAAATGGCTCACGAGCGCCATTCCAGTCCATCGACGAGCAAAGAATTGCTTCGGGGAAATCGTGGTTTGGGAAATGGTCCGTCCATTGACGCTGTCCTTGTACGCCGCCAGCAATCGCGTTGCGTCCCAAGGCTTCCTCGCCGTAGCCCATCTCTGCCAGTTTTGGGTTACCTATCATAATATCGCGCAGAATAATGGTTTCTTTGACTGTGCGCTCCCATTCTGCGTCCTTTTCTTCTCTTGTGTGTGGCACTTTGTTCGTGTCGGCGGCCTCTATGCAGTGCGCTTTGCGCCATGCCATCGCGGCTTCGTATTCGTCCTTGTCAAAAATACCACGCGTAATACGGCGCTCGATTTCGATTTGGTCAAGCCATTCCGTGCGAATCCCAAAGTATTTCGCAAACACAGAGGCATTGACATACGAACCAGCGATACCCATGCAAGTGCCGCCCACGTTGACGTAGGATTTGCCTCGCATTAGACCGACAGAAATCGCGGCTTTCGCCCATGTCAACAGCTTCACACGCACGTCCTCGGGGATAGTTTCGTCTGTGGCATCCTGCACATCATGCCCATACATGGCAAAGGCAGGTAGCCCCACTTGCGCATGTGCCGCCATAACAGCCGCTAAGTACACAGCGCCAGGACGCTCTGTGCCATTAAAGCCCCACACCGCTTTGATCGTTAAGGGGTTTTGATCCATGGTTTCCAAGCCGTAACACCAACAAGGGGTGACAGACAGGGTTGCCGTTACACCAGCGCGTGCAAATTTGTCCTCCGCCATGGCCGCTTCCGCAACGCCACCTATGCAGGTATCCGCAATGATGCACTCCACAGGCTCACCGCTTGGCAGACGCAGGTTTTGGGAAATCAGCGCCGCCGCCGCCTGTGCCATACCCATGGTGCGTGCTTCTAAACTTTCACGAACGCCTGCGCGGCGACCGTCAATGCAAGGACGAATGCCAATTTTAGGTAATGTTCCGATTAATCGATTGCTCATAATACTTTCTCCATTCTATATCTTAATTCTTTGCAGAAATGTGCACTATTTTGGCAGCTATATCAGGTGCTGTCTCGGGTGATGAGCCGCCCTGGTATCCAAATTTCGTCTGGCACTTCCCTATTTTGCATCAGCTCGCGAAGCATCATATAGGCGGCACAGGCGACATCTCGTTTTGAAATCGACACCGTTGACAGCGTGGGGCTAGACATCTGCGATGCTTGAATGTTATCAATGCCAATGACGCGTACCTCACTTGGCACAGATACCCCTGCTTGGTGCAACGTACGCAACGCGCCCAATGCCATCATATCATTACAGCCTAAAATGCAATCAAATGTACGTTCTGACTCAAGCAACAAGCGTGTTTGCACTTCGCCAGAGTTAAATGTCCAGTCGCCCTGCATAATCAAGTTGTCGTCTATGGGAATGCCTGCCATCTGCAACGCCTGCGTAAACCCACTCTGGCGATCCTTGCTTACGTCAAATGCTGGGTCGCCCGATATAAAGGCAAACCGCTTACATCCCGCCGTTATCAAGTGTTGGGTTGCAATAAAGGCGGCATCAAAGTCCGCGTAACGGATGGTGGGGAAATGCGGGTAATCAGAGGAGATGGAAACAGACGGAATCCCAAGCTTTTTAGCAATATCGGGGCATACTTTGTCCTGAATACTGACCCAAATGATACCCATAGTGGTGCTTTTGTTTTGCAGGAAAAGGGGCAGCTGTTCATACGGTGAAACAGTTGTAAAAATAAGACTTACGCTGTCCTTTTTACATAGTTCCTCAAGAATTGTGCAAATTTCCATGTGAAACGGGTCAGCATTGTGGCTAAGCTCTTTCGGCACAATATAGGCAACCAAGCCGCCGCGCGGCATTTCCTTTACCTCGCCAAACGTGCGTGTCCCTACATATAATACCCGATTGCCGGCACCCTGCCGACGCTCAATTAAGCCCTCGCCTTCTAGCAAGTCCAATGCCTGCCGCACTGTAGGTCGCTGCACATTGTAGAAAAGGCTTAAATCACGTTCTGGGGGTAGGTATTGCCCGTACGCGTAGTCCCCGTTGATAATTTTCTGCATGATATCATTGTAAACGTATCGGTACTTTGACCCTTGAAACTTCTGATTCATCATGTTGTTACTTCCCTTTTGCGCCTAAGCACTACTATAGTATATAGAATATCATAACGCAAACGCAATTGCAATAGCAAACCTGCGTTGGTATATATTATTTATATACCAATCTTAATAAATATAATCTATTTGCACAGTTTGCGACGTTGACTTCCACATTGTTTTGTGATATTCTATTAAAAAGCATTAAGTATAAACTATACCAATTATTCTGTTGGTATACCTTTAATAGGAGAATAGGAGGCAAACATTGAGTACACCAATGAAGCTGTACGCGTTTGACTATGGTGCATCCTCTGGTCGCGGTATTTTAGGAGAATTTAATGGCAGCAACCTCGTCTTAAACGAACT
>JAVBKJ010000122.1:0-7762 GCA_031554075.1 Oscillospiraceae bacterium | reverse complement strand
CAGGGATTTCAAGAAAAGTAGGTCCTTACGCTGGTCTGCCTCGCCTTCAGCCAGCACCGCCATGCGCCCTACGACTTCGCCCCCTGCTAATAACACAAGCTTTTCAAGTGCGCGCAACGACTCGCCTGTGCTTACCACATCGTCAACGAGCAACACACGCTTACCGCGCATTTGTTCTGCATTCTTCACATCGACAAACAACGTTTGACGTGCCGCCGTCGTGATGCTCTGCACATCCACAGACAGGCTATCGGGCATGTACAATTTATGCCCCTTGCGTGCCACACAATAGGGCTTCTCTGATGTGCGTGCCATCTCATACACGAGCGGTATGCCCTTCGCCTCTGCTGTGATGAGCAAGTCAAAATCGGGGGCAAGATCGAGTAACGCACTGGCACATGCTCTGGTCACTTCGACATCGCCAAACATAACAAACGCAGCAATTTGCACAGTGTCACTGATACGGCACAGGGGTAGTTCACGGCGCAATCCTGCAAGTTCCAAGGTAAAAAATTTCATTTTACAATTCTCCCTAAAAAGTTTTTTTCGAATATTGCTTGATTTTTTTTAACAGATGTGGCATAATAATGCAAGAAGCGACACGGTAGCTTTCATTTTGAATTTGGGGGACAAGTATTCATGGACAAGTTTTTCAAGCTAAAAGAACGCGGAACTTCTGTCAGCACTGAAATCACAGCGGGACTTACAACCTTTTTCTCGATGGCGTACATAATCTTCGTAAACCCATCCATTTTGGCTGCCACCGGCATGAGTGCCACGGGCGTATTTGTTGCCACGATTCTATCAACAATCATCGGCACCGTTCTCATCGCGCTCATGGCCAACATCCCTTACGCGATTGCACCAGGTATGGGTCTTAACGCATTTTTCGCATATACAGTTTGCCTACAATTGGGGTTTGTATGGCAAGAAGCTCTCGCGATGGTCTTCATTTGCGGTATCGCTGGTATCCTCATCACCGTAACGCGGCTACGCTCCGCTATCATTGTAGCAGTTCCACCCGTATTACGCAATGCTATCGGCGCTGGTATTGGTCTTTTTATTGCTTACATCGGTCTTAAAAACGGCGGACTCTTGCAATTTGTCGGCACTTCGGATGGCTTCACAACTGGTAGCAATGCTATCCCCGGTCTTGTCAACTTCACAGAAATCGGCGCGGTGGTGACACTCATCGGTCTTGCCGTGACAGCGATTTTAATGCTGTTGAAAGTACGTGCCGCCTTGCTAATCGGCATTGGTGCCACCACCATCGTGGCACTGTTTACAGGCGTGGCGCATATACCAGAAGGCGCACTCGTGAATTTTTCTGCCATCGGCGATATTAAATTCGTCGCCTTCTCCTTCTTTGGCTCGCCTGGGTTTGGCTCACTCTTTGCCGACCCGAACCGCGTTTTCATTGCGATTATTGCCATTCTTGCCTTCTTGCTAACAGACGTATTTGATACAATCGGTACGTTCTTAGGCACAGGCATGAAAACTGGCATCTTCACAGAAGAAGACATCAAAAAAATGAACTCTGGTAACGGTTTTTCGACCCCACTTGAAAAAGGACTTTTCGCAGACTGTACCGCCACCGCCGCAGGTGCGTTGCTCGGTACATCCAATGTGACCACCTATGTTGAAAGCGCGTCTGGCATTGGTGCTGGCGGCAAAACTGGGTTGGCGTCAATCGTCACAGCGATTGCCTTTGCGCTTTGCTTACCGTTTTCGGCACTCATCGGCATTGTGCCAGCCCAAGCAACCGCGCCCATCCTAATTATTGTCGGTATTTTGATGATGTCCAACGTCACCAAGATTAACTGGGCAGAATTTGAGGAAGCATTCCCTGCCTTTATGACACTGCTTGTCATGCCGATGGCGTATAGCATTACCAATGGTATTGCGGCTGGTGCTATCTCCTTTTGTATCGCCAAAGTCTGCACAGGTAAGGCAAAAGAAGTCCATATCATTATGTACATCGTGTCAGCGTTCTTTATCCTAAACTTTGTTCTTGGTGCTATCGGCAACTAGCAAAGCTATACAACCAACCACGCAGTACAGGCGGAAACGCGCTTGTACTGCGTGGCTTTTTTGTGACAAAGAATCATACTTCAAGTATTTTGCTTGACTATTTGCTCACAACGCGCGGCAACGAACCAACAAAGGAGGATTTAGAGGAAGTGATTTTGGGGCTTGGCAGCAGCTACTCCCCTTTTTCCTCTTAACGACTGTGCTTTCCATCGCGCTCGACTGTGTGAAACTAATCGCAGGGCGGTATAATAATTTGCTCATGACGACAATTTACAATCGTGTCAGCCGTCTGTCAAAATAGTGTGAATCGACACTTTCTGCATGGATAAATCATCCTTAGTGCCACACGCGCTAACCTGCCATACGCCAAAGGACTGCGTATGGCAGGCAAACCGCGCATCGGCACAGCGTGGTCCTGGAAATGTAAACGACGCTTGTCGCAAGCCACGTAACCCAACACCCACGGCTTTGACATAACTTTCTTTAAGTGTCCACAAAAGGAAAAACTGCCTGTCGCTATCCTCACTGTCTTGTATACTACGGCGTTCAGCGGCTGTCATATAGCGTTTAATCACCGCGGCAGGATGGGGGCGCACAAGCTCAACATCTACACCAATTGGTTGCGACGCGATGCCCACAGCAACAGCACCCCTGCTATGGCTTAGGCTAAATTCAGCCGTATCCAACAGGGGTTTTCCATAAGCACCAACGGTAAATTGTGGCGGCACAGTGCCCAAGGCTCTGCACAGCAATTGAAATGCCACCAAGGACTGCAATTGCTCCTGCGCCGAGTGGTGTTGCAACGCCGCTTCACAACGCCATGCGGGCGTGCGGGCGAGCAACGTTTGTACTGCGCCTTCTGGCGCGTTTTGCAAATCCGTACATACATAAATCATACAAAATAGTGTACCATAGATTCCTGTCGAAGTCAGCACAAAAATAGAATGTTGCCGTGTCGCCTGCGAAACATCTGCCATATCGTACATTTCATCCCAACCATCCCCCTTCGCGAATTGATTTTGACATTTAGAAACAAACATGCTATACTGAATGTATCCCAAAAGTCTAACCGCTTAAGCGGATTCGGAGGATGAGACATATGAATTTTATTTTTATTGACAAGAAGGCAGATATCACAGAAGAAATTCGCGAGTATACACGCAAAAAAGTTAGCAAACTCGACAAATACTTGCGTCACGAGGGCGATGCGCATGTCACATTCGGTAAAGAAGGCAGCACCAATTTGTGCGAAATTACCGTCCATTCTGACAGCCTTTACCTGCGTTCCCGCGAGTTAAATGATGATATCTACAGCGCCGTGGATTGCTGTATTAGCGCCATAGAGCGTCAAATTCACAAGCATAAAACACGTCTTGCCAAACGGTTGCACCAAAACGCGTTTGTACGCGAGATGCCACCAACGTTTGACGAGCCAACCGTAGATGAAGAAGTCGATTTCCCTGTTATCAAAAGCAAACGCTTCACTGTGAAACCAATGACAGTGGAAGAAGCGATTTTGCAGATGAACCTACTAAAGCATGAATTTTATGTCTTTAAGAACTTTGAATCTGACGATGCGTTTTCAATCGTCTATCATCGCAAAGAGGGCGGCTACGGCTTAATTGTCAGCGAATAGCTGCCAGCCTTAACGTTTTTGGGGCACATTAGCGGTACAGCCTATACATTGCGATTTCAATGAATCTGGTATAAGGTGAGAGTAGAGCGTCAGAAAAACAACGTTTTTTTGACGCTCTTACTCAAAGGTTTTGAATTGGTGCATCTTTTTATCGTGAATCCCATCTCTGGTGCGGGGCAGGGTGTCGCAAAGCTCATCCCCGACATCACCCAAATCATGGAGACGCGTAAACAGCCCTACCGAATTGAAGTCACGCAGTATCCCAAACATGCGACCGAACTGGTGCGCAGTATTTGTACACCAGACGAACAATGGCGTGTGTACGCATGCGGTGGCGATGGCACGCTAAACGAAGTTGTTTGTGGTGCTGTCGGTTTGCCAAATGTGGCTATCACCAGTTTCCCGTATGGCACTGGGAATGATTTTGTGAAATGCGTGGGCGGTGCTGCCCTGTTTGCCAACCTGCATACCTTAATAGAAGCACCCGCCCAGGAGATGGATTTAATCACCTTAGGGCAGGATCGCTATGCTATTAACATCTGCTCTGTTGGTGTTGATGCTGATGTGGCCGCCGCTGTGCGCCGCTTTAAGTTTTTACTACCCTTAGGTGGCAAAATGCCCTACAATTTGGCACTGGTTGACACCGTCATTCGCGGTATCCATCGTCCGTATGAAGTGACCGTTGACGGGGTGCGACAAGATGGTGATTACGCTATTTTAACCGCCTGTAACGGGCAATGCTACGGCGGCGGATTTCACGCCTGTCCTGACGCCAAACCAGACGACGGTATGCTCGAGTTTTTATTGGTTAAAAAGGTGTCTCGCTTGAAATTAGGGCAGGTCATCGGCAGCTATGCCAACGGTGAGTACAAACAGCTTTCGGATTTTATCCAACATGTCCGCGGCAAAAGTATCACGATTCGGGCGCAAAAGCAAGTGTATATTAACTATGATGGTGAGATCTACGAGGATACGGGCGCAACCTTCGCGCTATCCGATCAAAAGATTCAATTTTTAGTCCCCAACAACGGTGTTTAGGCTGTGTTGAAAGCCGATACAGGGCGGAAGGAAGGCAGGACACATGACAACTTTACAAGTACAAATGGGCAAAGAAACATGTGAAATTCTCATTAGTAGCGGCATTTTACGTGACTGCGGCCAGCAGATTGGGCGCGCTGTTCGGGGTCGCTGTGCCGTGGTCGTAACGGATTCAAACTGCAAAACGCTGTTCGGGGACATTGTCATGCAAAGCTTGCAGGAGGCTGGTTTCTCAACAGCCATCATTGCCTTACCAGCAGGTGAGACAACAAAATCTATCCCCATGCTTTCGACCCTGTACACTGTCTTTGCCAACATGGGGCTTTCGAGTGTTGATGTTGTGGTCGCCTTGGGCGGCGGTGTGATTTTTGACCTAGCAGGCATGGCGGCCGCCACCTATCAGGCAGGATTGCCCATGGTCGCTATCCCCACAACGCTTGTATCGCAGCTGAGTTCCCCTGTGGGCGGTAAGGTATCGATAGACTTGCCAGAGGGCAAAAATCTAGTTGGTCTTTATTATCAGCCTGAAATGGTGCTTGTTGACCCCGCTCTTTTGTCTGGTATCTCAAAAAATGGCATCTCTGACGGTATCGCGGAGCTTGTGAAGTATGCCGCCACCATTGACGCGGCGTTATTTGAACACTTGGAACATCAAAAGGACTTGGTTCTGCCAGATTTAATTATTCGTTGTTTGGAAAGCAAGGCAACGTTCTTAGAAACCGATTTGCGAGAACAGGGCGCTCGACACTTATTAAATTTCGGCACCACCTTAGGAAACGCTTACGAGCGTCTCAATGGCTTTATGAGCAATAGTTATGGTGCGTCGTTAGCCGCTGGGATGGCACAAATTGCGCAAATTGGTGTTGCCCTTGGCGTTACACCCGATAGTGTCGCGCAACGCCTCACATCAGTGTTGCAACGACATAATTTACCGACAAAGATGGACTTTAGCGAGCAGGAAGTGTTCAAAATTGCACTACTAGACAAAAAGCGCTACGGCGGCACGTTTAATTTGGTGTTGTTGCGGCAATTCGGGCAACCCATCATACACCCCGTGTCCAGCGAGCATTTTTTAACCCTTCTCCACCAACTATAGTCACATCCCCGAACGTATACTTGCTGTGTCACGCATACCAAATTGGGTAGGAGACACACGAAGCCTAAGCTGCGAACAATCGTAACGACGATGTCTTCGCATTAAAAAAGAAAGAGGTGCTTACAATGAGTTGGCCAACAATGCTTTGGCTTGGTCTAATGATCGGCTTGCTAGTCTTTGAAGCCGCGACAGTAGGACTGCACGCCATATGGTTTGCGCTGGGCGCTATGGCAGCCGCCATATGTGCCAGTTTGGGGTTGCCTTGGCCTGTGCAGGTTATCGCCTTTATCGTGGTCAGTGTCGCAACGCTGGCATTATTACGCCCCATGGCGCGCCGCATGGTGACAGCACGAAAAACCGCCACAAATGCTGACCGCGTGCTTGAAATGATTGGTGTCGTCACAGAACCGATAGACAACATTATCGGACAGGGCGCAGTTGCTGTGGATGGCAAAACTTGGACGGCTCGTTCCTACACTGGTTACCCCATTGAAGTCGATACATATGTTTCCATTCGCCTTATCGAAGGCGTTAAGCTTATTGTCGAACCTGCGAAGCGCGCAGAATAATTGAAGGGGGTCTTTTTTCATGGAGTACGTATTAATCGCACTGGCCATCATCTTCCTTATCATTGTTGCCACAAGTATCCGCATTGTTCGTCAAGCCACAGCAGTTGTCGTGGAGCGTCTTGGCGCGTTCCATACTGTTTGGTCCGTTGGTCTCCATTTCAAAATTCCGTTTATTGAGCAAGTTTCCCGCACTGTGTCGCTAAAGGAACTGGTTTTTGACTTTGCACCGCAACCTGTTATCACAAAGGACAACGTTACCATCCAAATTGATACAGTCGTCTATTTGCAAATCACAGACTCTAAGCTGTACACCTACGGTGTGCAAAACCCAGAACGTGCCATCGAAAATCTTACCGCGACAACCTTGCGTAATATCATTGGTGACTTGGAGCTTGACCAAAGCTTGACGTCACGTGACCTTATTAACGGTAAAATGCGCGTCATTTTAGACGAGGCAACAGACGCTTGGGGTATCAAGGTCAATCGTGTCGAGCTTAAAAACATTCTCCCCCCAAGAGAAATTCAAGACGCTATGGAAAAGCAAATGAAGGCAGAGCGCGAACGCCGTCAATCTATCTTGAAGGCAGAGGGCGAAAAAGCCTCCCAAATCTTGGTGGCGGAAGGCGAGAAACAATCTGCTATTTTGCGCGCTGACGGTGTCCGCCAAACACGTATCCTAGAAGCACAGGGCGAGGCAGAAGCCATTATGAGCGTGCAACGCGCCATGGCTGACTCTATTAAGATGATTAATGAATCCAACCCCGGTCAGGGGCTACTCACATTGCGTGCCTTAGAGGCGTTTGCAAAAGCCGCCGACGGCAAAGCCACAAAAATTATAATCCCAAGCGAAATCCAAGGCATTGCTGGTCTTGTTAGCTCTCTCAAAGAAGTGGCAGGCGACGGTAAATGAGTACCCTAATCCAACATGTGTCTGTTATTTATCACGACCGTATAGAGCCAAACTGCTATGTGCTGTTTGAGGCCTGTATCCAAGAAATCGGCAGTATGGCGCAAGTGCCTGCCTGTGACCATGTCATAGACGGCACAGGACTGCTCCTGTCTCCCGGCTTTATTGACATCCACACCCACGGCTGTGGCGGCAAGGACACTATGGACGGCGAGGCGGCGGTGCGCCACATGGCAAGCTTGGTGGTGCGAGGGGGTACGACCTCCTTTTTACCCACCACCGTTGCCGCCACGCCAGCGGATTTACACGCGGCATTAACTGGCGTTCGAGCCGTACAAACGCAAGCGAGCAAGGGCGCAAACGTCCTAGGCGCGCATGTCGAGGGTCCTTTTTTAGCCGCACCCTACAAAGGGGCGCATGAAGAAGCCTTGCTACTAAACCCTAATTATGCCATTATTGAGCCGTTTGCGGATGTTGTCCGTGTT
>JAVBKJ010000071.1:0-9328 GCA_031554075.1 Oscillospiraceae bacterium | reverse complement strand
TTGCCCACGCCAGCAATTTCTTTAATCGCGGTGGGAGGTGCGATTAGCTTGCCCATTGGGTTGACCACGTTAGCAGAGAGGATAGGGAACTTGGCAGCAGCCAACAAAGCCTCTACGTTGTCTTTGAAATCGAACTCATGGTTGCCGATAGCGCCAAAGTCGTAGCCAGTGGCATTCATGACTTCAACGACGCCCATGCCCTTTGTCATAGCGGCGAAGGGTTGTCCATTCGAGAAGTCACCGCCGTCCACTAGCAAGGTAGGCACTGTTTTGTTAAAGGCAGTTTTAATGCCAGCAATTGTATCGAATCCAATCACTGATTTCGCGTCACCTTTGACGTATCCATGGGTATCGTTCGTGTGGAGAATGACAAAGCTTGAACCAGAAGCAGGGGCAGATCCGACAGAAACGGTTTCGGGGTCAGCAGCTAAGGCATTGACCGTAAACAAGCTGAGAACCATGACAAGTGCTAATACATTGGCGAGAATTTTTGACTTTTTCATGCTATCACCTCATACAATTATTTGTCTACCATTATGGTAAACAGCGAGCAAAAATATGGTAAGAGCATGTCCTTCGACATGCTCTTATCAACAAAACTATAGGCTAAGGCAAAAGACCTGCTTCGGTGTCAGCAATTTTGATTTCGCCAGATTTAATTTTTGCAAACACGTCTGCACATTTGGCAGCAATGTCAGCGCTTAGGTTGGGGTTTTCGACAGGAAGACCAATGCCATCGTTAGATGCGTCAAACATAAGTACTTTGCCGCCCTCGAACTTGCCGTCCATTTCAGCCTTGATGGCGTCAAAGGTAGCAATGTCAAGTTTTTTCATAGCGGAAGTCAGGATGACACTCTTTTCGCCTTCGTAGATACCGTCAGCGTATTGGTCAACGTCAACGCCGCAGACCCAAACGTCTTGACCAGCGGTACGGCGGGTTTTGCCTTCATTGATAACGCCTACGCCCACGCCGCCAGCAGCAGCAAAGATAATCTTAACGCCACGGTCATACATGGTAGCAGCTAGTTGTTGACCAGCAGCGACATCACTGAAAGTACCTTGGTACACGCAGTTTTCAGCTTTAATTTCGCAGGAAGTGCCTAGGTTTTCGTTGGCATACTTAACGCCTTGTTGGAAGCCCCAGTTGAACTTCTGTACGGCAGGAACAGCCATGCCGCCGACAAAACCAAGGTCACCAGTTTGTGCAGTCAAAGCGGCAGCAATGCCAGCCATGAAGCCCGATTGATGCTCAGCAAACAGCAAGCACAATGTGTTAGGAGCAATCTTTTCGGCAAAGCTTTCGTCAGCAGGAGTAGCATCTAGCAAGACAAATTTCGCATCGGCATACTTTTCTTGCATTTCATAGATGGCCAAGGAGAACTTAAAGCCTGGTGTTACAATGAACTTGTAGCCAGCATCGTATAAGTTTTGGATTTCTTGGGTGTAGTCAGCGGTTGCTTCTCCGCCTGGCTTGATGTACTTAACGTCTGTGCCAAGTTCTGTTTGGGACTTCAAAATGCCTTCCCATGTGCCTTGGTTAAACGACTTGTCATCGATAGTGCCAGCGTCAGTTACCATACCAATTTTCAGGGCAGTGGCAGCAGGTGTTGCATCCGTTGCAGGAGTAGCATCTGTTGCAGGAGTTGCATCGGTAGCAGGGGTAGGTGAGGCGGCTGGTGTTGGTGCGGCGCAACCGACCAACAGTGCCATTAAAAGCATTGCGGCTAGAGCTACGCTACAAATACGCTTTTTCATCTAATTCTTCCTCCTTAATTTTGGCTTAAGATGCAACTGCATCCATTCCAAGTTCAGTATAAACCAAACATGGACAGATTTCAAGCCCCAATTTACCACAACTTGTGTTGTGTCTTACTCACAAGGAGTCGTCTAATAAAATCTTTAACACTTCATTATATATCTTTTCAGACTTGGCGCGAAAGTTTTTCGCAATCGTTGCGCCTTGGGCTTGTTCTGCTATCATTAGCTCAATATGTAAAATAGGGTCGGTACCATCTGTTAGCTCACAGCACACCATGGGAAGCCCGCCGCGTGTGAAGGCCTCGGTGTTGATAAAGGAATCCTGCTCTACACGATTCGTGAACATTTGTGCCGCTTGACGAACAGCCATTTTAAGCGAAGCACTGAGCTGGTTTTCCATCAGCCCCGATACTTCGTAGCCTCTTGGGGAAATGGAGTAGTGTGTTTGTCCATCTTGTTCATTCGTTAGCACATGGGCGGTGTCGCACATTTCGCTCAGGGCTTGGCAATAGTAAAAATAGTCAACGCCCTCGTCAACCATCACGATTTCCGCCAGATGCCCCATGGAAACAGGGGTATTTACGTGGCATAGTGCATAAAGGACAAGGATTTTTGTTTCGGGCATGTCGCCGTGGAAGCCGTATCGAGCCATGCTGTTCCTCCTAGATTAAGTTAGGGTGTCGCCACGCTCTCACGGGCGGGTATGCAATGCCCCCCTGAATTTTCCTACAGGGTGGAAACTAACGTTTTACAGCGGCATATGTCCGCCTGCAAAACATGTAGGAATCCAATGCGCGGGGGGACATTCACCCCTTGTCTGAGCGCAAGCTAGTGGGCGCACATTGTGCGCCCACTAGCTTTATCGTATGGTTGAATCAGGTTGTTTTACCAAGGTTTGCAAATGTTTTTGCAACCATGGCCCTGCCTCTGGATGCACGAGCGCAAAATCTATCAGCGTTTCTAAATAGCCACACAGGTTGCCTGTGTCGTAGCGACGACCCTCAAAGTCAACGGCGACAACGGTTTCGCGCTGACATAGTATATTAATGCCGTCTGTTAGCTGCACTTCACCACCAAAACCAGCGGGCAGTGTCTCCAAA
Organism: Oscillospiraceae bacterium; assembly: GCA_031554075.1. Lineage (GTDB taxonomy): Bacteria > Bacillota > Clostridia > Oscillospirales > UBA929 > WRMG01. The sequence continues at coordinate 6,470 of JAVBKJ010000071.1, read as the reverse complement.
ATATCGAAAATGGCGGGCGTTAGCACATAGCGTCCCAAAATGGCAAAATTGGAGAACACTTGGTCAATGGTCGGCTTTTCGATAAGCTGTTGTACATCATAGACGTTGTTGGCACGGTGACGCACTTGCAGTGAGCAGTAACGGTGGATATCGGCACTAGGGACACGCTGTACCCCAACGGCAGCGCCGCCGCAGTCAATCGCCGCGTCAATCAGCTGTTTGGTAACAGGCACTTGGGAACGCATGATGTCGTCCCCTAATAGGACGGCAAAGGGGGACTGACCCACAAACTGCTTGGCACGCCAGATGGCATGACCTAACCCCTTGGTGTCTTTTTGGCGGACATAGAAAATGTTTGCCTTGTCGGCTATGGCACGCAATGCCTCTGCTTCTTCCTGATGACCACTACGAAACAGGCGGTTTTCAAGCTCGGGATGGTAGTCGAAATAGTCGTCCATTGATGTTTTAGCACGGTTTGTAACGACTAAAATATCTTCGATACCAGCCGCCACCGCCTCTTCAACAATATATTGTATGGCGGGCTTGTCAACAATGGGCAACATTTCTTTCGGGACAGTTTTCGTGGCAGGTAGCATACGCGTTCCAAGCCCTGCCGCAGGAATGACAGCTTTTGTTATTTTCATACAGGTCCTCCAGTCATACTATAACAGGGTTGCGACCTAGGTTGTCAACGAGTTACCAAGAAAGTTACGTTTTTTCATATACCAAAGTAGCGGCAACCCCAAGCCATAGCAGACCACGGTTTGCCCTATCGCGACAGACCCAGCCATCATCGGAAAAGCGGCGATGGTTGCATCGGGGGTATAGACAAAGGTGAGCAGAGCGCCGATTACAAGCGCATTTATGATAACGGGGGGGAGCGGCGCAAGCCACATGTATCTGGCGCGGTATGTTAAAAACGCTGCTAACAAGGTAGCAAGTGACCCAAACACAATGTCGAAAATGCCCAATGACATGCCAAGCACAGTGCCGAGCGTATTGGCAATCAAACAACCGATAAATAATCCCCCGATAGCCTCTGGGAATAAGAAGGGGAGGATTGTCATAGCTTCTGAAATGCGAAATTGAAACGGTCCAAATGCGATGGGGGCGAGCGCTAAGGTCAGGGCGGCGTAAACGGCGGCAATGACCGCGCCTATGACCATTTTGCGGATGGCTTGAGTTTTCATAAGTGACTCCTAATTAGGTATAGTGTACTGTATTTTACCATATAAGGCGTAAATCTGCAAGTAAAATAATTCAAAGCAGCAGGGGGACGAGAATCTCATATCAATTTTGATATGTCACGCCGCAGTCGGGAGATAATTTTTTTCTCGAGCCTTGAAATGTACGATTGAGAGATGCCCATGATATCGGCAACTTCCTTCTGTGTTTTCTCTTGGTCGCCGCTTAGTCCAAATCGTAACTGTATGATTTCCTGTTCGCGGTCGCTCAGCTTTGCAATCGCGGCGGTTAGTAATTGTTTTTCCACATCTTCTTCTAGTGGGCGCATGACACAATCGACATCTGTGCCAAGAATGTCGGATAGTAGCAGTTCGTTCCCATCATAGTCTGTGTTCAAAGGCTCGTCTATGGATACCTCGATACGATGCCCCGAATTTTTACGCAGGTGCATGAGGATTTCATTTTCGATACAGCGGGACGCATACGTAGCCAATTTTATGTTTTTGTCTGGCTTGTACGTATTAATGGCCTTAATAAGACCAATTGTGCCGATGGAAATTAAGTCCTCCACATGGATGCCTGTGTTTTCAAAACGGCGTGCAATGTAAACGACAAGGCGCAAATTGCGCTCTATGAGCACTGCCTTGACACCCTCATCCTCTGGAGAGTAACGTGAGATTAGATACCGCTCCTCTTCAAGACTTAATGGCGGTGGCAACGTTTCACTGCCACCAATATAAAAAATACTTTCGACTGTCGTAAAGCCCAGACGTGCTTTTAACACAGTGATAAACAGACGCAGACGCATCATAATAGACAACTTGCAGTTCCTCCTTAACGAATAATAAGATAAAACGATGAAAAAAACCATCCAATAGGGAACACGACCTTATACGAGTGCCGCGTATGGATTACGAGCCGAGATGGGCTGTGGTGAAAATGCAATCAGTGTTTTTGGTGCGGCGTCTTTGCCGATGTGGACACTGTCAGGGCGAAACGCGAGTAGCAAACCGTTCTTAACCCCGATGGCATGATAGGGAATAAGGCGCAAATGCAGTTGGCATTCTAGGGCGCTTAATTGCGGGAGTACGTCTAAGGGGCGTGTCAGTGCTTGTTCTGTTAGTAAAAACTGAACACTGTCCGAAAACAGCGGTCGTAGGCATTGTAAATCTGCTACTAGCACTTTAGAACCAGAGACAGGGTCGGTTAGGCTGTGTCCTGTGTCAAGCAATGCTTGAAACTGAACGTTTTTTCCCTGAAACTGGACGCGCACGGTGACGACATCGGATTTGCCGCCACCGTGCTTGGCAAATCCTTTCAAAGCAATGGTTAGGACACAGTAGGCGGCGGCGGCGACAAGCAGTAGCGTTTTCAAATCTAGCGGCACATAGGGAACACCTGCGGACATGGGCGTCTGCCCGAACAATAGCCCTATCCCCAGTACAATGCCAGCCAGCATACAGCTTGTCACCCAAAATAGTAGGAGACTGCGCCAAAAGGCGCGTTTATAGCCCAAACTTACCATCACAATAGGAACAGAAAACAGACATTTAATCCAAACGGCGCCGAGCCAAGCGGTAGGCGGTAACACAACCGCCACTGCGTAGGCAGCACCAAGCGCAGCACCAATACCCAACCGAAATCGCTTGAAGGGTAGGGCGGTCAATCGCGCGGTGAGTAGCAATAATAGGTAATTGATAATAAGATTTATCAGAAAAAGGCTATCTATGTAAATTGTCTACCCCTCCTTCGCTTCTTGTATCCTGTCCCATTATAAAGGGACAGGTCAGCGAAAGCAGTCGAAGTGTGCGCGTTAGGATGAGATTGACAACGCCAGTGCCATCCTGTATGATATTATAGTTACTATTGGAACGTACGTATGAGAGTGATGTCTCTTGGAAAGTTAGGGAGAACCATGTTTACATTTTGCGCGCCCTGTCTGTTTGGGTTAGAGGGTTTAGTAGGCGATGAGTTAAAACGACTGCATGTTGAAAATGTGCAGGTACAAAATGGTCGTGTTATATTTACAGGCGATTTTGAAACATTAGTCCGCACCAATTTGCACTTGCGTACCGCAGAACGGGTGTTAATACAGCTTGGTACGTTTCGGGCGTTGACATTTGATGCCTTATTTGAGGGGACAAAAGCGCTGCCATGGGAGACGTTTATTCCGCAAGACGGCAACTTCCCCGTCAAAGGATACGCACTGGACTCAAGGCTCATGAGCGTGCCAGACTGCCAAGCCATTGTTAAAAAAGCCGTGGTAGAGCGGCTCAAACAAAAGTACGCCACAAACTGGTTTACAGAAGATGGCGCACGCTATCGGATTCAGTTTGCGATTCAGAACGACCAAGCAACCCTATATTTGGATACGTCGGGCAGTGGACTGCACAAGCGCGGCTATCGCCCCCAAGCTGGGGCGGCCCCCTTGCGTGAAACACTTGCCGCGGCGATGGTACTGCTTTCGCGCTATAAAGGGGCAGGGATGTTTGCAGACCCTTTCTGCGGTTCTGGTACATTGCCAATCGAAGCCGCCTTGATAGCCAAGAATCGTGCTGTGGGCTTAGGACGGACGTTTGACGCCTGTGCATGGCGTTGTCTTGATAGAAAGTTGTGGGACGAGGCGCGTGAAGAAGCCATCGCGGCTGAATACACAAAGTCTTACCAAATTTGGGGCGGCGATATTGATGCCGAGTGTGTGACATTGGCACAGGAAAATGCCAAACGAGCGGGCGTGTTAGATTGCGTCACCTTTGAACGAGCGGACGCACGGCAGTACACACCGAACCCCGAGGCAGTCGTTGTGACGAATCCTCCCTATGGTGAACGGTTAGACGACTTAAAAACCGCCGAAGCAAACTATCGTCAGTTTGGGAAGCTTATGCCGCCGCAACAACGGTTGTACCTACTCTCCTCACACCCTGGGTTTGAGATGAGTTTTGGTTGCAAGGCTGTTAAAAAACGAAAACTTTACAATGGCATGATACAGTGCTATTTGTACATGTATTACCCCAGTCAGACTTAGTATAAAACGAAAACCGCCCAACTATGATTTTTGTCATAGTTGGGCGTTTTGGTTAAATTGTATGTTTTTGAATAAAATTAGTATTAGCAAACGTCACATGGTTGCTTGCGCGATAGCGTATGGTATGAATATCTCAAACCTTTGAAATGCCTTTCAAAAAGCCGATACAGTCGTACATATCCCGCTTGGACAAGTCTGCGCGCATCTCTAAAAACACCTTGTGACCCATAGCCATAACTAAATAGTCATCATTGGCTAACACATCTGCCAGAGTGAGGTTGTCAAAGCCCTTAACGCTTTTGTGCGTCACATGTGGCTCACAGGTAACCACTGTGAAACCTTGCTCCGCAAGCAAACGGCATACCTCTATCGAGGGACTTTCGCGCAAATCGTCCACATCGGGTTTGTAAGCAAGCCCCATGACACAAATACGGCGCGAAACAGGGACAACCTCCGCAATACGAGCGGCTAAAAAGGCAGGCTTTTGGTCGTTGACCTGACGTGCGATGCCAATCAAACGCGCATCCTCGGGGAAGGCTTCATGGATAAACCAAGGGTCAACGGCGATACAATGACCGCCCACACCGACACCGGGGGACAAGATGTTCACACGCGGATGGCAGTTGGCAAGCTCGATCAGTTCGTACACATTGACGCCTAATTTATGGCAAATAACAGATAATTCATTGGCATAGGCAATGTTGATATCGCGAAACGTATTTTCAGACAGCTTGCACATTTCAGCAGAGATGGCGTTGGTTGTTCGTATGCGCCCCTTGGTTAAAATCAGACTATACAGAGCGCGTGCCGCATTGAGGGCGGCAGCGGTATCTGCACCGATAATACGGTCGTTTTCGCGAAGCTGAATGAAAAACCGAACAGGTATGACGCGCTCGGGGCAATGCGCCACATGGAAATCAGAAGCGGAGAGACCGCTCGTCTGACATAGAACGTCCTGTACCATTTGTGTTGTTTTGGGTGGTACGGTGGATTCTAAAATCACCAATTGTCCTGCTTGCAACACATGACCGACATCGATGGCCGCACTGCGAACATAGGAAAGGTCAGAGACGGGGATGCCGTCTGCCCCTTTCCGTTGCGGCGTTTGCACTGTGATAATATACGCATCGGAGGAAACGAGAGAGGTGTCAAAGGTAAGCCGCCCAGAACGTTGCGCGGCGTGTAAGGCCTCTTCTAGCCCCTCTTCCTCAATCGGCAGTATGCCCTGTTGTAATAGGTCAACGCTAGTCTGCTTGATATCCACGCCACGCACAGTGCAGCCGTTCATGGCAAAGGTAATGGCTGTTGGCAGCCCAATATACCCTAACCCTAAGACTGAAATCTTTTGCATAATCATCCCTACGTCATCTTCAAACTACGGTAGTATACAGATGAGTAATCCGACACAGAGGGCGGATTACTAAGTAAAGCGGCTTACGCCTATTAATAGTACGGTAACAGGCTATTTTGCGTTTTTCAATGCCTCGACCATATCGAGTGCTTCCCAAGGCAATTCGACATCTGTGCGACCAAAATGTCCATAGGCGGCTGTTTGCGCATAGATAGGACGGCGCAAGTTCAGCTTGCGAATGATTTCGGCAGGACGCAAATCAAACAGGCGGGTCACGATGGCGCTCAGTTCAGCATCCGACATAACGCCCGTGCCTTGTGTATCAACGAGAACTGACACAGGTTGTGCGACACCAATGGCGTAGGCCACTTCAATCATACAGTTGCGTGCAAGACCAGCCGCGACAACGTTTTTGGCAATATAGCGCGCCATGTAGGAAGCGGAACGATCTACCTTTGTGGGGTCTTTGCCGGAAAATGCGCCGCCGCCATGTGGGGCATAGCCACCATATGTGTCGACGATAATCTTACGACCTGTCAGCCCAGAATCACCGTGAGGTCCGCCAACAACAAAACGTCCTGTAGGATTGACATAGATTTTTGTATTCTTGTCAATCAAGTTAGCAGGAATGATAGGCATAATGACAGTTTCAATGATGCTTTCACGTACTTTTTTGATATCCACATCGGCTCTGTGTTGTGTGGAGATAACCACGGCTTCACAGCGGGCGACACGGTTGTCGTCGTCGTATTCGATGGTGACTTGGCTTTTGCCATCGGGCAATACCCAGTCCAAAATGCCCTTTTTGCGAACCTCGGCTAACCGATAGCTAAGTTTATGCGCCCAAGAAATGGGGGCTGGCATTAGTTCTGGTGTTTGGTCACAGGCAAAACCGAACATCATGCCCTG
>JAVBKJ010000069.1:0-5494 GCA_031554075.1 Oscillospiraceae bacterium | reverse complement strand
GATAGATGGACACCGTCAGCGTACTGGAAGAAACTCTGCTTGGCTATGTCCAGATTTTTTTCCAACGCACGTTTCTGATCCTTCAATCGATCTTGAAAGCGTTGTAGGTAAGCTGTTTCAAATATATTACGAAGTATGACGGATTTTTCCTTGGTGTCACTCAACAGAAAACGTAAAAAATCGCCTTGCGCTAACATGATAATCTGTGAAAACTGTTCACGGTCAAGCCCTAGTAAAGACATGACCTCGTTTGTTACCTCTTTTTGCCCTGTCACGACCTGTCCTGTAGGCATTATCATACTGGCGTCGCCAGGCTCACGAGTAAAGCCCTCGCCGCGCTTTTTGGGGCGCAAAAATTCAAGCTGGCGTGTGACTTCGTACGTTGCGGCTTTGTAAGTAAAACGCAGGGTGACGACTGTTTTTAACGTTAGGGGGGCAGACACAGAACGCAACATCATGCCTGTGCGACCGCGACCGCTCGCCTCTCCAAACAACGCGTAGGAGATGGCATCAAAGATAGTAGTCTTGCCAGCGCCCGTTAGCCCTGTCACCAAGTATAGTCCATTGTCACCCAATAAGGTGAAATCGACTGTCTGTTGTGATATATATGTGCCAAACGCTTGCATCGTCAGTGACAGCGGCTTCATACAGCACCCTCACTTTCTGTCAGTAGGTTTGCCACAATAGCTTGCTGTGTCGCCGTTAAGGAAATACCATTTTGCACTTCGTAAAACTGCGCAAAGGCGGCAACAGGGTCAACTTGGCTCATATCGAGCGTATCCTGTGAGATGGCTTGCGCTCGTGTGCGGTTTGTGTCGTACAGCACTTGCAGGACATTGGGATATTGGTCACGTAATATGGACAATACATCAGCTTCTTCGTGCTCATCTGTTAGGGTGATGAAAAGAAAGTCGTCTGTATTGCCGCTGGCGACGGCTTCTGGCGATAGTATCCAGGAAAGCGTGCCGCGCAAGCTTCGTAAGTCACGCAGTGGGGCGAGTGGCAATAGTGTTACTGTCGGAGACGTGCCGAGCGCATTGAGTGTGACAAGTGCGGCAGATTTATGATGAAATTGTTCAGACAACGAGTACTTTAAGGGAGAGCCTGCATAGCGTACATTAGGACTGCCAACCTGCTGAGGGCCATGATAATGCCCTAATGCGACATAATCGAAATCAGCAAACATGGCGGCATTAATCATGTAGACTCCGCCAATAGGGTCGCTTTCAGATTCGCTTCGTTCGGGGGTGAAGCCAGCGGCAGTAACGCTTTGATGCGCCACTAACACATGACGTGCATCTGGGGCGAGCGGATGTGCCTTCATGACGGCCGCAATGCAATCCTCGTATGTGTCGATGACAGTATCGACATACGGGCGCACCATGCTAGGCTTTAGAAAGGGCATCAAGTGAAAATAGACCGTGCCATGCGTATCCTCCAAAGGTACAGTAGCAAAACTGCCCTGATACGCACCTTGTATGTATACACCCTTATCGGCGAGGAGACGGCTTAAAAAGCCCAAGCGTTCTGGGGCATCATGATTACCGCTCACCATCAGTACGGCAATATCAAGCTTTGATAGAGATATGATGAACTGGTCAAACATCTGAATGGCCTCAGTGTTGGGCACTGGTTTATCATACACATCGCCAGCAATAACCACCGCGTCTGGTCGATGTGTTGCGACAAGGGCAAGAATCTGTTCTAGTATGTAGCGTTGGTCGTCCTGAAGGCTCATTTTTTGTAGAGTTTTACCGATATGCAAATCAGAAATATGCAGCAAAGTCATCAGTTCTCACCTCATTGTTTAGTATAGCGGAAGTGGTGAGCTTTTGCAAGCCTTGCTTGATTTTTGACAACTTGTGGGGTATACTAATATAAAAACTCGGAAGGGGCTTCGTTTGCCTACAAACGGACGGAGCGCGGCGATGATGAAACAACGTAATTTGGCAATGCTTTGTGATTTTTATGAGTTGACGATGTCAAATGGCTATATCCAAAATGGTATGCACCGCGTGAATACCTATTTTGATGTGTATTACCGTACTGTGCCAGACGGCGGCGGCTTTGCCATTGCCGCTGGGCTTGAACAGCTTATTGAGTACATTAAGGAACTGCATTTTGAGCAAGACGACATTGATTTCCTTCGAAAGAAGAATCTATTTAGTGAAACATTTCTGACATACTTGCAAGATTTTCACTTTGAAGGCGATCTGTATGCTGTGCCAGAGGGGACGCCTGTATTCCCAAACGAGCCAATTATGACGATTAGAGCGCCAGCCATACAAGCACAGCTTATCGAAACATTTGCGTTGCTAACGATTAACCACCAATCGCTGATTGCAACAAAGGCGAACCGCATTGTACGAGCGGCACAAGGTCGCGCTGTGTTGGAATTTGGCAGCCGACGCGCCCAAGGGGCAGATGGTGCGACGGTGGGCGCTCGTGCCGCCTACATTGGCGGTTGTGTGGGCACGTCCTGTATTCTCACAGATAAACTATACGGTGTACCATCAACGGGTACAATGGCACATTCGTGGGTGCAAATGTTCGACAGTGAATACGAAGCCTTTACGTCGTACTGCCGCTTGTATCCCCACAATACCACATTGCTGGTCGATACGTACAACACGCTGAAAAGCGGTGTGCCAAACGCTATCAAGGCTATCAAAGCAGAGCTTGTCCCAAAGGGTATAACAAACTTTGCCATACGGCTTGACTCAGGCGATATTTCATATTTGTCCAAACGCGCTCGTGCTATGCTAGATGCGGCAGGGCTGACAACATGCAAAATTGTTGCGTCTAATGCGTTGGATGAATACCTTATTCGAGATATGATGATGCAGGGCGCACGTGTGGATGTTTTCGGTGTTGGCGAGCGTTTAATCACCGCCAAAAGTGAGCCAGTCTTTGGCGGTGTTTACAAGCTAGTGGCGGTGGAACGCCCCGACGGCAGTATTCAACCCAAAATTAAGATTAGTGAGAACATTGGTAAAATTCCGAACCCGCATTTTAAGAAGTTATATCGGTTATTTGACAAAGAAAGCGGTAAAGCCATCGCCGACCAACTCTGTGTGTATGATGAGCAGATTGACGAACAAAGTATCACACTGTTTGACCCAGTGGCGACATGGAAAACAAAAACTGTGACGAACTATACCGCAAAGGAACTGTTAGTGCCGATTTTCAAAAAAGGCGTATGCGTGTATGAATCGCCCTCTATGCAGGAGATTCAGCGTTATTGTGACAGCCAAGTGGACACATTGTGGGACGAAGTGAAACGCTTTGAAAACCCACATACGTACTATGTGGATTTGTCGCAAAAGTTGTGGGATGTCAAGCATGAGTTATTAAATCTGGGGCATTCAATGTCCTAGCAGTAGTGCCCCCGTTACCGAATTGGTAACGGGGGCATTTTCGTCGTTTGCAGTTGTTACGTCTTAGCGGTGGTTTCCCCAGTCGTTGGCAACCCTTGTTTTTTGACCTTGACTTCTGCGACAATCCAGATGAGTAAAGGAATCAATAATTGGAAGGGCAAGGCATAGTAGCGATACGTGCTGACGAAATTCAAAATGTCGGGCATCCCCTCGAAGAGTATGGTGCAAAGTGCTAACATAAGGAAAGAAGTGGGCAATAACAGTTGCTTTTGCTCGCGTACATTGCAAAGTTTTCCGAAACCCGTTGATGCGACCATTAATGCTAGCGCGGCTTTAGTAATGCTCATAACAATAATATTAACAGATATCAGTGTCTCAAAGCGTTCAAAAAAACTGCCAAGGCGCGACAATCTTACTGCTAACAGGGAGGGGAAATTTGCATTTTGCATTAAATCTGCCCCAAGTATGGTTACATTGCGGAAGAATATCAATAGCATCCCAGCGGCGCCGATAAGAATGCCTGGCAACAAGGCTTTTCGCGCACTTTCACCCTTCGCCAGCGAGCCAAATAGAATCATGACAAGCATTACTTCGCCAAAGGTGACAGTTGCATACCCAAACGCATCGTTAAGGATGACACTGGGGGCATGTACGAAAGCAGGGGTAAGGTTTGAAAAATCGGCAACCTTTAATCCGATGAGTAACGTAAAAATCAATGTAAACAACACAATAAACCCGTTAATGGCAGACCAACGTCCTAAAATCTGAAAACCGCTGCGCGCCAAGTACAGCACGACCACCATCATAATCACCATGAGCGCCACGCGAGGGGACGACCGCAATGCGATAACGACAGTGTATTCCGCAAGGTGACGCAAGGCAAGTGCGCCCACATGTAGGGCATAGAGAGACAGTAAGCAGATGAGTACGCCGCCCATAAACTTGCCGAACAGCGTTTGTATGATGGCGAAAATATCCTTTTCGGGGCATAATGCGTTAATACGGCAATACATCAGCACAACGGGGATGATAGCCACACAGCCAATCAACAATGATAGCCACATGTCCTGACCTGTGGAAAATGAGCCACCAAGGATACTACTACTGATGATGAGAACAAAAATAAGACTGCTGACATTACGCGCCGAGACGCTTTCTGTTGGCATGGGGCAACAACTCCTATGATAGAGATAGGGCTTTGGCGGCCTGCATGATGGCGGTTGTGGGGCTAGGGATGGGTACATCGAAAACGCGTAGGGTAATAATCGTAAGGCTCACTAACAAACAAATTGTGTAGATTACGGTGATTTTGGTTTCCTTTTTGCCATTGCGAAATTCAAAAGCTGTGGCGAGAATAAAAAAGGCGACAACAATGACTAAATTCATAGAAATCCCCCTTCCTAAAACTTTTGCAGAATGCCTGTATTGGAGAACTTAAAAGTCACCGCGACATTGATGTCTGCGTTGCTATATAATGTCTCCCAGTCGTGATGAAGCGAGGACCATAATTTGGGGTCTTTGCGATACACATCATTGCCGAACCCAAACACATCATGTGACCATTGTTTCTGACACCCTTTGAAAAAATTAACAAGTTCTTCCTCTAATGCCGCGGCGGCTTGTTGCTCTAGTGTGTGCCGAATTTCCTCGTTTTGGATATCTGTGTCGGGGGGGAGCTGTGTGACATTGACAGTGGTGTCAACTTTGAAGTCAAATGTCAGAGCGCCATCGTCATATTTGAATTTCATGTCGGTATTTGTCTGTTTTATTTCCAAAGTGGCGGTTTTATCTTCTTCAATATTGAAGGTAAAGGAACCTCCCTTTACACCATTTTTGAGGAAAAGAAAGCGTTGAGACTCCTCTGGTGTCAGCTTCCCAATTGCTTTGTCACCTTGGAATAGGGCAAGCCCGTGAGATTCAGGCACTTGATCTTCTCCGTTTGGCACAGTGTGTACTAGCGGCAGTACGAGCGAATCGCCAGGTTCTTCTAACACCTGATAGCCCTTATATAATGGCATTTCTTGGGTGGAGGACGTATTTTCTAAGTCCTCTTCTATCGCCTTTTTCAACTCAAAGGAAATGATACTATTATCAGCACCTTTGGAGGTTAGGATGCT
>JAVBKJ010000010.1:0-11763 GCA_031554075.1 Oscillospiraceae bacterium | reverse complement strand
TGTTGAGATACAAGCGGTTACGAGAAACTGCCACAAGAGATAAAGGGCATTCCTACGGATTTGTAATCAGCAGGTCGGGGGTTCAAATCCGTCCACCAGCTCCACGAAAAACGCCTACAACCGCAATGGTTGTAGGCGTTTTGTTGTTTTGAAAGAGGAGGCTCGAAATAGACATTTGACTACTACTTGACTACTAAAGCTGCTAAAAGGCACTGAAAGATACGACAACTATGTTCGCCCTACTCACTTCTCACATCCCCAACGACGCCCACGTCAGTTTCCCCACTACACCATCTGCCTCCAGCCCCTCGCGCTTTTGAAACAACCTCACTGTTTGGTAGGTCACCGTCCCAAAGTCACCATCAGCATTAAGCACATAGCCTGCTTTCACAAGCGCGTGTTGTAACGCCTCGACATCCTCGCCATTATCACCGCGGCGTAATATCGGCATAGTAGTCATAGTGGTAGGTTTTGTGGCGGCTGTTTTCCATGTCGCCATGAATTTCTCTGGCGTGCCGTACTTAGCTTTCAGCGTCTTAGTGCTGTTATTCGGCAGATACTCTTTTAGCTCAAAATGCGGACCGTCATAGTAACTCTTAAAGTCGCCGCCCCAGAACAAGCCCAACGACTTGCCAATCTGTCCGCAAGCCTTGAAGAACGCATCAGGATAGTACGCATCGCGCTTGCCAGACTTAGGGTTAATCGGATTGTCAGCGTTGCATATATCGAATGCAACCCCCCATTGGTGAGGGCTGGACAAGGTAACGCCTTGGCAGTGTGTAACAATGTTGCCTTTGACAGTGCGTCCCTTAGCGTACAGTGCATCTTGTTCGGCGGCCGTGCGTAGCGTCTCCGTGATACCGACATTCAAGCCGCTTTCGCGGCACTTGTTAATAAAATTGCCTACGATTATTTGCAACTCCGGGTGTAGCTTTTCAATCCCTCTCATTTGTGGTCATCCTCCGTATTTGTCATATTGTCCGCTTGCGCGTTAAGTAGTTTATCTGTGATAGCCAAGCCCTTAATTAAGATAATTGGCACAGCGTAGCCAAGTTGTACTAAATTTTCTAAGATACTGCGGATTTCATTTATCATCAACGATGCCAAGGTGAAGTAGCCAAGTAGTCGCGTGATTTCTAAGTTCACGCCTACTTGCTGTCCAATGTCAATAAACGCCCGCGGTATCGCAAAAGCGATTAGTATAATTGCCCAGTAGCCTACTTTTTTAGCCGCGCCTATGGCACCAATGCGGCTTTTTTCGGCTTTAAGTTGTCTTGCTTTCCACCAACCAGTTAGAAAATCGATGATATTGAATAGCATAAACAATGCAAACAGATACCACAGCTCCCCAAAAACCACCGCCAGCAGGGCAACAATAAATCCCACTACTGCGTTATATTTGTCAATGACATGCTGATACTCTGAGGTCACTATGCCAACTATTTTGACCATGAAAAATACTCCCTTCAATATGAAGTCCCAAACAGATTGACTACCTGTTTGGGACTTACTTAACTTTATTTTGTTATCTCTATTGGTTTCTCTGGCCATGTTGGAAAATCGGGGAAACCTACTATTGTAGACATATCACGTAGTGCCTGACGATATTTCCGAAAGTCTTCTTCACATTCGGGCGTGAGGGGTGTGTCATTGCCTACTGCCCAATCTGTGTTTTTTAGCCGCTTACTTCTTTCGTAGAGAGTGGGGTGCATAAAGATTTGGCTATCAGTACAGTAGATGTACAGTGGTTTCACTTCCTCGGAAGAGTCAACCACAATTAAGGCAGATACAAATTCAGGTGGATACCTCCGCCCAATTGGAATATCTGGAAAGTCTTCGCTAAATTCTGGTATGATTTCTTGCACCACGTTTTGGTTATCTATTCTTATAAAATTAAACATGAAAACACCTCTTAACCAATATCCCAATAAATATATACACAGCCTTTGCCAGTACCACCATTGCCGCCAGTACCGCCAGTACTAGCCACAGTACCAGTACCACCACCACCACCGCCTCCGCCTCCGCCTCCGCCGCCAGAAAAGGAAGTTGTTGCACCAACTTGCTTTACGCCGCCACCGGCAACAGTCCCACCATTTCCTGCACCACCATTAACACCACCGTTACCACCATACCCACCAGCACCTCCAGCCAATGCGCCACCTGTTCCGTTAGGGTTGTTGTAAGTGCTTGTTCCACCTGTGCCATTTTTGGCACCAGATAAGAGCCACCCCCCCGCGCCGCCGCCGCCACCGGTGTTCCAAAATCCTCCTGCGCCACCAGCACCGCCACCACCGCCGTAGCCACCGCCACCGCCACCGCCTCCGCCGCCGCCGTTATTCCCGTTTGTTGGTCCAGCCCCGCCACCACCATATCCTGCGCTACCGCCGGCGCCGCCGCCGCTGAAGCCACTTCCGCTTGCCCCGCCTACACCGCCCGCACCCGCACCCCCAACTGTTATGGCGATAGCATTTACGCTGTCAAGTATTACGGTCTTCGTCATAATATTACCTGCGCCGCCGCCCGCACCTGCGCCTGTACCTGGACAGGTGCCGCCCGTTGCCGCGCCAATACCTGGTGTGGGTGCGCCAGCGTTATTCCCACCGCCGCCTCCCGTACCGCCGGTTGCCGCTACCAACGAGCCAAAGGAAGTAGTCCCACCAGTACCACCAGCACCGCCGTTGCCCGTACTACTCCCGCCGCCAGTGCCGTAACCACAGCCACCGCCTCCGCCGCCGCCGCCACCTACGCAGGTAACATAAATCGTGTCCCCTTTGGACAGATTATAAGCCGCTGGGTTGAAACTTGTACTTGATTCTACTAATAAATTCCCTTTTATGCCACCCTTTTCTAGTCCCTGCCCGACCCAAGCTGTGCCACTATACACCAAGTCAAGAATTACGCCTGCTGACGCCTTAACATACAAAAATCCAGACGCGGACATAATGTCTTTTGCCCCAAGCCCATTTACGCTCAGTGATACTTTCCCTGCTATTGAAACATGTAGCTTAGCCCGTACAGCAAGTCCAACAAACAGGGAAGTAAGTCCCAATGCCCGTAAAGTTAGTGCCGTTTCTGTACCGCTAGTCGTATCAATTGTAAATAAATTTTTTGCCGTAGAACTTTTTGACCGTATTGACAACATGCCAGAATTGTTTTCTACGATTGCTACTTGCTCTGGCGTAAGCGTATCTGGGAAGTTCGTGTAGTCCCACACAATGGCGGGTACATCCGTCGGAGGTTGGTAGGCTGGGTCTCCCAGGAATGAGGCAAAGCCGCATACGGTTGGGTCGGCACGGGTGTCTGTGACGGTGGCGATGAGTAGCGTGGAGGCGTTAGCAGGGATGAATACCGTCGCTAGGCACATGTCCCAAATATCGTTGTCGCGTTTCAGTGCGGGTGTCCCTCCTCACGGTGTTCCTTTAATAACGAAGGGATATATCGACCCTGCGCGGTTGTGACCACTGCTGTTGTCCGCAGTCAAATCCAGTCTAAGGACAATAGCATCGGTGCGGCTTTGTGCTTGCGTTACATCCAAGGTCAGCTCGTGACCGCCGCCAACCACTTTGCACAGGTAACCGTTTACGAACAATGCGCCCTCTGCGATGGTAACGACAGTGCTAGTACTGGACGCAGTTGCGTTGAGCGCGTTGGCGTCAGACGTTACGAACACGCCCGACCGCACCATTGTCTTAAAATACTCTGCAAAATCACTTGCGCCATAACCTGTATCTTCTTTGACGGTGCTGTTAAAAAATCCGCTTGAAAATGGCATGGTTACCCTCCTTTTGCAATTTGTTTCACTGCACTTACTAGTGTTGGCTTTTGTTTTCCAAATGTTGCTGTGTAACGCTCCCCTTGACCTGTACATTCGATGGTCATGCCCACTATTTCAATATCCCTCGTAACGCCCCACCCAAGATGTTGGACGGTTACGAGGTCACCTAAAAAGTAGTCCTTACCAAATGACAACCGCGCAAAGTTTACCTCGCACGTAAAATTGCTTACCCCCACCATATCGGTGGCATTGATTAAAGCAAGGCGTTTAAGTTCGGCGTACTCTTGCCCAGAGGCAGGTGTTTGTGCTGAAATGTCCATGTGCGTCTCAATGCGTGCCACGCCACTTGGCGGTGCGGTTTCCTGTTCGGGGCGGTAGAATGTCATTGTCAGGGCTTCGTCGGCGTATTTGGCGCCTGACATGGTTGCGTAAAAGGCGTTTTTTAGCCCCGCTTCATTGTCGATATATTCCATAGATAACATGGTCTGGCGATTCACAGAAAACACCACAGGTCGCACGTCGCTTTGACTTACCGTGCGATTGGTACCCATAGTCACGTCAAACAGAATGCGCCCCTGTTGTAAATCCAAGGAAGTAACCGCGCCTAACTTGGCGGTCTGCCCGACCTTGTACACTACCTCGCTAAGCGGCTCATACCGTGACATGTATTTGTCTGTTGGCAAACCGCGCTGTAAGTCAGGTGCTATGGTAAACCCTTTGATGATGCGGTCGGGTTGAGAGGGAAGCACAAGATTGTTGCGCACAAAATGCTTGATAACCGTTTCGCTCGCACCTGTGACAGCGTCATAACCAGCCGCGTCATTGCTGCCGCCATAGTCTTTGGGCATCGTAATACGGCGCTCTAAAAGCCCGTTTAAGTCTGTGCCGGTTATGATGAGGAGGTCGCCATTCTGGTCGGCGGTGCGCCGCAGCCCTACAATAAAACCATAGAAACGGCGACCTATAAGTACAAAGCGATGTTTTTGAAACTGGACGGCGCAAGGGTCGGCTAGAGGGATTGTGAGTTCAAAACTGCCAGTGCCGTAGAAGTTTTGGGTAAGGCTAATTTGACAGTTGTAAGTTGTGCCGCAGGGGATACATGCCGTGCTCGTGTAGTCGAAAATGCGCACTTCATAATGGGGATTGTGAGACATACGCCCTCCTTATACTGGCTCGCGATATCGGATTGTAGCCACAAGCGATTCGCCAACCTGTTCATTTTGCAGTGTGATATTGTTTTCGCCCTGTATCAGCGGCCAATATTCTGAGTCGAACGTTAGCCACATGGATACGTCAGATAGTAGCTCCCACGCCCCATCCGTGCTTTGTTGGAAGATGTCAACAGTGGTATGTTCGCAGTCGATGACCATTTTTTGCCCATCCAGAATCGGACGGGTGATTTGCACTTTTTTGCCCGTAGTATCGTTGGCAACAGTGACAAAGGCAGAAGCGGAATATATTTCAATGATAGGGTAGATGTCCTCGCCTGTGTCATTTGTTATCCTTGCCTTCTTTGTGTAAAAACCCATTCGCGTGGATAACACTAAGGGGAATCGGAAGCCGCCAACCTCGCGACCAAGCTCGGTAATGGTTTCGTCCACAGCCTCCCACCTTGCATCGTCGGAAACAAAATCAACAAAGAAGCGTTCCATATGTTGCATTCGATTCCCGAAGGAGGGAAGTTCAAGCGGACGGCAGCGTATGCGCCTACTGCCATTGGGGCGGTTATCCGTAAGTAATCCGAAGCGATTTGGCATAAAGGCGCGGCGCAATTCATCTTCCAGTTGATAGCGATTCATGCGCACAGCATCTAAGTCTGCCCCTGCTGCCGTCAGATAGCCAGATACGGTAATACGAGGTTGCCCTAGTGAGACGGTGTATGTCGTCGCCCCGTCTTGTCCGGGTGCTTTAATGGGCTGCGCTTCGCCAGACAAGCTGTCCGTGATATTGTCTAGCACATAGGTAGGTGAGCCTAGGTGAATTGTAAAGCCATTATCGCTTTGCCAAGTTGCCGTGCGCATAAACATGAAAACCTCCTTTACAATAGTTGCATGGCGAGCTTATCAATAATCATATCAGCGCCTTTTGCCATCTGGTGTGCTGTTAGCACGGTATTCGTCTGCGTCACATGGACGTTGAATTGTCGGCTGTCTGTGTTACTGTTTTGATATGTTGCATTATGGGTGCTGTTGGTACTCACATTTTTAGAGGCATTGTTGACGGTGTTGAGGGTCGTTTGAATGCCGTTACTGGGGAAAGTAGGTGCTCCCAAAGGGATAGTCGCTTTTGGATTTTTAAGTAGTTGGGCATAGTCATACTCTGCTTTTAGCGCCCGTATCTTTGCTTGGTGTTCGGCTTCTATTGCTAAAAGGCGTTCTGAGTGAAGCCGTGTTTCTTGCTCAGACGCGGTGGCAGATACCTCCTCAATTGATGCAAGTTTGCTGGTGTGTTCGTTGTTGAGGTTTGTCATGTGCTGCTCAAATTCGGTCGCGTCTAACACAAGGGCATTGTTGTGAGCCGCTTCTAGTGCAATTATTTTAGCGTCGTATTCGATTTGAATATTGTTGACACGTGTATCATGTTCACGCTGGGCGAGTTCACGTTCTTTGCCTGCTTTCTTTTCGGCGGCGGCGATTTCATTCTGCGCGGACATCCGTTCCTCTGCTTTGCGCTGACCAAACTGCCAATCGCCCTGTTCTTTTTGGGTGCGTGTCAACTCACGTTCTAGTTGAACCTTGTTCTCGTCATCGCGTTCATACTTAATTTGGGTCTGCAGGGTGTCAATACGCTTTTCAAAATCCTGTGAGGCTTCAAGGCGTTCGCGCTCGTCAATTTCGGCATCAATATTCTGGATGATGGCATTTAACCGCTCTTTTTCAATGGCTAGTTCACGGTCTATTTGTGATTGGCGTTCTTTAAGTGCCGCAGCAGCTTCGTCCGTTTCGGCTTTTAGTGCGTTGGTGTAGGCTTTTTGCGCCTCTTGCAAGGCGGCTTCTCGCTGTTTCTTGCTAAATTGGTACAATTCTATTTCTAATTTCATCCATTCATTAGAACTAGACACTAGGTATTCCTTTTGTGCGGCGACCAAGCCATCAAAAAATTGTTCTTGCGTGATTTTGTCAAGTGCCAATTGGTCGGTTAGCATCTGCCGCCGCTCTTGGTATAGTGCCTCGCCAGCTTTTACCCAGTCCTCGTGACCAAAACTGCCCTCGTTTTTGTCACGAGTGTTATTGCGCAAGGTATTCGCTTGCTGAAAATATTCTTCCTGCGAAATAAGATTTTGGGCTAGTAGGTCTTTGAGTGACTGATGCTCTTCGTCATAAATCTCTCTGGTAGTTTTTAATTGGTCACGCAGATACTTTTCATAATCTCGAGTAGCCTTTTGGTACTCCTCGCTATTTTTATCCAACAGCGTGTCATTCAAAGAACTGACGGTTGCCCAATACTCGGCATCGGCGTCAGCTTTCGATTTTGTGGATATGTCACGCCGATGCGCCGCCGCCGCCACTAATTCATTGTACTGCTCAGCATTTGCCTGTTTTTCTGCGGCTACGACCTGTTCATGATACTCCTTCAGTTCGCGTAAGGACTTGCCGCGCGCTTCCTGTACTGCCTGACTATTGCCTATTAAATATGTATCGGTAATGCGTTGTTGCGTGGCGTAGAAATTCGCTGTGGCAATTTGGGCATTATCCTCGGCAGTTTTGGTGGCATCATAAAATGAATCTCTCACTTTAGATGCTTTTGCCATTTCCTTTTCGTAGGCATCCACGTGTTTATCTGTTTTTACCGAAGACGACCCAGACGATTTAGCGGACTTTGCGGGCGCATATGTATCTATTGGCGCATTTTTTAAGGATTTTATGGTTTGTGCTATGGCGTCTGCCTGCGCTTTTGCATCTTTAATGGCAGCATTATTAGCATTGTTTTTGCCCTCCATGGACTGCCACCACGCGATGGAGGCAGCTTGCCCAATTTGAGCGTATGCTTCTATCGCGCTGTTGCGTTCGGCTTCAAGAAGCTTTATTTTAGCGTCTAAGGCTGTTTTCTGGTCGTCAAGTTCATTGAGTAGTAGTTGCTTTTTTATGCCATAAATAGCGCGTGAAACGTTGGCGGCGTTCTCCTGCACTGCATTGTTTTTATCCAGTGCCGCGTATAACTCTGGGTACTGCTGTAGCAAATCACTATTTTCAGCCACTAATAGCCCATACTGTTCATAAAGCCCCGCGGCAGTAGTGGCGTTAAAGTCTTGCGCGTCGGCTACGTCATAATACGCTTTCGCGCTAGAAGCAAGTTCTGACGTAAGCTGAGAAACTGTATATGCTTTTTTCTCAATAACAGTTGCGCCTGCATTATTTTCCTTTGTATTCTGCTCTGAGCTTTCAGTGTTATCATCAGTGGCGCTA
Source organism: Oscillospiraceae bacterium (assembly GCA_031554075.1). Classification (GTDB taxonomy): domain Bacteria; phylum Bacillota; class Clostridia; order Oscillospirales; family UBA929; genus WRMG01. The sequence goes on along the minus strand of JAVBKJ010000010.1, from coordinate 3,579 downwards.
GTATTATCTGCCAACACGCCGTACAAGTTTTTATTGGTGTTGGTGTAAAGCTCAATTGCATTTTTTGCGCTTGCAATTTCAGTTTCGTAACCGCTTATTGCCTGTCGCGCTTCTTCAATTTGTTTAGTAGCGACATCATAGGTAACGACAGCGGAAATACCGCCAATGCCAAGGTTTTTGAGTTGACCAGAGCTCTTAATTGTCTCCTCGTTTTTAGCCTCGACTTCTGCAAGCGCTATCTTAGCCTCTGCTAGTTTCTGATTAAATTCGGCGACATCGCTATACTTCCTTTTGATAATATCTGCGTTAGCTTCAATCTCATACTTTTTTTGAAGCGCCTCAATATTTTCATAAATGGCATCTTTGTTTAGGGTGTAGGAATCCGTAGCTGAATCAATGTTACTAATGAGACCGGGGACAATATCGTTAGCCTGCTTAACCAGCCCATTGAGTTCCGCCTGTTTCTCTGCGTTGCCCCCAGTTTTGCCGTTTAACTCTTCGATGCGTGGGATGAGGTCTTTTACTAACGCTAATTCGCTTTTACGAGAGGTAAGTGTATCTTGAATGGACTTTTCGGAGGCGGCAGAGGCTTCCATGGTTTCTTTCAATGTTTGATTGAAGTCCTCTTGGTGTTCGCCTGCAATGGCGTTTGAAACAGCAAAAGCACCCACCACAGAGATTAACACGCCCAGCCCAGCTGCAACTATCCCAATAGGGTTAGCCGCCATCGCTGTGTTTAGGGCTGTTTGACTTACTGTTGCCGCTACATCTGCCGTTTGTTTTGCCTTGAGCGCCTTTGTTAGCATACCGTAGAGCGGCACCAATGCCCCGACAGCACTGACAGCTTTGCCTGTCACCGTTAACAACGGTCCGAACGCGGCGGCAAAGATTGAAAACTGTACAATTGTGCGTTGTGTACCACTATCCAGATTTTCAAACCATTCTGCAATATCTTTTCCATTCTCTACAAACTCACGCAGGTGAGGGATTAACGTCGCGCCAACTTCTGTACCAAGCGCAAATACTTCATTTTTTAGAAATTGTAGTTGGCTTGCCGTTGTTTGGTATCGCAAGTCTGCCTCGGTAGTGAGGGCTGTATTCTCCTGCCATGCGCGGTTGCTGAGTTCCAAACTGTTGCGGAATAGGTCGCCAGAGCCTGCGGCGCGTTTCAGCGCATCGCCCTGCCGTTCGGCGTCCATGCCCAAACGCTCAAGCGTTACCGCCGCACCGTCTCCAGAACGACCAATGCCCTCAATAAACGTGGCAAAGGCATGGGCGGCATCCGTCTCCCACGCGGTTTTGAACTGCCCAGCTGACATACCTGCCACATCGGCATAGTCTTCGAGTTCCTTTGCGCCTGTCTGTACCGCCACATTAATGGTGTTTATGGTCTTAGACGTTGCAGTACCGCCCGCTTCCGCCTCCAAGCCCAGTGACGACATAGCCGCCGCTACACCTAGAATATCCGACTCAGTCATGCCTGCCTGTGTGCCAGCCGCCGCAATGCGCATGCCCATGTCCAGAATGCTGGATTCAGTGGTGGCGCTATTATTGCCCAAGGCGACTATGCTTGACCCCATGCGGTCAAAGTCTGTTTGTGCCATCTGGGTAATGTTTGCAAACTTGGCTGACGTCTGGGCGGCAGTATCACCAGCCATATCAGTCGTGGCATCAAGGTTTGCCATGACCTTGGTAAAACCAATTATATTCTCTTTTTGGATACCCAATTGTCCTGCATTTTCAGCAATTTTGGCAAGTCCAATTGCATCTACAGGGATTTTAGTCTTTGAAATATCCAGCAACGTAACCTGCAGGTCATCTAACTCCGCTGTTGTCATGTCGGTGGTTTTTGCTACGCCTGTCATGGCGGTTTCCATGTCAATACCGGCTTTTGCCGCAAGCCCCATGCCAGCGGTTATGGCGGCTGAAACAGGCATCATAGCGCGACCAGTGGATTCAAACTGGGTGCCGACACGGTTAATCTCACTTGAAATGTGGGCAAGTTTGAGGCCGTCAAACGCCTTTAATTCTTTAGCCGCTTTTTGCACCGCAACGCCAGCCCATTCGATTTCTTTTTGTAGGTTTCTGTACTCATCGGCGGTTTTGTCGACGCCCTCATCATTTAATTTTTGCTGAAGCTTGAGAAGTTCGTTCATGCGGTCCGTCGTAAGCTTTGCCTTCTCTGCAGCTAGTTCCATGCCGTGCTTGAATTTCTCAGTATTCCATTCCAATTTGAGCGATTCCGTTACCGCCCGCAATTCAGACTTGACCGTTTTTAGCCCACTATCAATGCTTTTAATGTTTTGGTCAAATGAAGAGGTGTCCATTGTAAAGCGGACGCCTATTTCTTTTACAATTGTCTTGCCCATCTTTACAACTCACATTCCATAAAAAATACGCATGTCCTCGGGGATACTATCCACAGGAACGGCGTCCTCATATTCTTCGGTTAGCACCTGAAAGAAAAACACAGGGTCTTGCCTATCTATTTCGTCAGGTAAAAAGCGGTCTAATAAATTTTGATAGATACGTCTAATTGGGTGACCAGAATCCGACCCTAATGTCGGCTTTTTAGTGGCATACGATTTTACGTTGGTAAACAGTCTCAGTAGCGTGTTCATGGCGTGGATGAGTGAAGCGGCGTCGATATCGGCGATATCGGCTTGCGGGAATAAGTTTTCTATGCCAGCCAGTAGGGCGTCTTGCGTTTGCCCTGCTGCCATGTAATCGTACATGATCCGAAAGCACTGCATGTCAAAAGGACGCGAGGTGCAGGCGATTTTGTCTACTTTAATTGTAATTGGTGTTGACATAATACCTCCAAAAACCTAATTGTGAGACGGCATACCATTTTTTCAAATCTATTGACAATACGTAATGATACGTATATAATAGTGACAAGAGGTGAGGAAATGACCGCCAAGGAATTAAAGAGAAAGCTGATTGCCGCAGGATGGGTAATTTGCGAGGGCGGCGGGCACCAAATGGCCACGCACCCCGATAAGCCCACAGTGAAAATTCCCATTCATCGGCATACAGGCGATATACCTACTGGTACACTACACAACATTCTAAAGGCTGCGGGGCTTAAGTAGTTCCGTAGTCTCGGGATACCGATTGGAGGATGTAACATGCGTTATGTTTACCCAGCAATCCTTTTCCCTGATGATAGCGCTATTAGCGTTTCTGTTCCTGATTTACCCGGCTGCTTTACCTTTGGCAAAGACACCGCCGACGCGCTGCTAATGGCGAAAGATGCCATTGAAATGTGGCTCTGGGATGCGGAAGAAAAAAACGAAATTATTCCAACTGCTTCCCCAAAATTGTCTGCCGCTGAGGGGGAAACTGTAACCTTGATTTTTGCCGACACAGACGAGTACCGCCGCGCAAACGACAATCGTGCTGTTAAAAAAACTCTTTCCATTCCTTCATGGTTAAACCATAAGGCAGAAGCTGCCAACGTTAATTTCTCTGGAATACTGCAAACTGCGCTGAAGGAACACCTGCACATTCAAGATTAAGTGGTTGCACCCCCGTTTTGATAACGGGGGTGCGTTGCTTGTAATGAAGAAAACCCCC
>JAVBKJ010000147.1:0-10368 GCA_031554075.1 Oscillospiraceae bacterium | reverse complement strand
AGCCGCAAGAGGCAAGTATTGACGACATTTCGGCGGCTTGTAGCCACCACATGCACTTTGTACACGTGAAAAACAATGTATGTTTTTTTATGAATCCAGTATAATTTGCTAGTAAGTTTTTCGGTGTGCTTTACGCAACGTATCTTATATCACAAAATATACTTTTTGTAAAGTGTTATCAATCCTACGAATGGTACAGTTTTTGAAGTATTCTGCCATATTACACGTATATATAGGGAATTTTGGGACTTCTTCCACTATTTATAGAATTGCTTATTTTTATTTTGGGTGATTCCACAAAAATTTTCGAGGATACCGAACAAAATCTGTTGCTATGGTTGAAAAAATGTGGTATTATTGAAAGAACAAGTATACAATAATTGTTACTTACAAACCACGGCACACCAAGGCAACATCGCGATCTGTATTACATATGTAAGGGAGTTTTTTTGAAATGCCAAATCTATCTGTGTTAGTCGAATCCTCTGCTCGTCACGTCCATATTACCAAAGAGCACCTTGCCATCCTATTCGGAGCAGATGCGCAACTGCACAACAAGCGCGAGCTTTCCCAGCCCGGTCAATACTTAACAGACGAAAAGCTTCGCGTGGAGGGTCCCCGCGGTGCTATTGATAAAGTTTCGATTCTAGGACCAGAGCGTCCTGCCACCCAGCTCGAAATATCCCTCACTGATGCCCGTCTTTTGGGCATTGATGCGCCCATCCGCGAAAGTGGCGACACAAAGGGCAGCGCGCCTATTACACTCGTCGGTCCTGCGGGACGCGTCGAATTGACCGAGGGTGCTATTGTTGCTAAGCGTCATGTGCATTTAACCCCCGATGTAGCGGCGGCACATGGTTTGTCTGATAAACAAATTGTCTCTGTGCGCATTGGCGGTGTCCGTGGCTTGGTGTTCGGTGAAGTTGTTTGCCGCGTCAATGCAACCTTTGCCCCAGCGATGCACATCGACTATGACGAGAGCAACGCCGCCTGCCTACAGGGTCAGGTATATGGAGAAATTTTAGCCTAGTCATGGCAACACTGCTGACTGCATTTTATAGGATAGGATGGTTATGCCAGTGCCAAAGAAAAAAGACGCAGACCCTGTGTTAGCTGACGCTGCCCCTGCAACAAAGCGCAAGGCGGCAGCCAAAACCACGACAGCTGTTAGCGCAGAGAAGCTCCCCAAAGTCCGTAAGACAGCAACGACCGAACCAAAGACAGCGACCCCCAAAGCACCAAAAGTAAAGAATGCCGACACGACCTTGGATTTACATTTATACCTATTTCACGAAGGTTGCGACAGTCGTGCTTACAAGTTTTTGGGCGCCCACCTGACAAAACAGGATGGAAAAGCAGGCGCGGTGTTTCGCGTCTGGGCGCCTGACGCAAAGGGTGTTTCTGTCATTGGCGATTTTAACAGCTGGGATGATGCCAAGCACCCGATGACGAAAATTTCTGTCGGTGTTTGGGAAGTCTTTATTGCTGGCGTCAACCAGTACGATGCCTATAAGTACGCAGTGACCGCCTCGGGGGGCTATCTATTAGAGAAGGCCGACCCCTATGCCTTTCATGCGGAAACGCGTCCGCTAACAGCCTCTAAGGTGTATGATATGCACGGATATGAGTGGCAGGATTCGGCGTGGCAGCTGGCAAAGACTGAACCCTATGCCCGTCCTATCAATATTTATGAAGTGCATCTCGGCTCTTGGCGGCGCACGCTTGATAATAAGTACCTAACGTATGCAGATTTTGCCGCACAGCTTGTCCCCTATGTCAAGGAGATGGGCTACACCCATATTGAACTCATGCCGATAACAGAGCATCCGTTGGATGATTCTTGGGGCTATCAGGTAACAGGGTACTTTGCCGCCACCTCCCGTTTTGGCACGCCACATGATTTTATGGCGTTTATCGATGCGTGCCACAAGGCAGAGATTGGTGTCATCCTAGACTGGGTTCCCGCACATTTTCCAAAGGACAGTCATGGGTTAATCGAATTTGACGGCACCTCCTGTTATGAGTACGCTGACCCCCTAAAACGTGAACATGTCGAATGGGGTACACGCGTGTTTGACTACGGACGCAACGAAGCTCGTTCGTTCCTTATGTCGTCGGCCCTGTTTTGGCTTGAGCATTTTCATATTGACGGGTTGCGTGTAGACGCGGTTGCGTCGATGCTGTATTTGGACTATGACCGTAAGGCGGGTCAGTGGCGTCCTAATATTCACGGTGGTCGCGAAAACTTAGAAGCCGTGGATTTCTTGCGAAAGCTGAATGAATCCGTTTACGCTCAATTTCCCAATACGCTCATGTTTGCAGAAGAATCGACCTCTTGGCCTCTTGTGACACATCCCACGTACATGGGCGGTCTCGGCTTTACTTACAAATGGAACATGGGTTGGATGAATGACACGCTGCGATACATGAAACTTGACCCTGTATTTCGCCAATACCAGCACAATTATTTGACATTTTCGATGATGTACGCCTTTTCGGAGAATTATGCGTTACCAATTTCTCATGACGAGGTTGTCCATCTAAAAAGTTCGCTCATCAACAAAATGCCTGGTTACACTGATGATAAGTTTGCGGGCGTTCGCTCGTTTCTTTCCTATATGATGTCACATCCCGGCAAGAAACTGCTGTTTATGGGTGCTGAGTTTGGGCAACTTGGGGAGTGGAATCATAACCAAAGCTTAGATTGGCATTTGCTTGATAACGAGCGTCACAGCCAATTGTTGCTTTATGTGAAAACCCTGAATCACCTCTACCTTACCCATGAAGCATTTTGGGAAAACGACCAAAGCTGGGATGGCTTTCAATGGTTATGCCATGACGACTTTCAGGGTAACACGCTGGCGTTTTTCCGCAGAAGCCTTGCGGGGCAAGAAATTTTCATGGTGTTTAACTTTTCTCCTGTTGTCCGCGAGGGTTACCGCTTAGGCGTCCCCCATGTCGGCAACTACGTAGAGCTGCTAAACTCTGACGACGTCGCATTTGGCGGATGGGGACATGTCAACAAAACCCCGATTCCCGCGGAAGCGACCCCGTGGCAAGGCAACGACCAATCCATCGCTTTGACTGTCCCGCCCTTTGGCGCGGTCTTTTTGGCACTCGAAAACCCATCATAGCACGGCAATCACAATATTATACGCCAACAACAAGTTGGCAGGTTAGGGTGTAGTTATGATTACAAAAAAGGAATGCGTGGCCATGCTTTTGGCCGGTGGACAAGGCAGTCGTTTATATGTCCTTACCACCAAGGTGGCGAAGCCTGCGGTACCCTTTGGCGGCAAGTACAAAATCATTGATTTCCCACTTTCCAACTGTATCAACTCGGATATTGACACAGTCGGCGTCTTAACGCAGTACCAACCACACGAGTTAAACGCGTATATCGGTTCTGGTCAGCCGTGGGATTTAGACCGCTTGAATGGTGGCGTCCATGTGTTGCCCCCTTACATGCACGGCAAGGGCGGTCAGTGGTACAAAGGTACTGCCAATGCCATTTACCAAAACATTGACTTTATCGAACATTATGACCCCGAATACGTCTTGGTGCTGTCTGGAGACCATATTTACAAGATGGATTATTCCAAAATGCTAGAACATCATAAAGCAAATGATTCTGCCTGTACCATCGCGGTGCTTGAGGTCACGTTGGAGGAAGCCACACGTTTTGGCATGATGAACGTAAACCCCGATGACAGCGTATACGAGTTTGAAGAAAAACCAAATCACCCCAAAAGCACCCTTGCTTCCATGGGTATCTACATATTTAACTGGAAACTGCTGAAGAAGTATTTAGTCGAAGATGAAGCCGACCAAAAATCGAAAAACGATTTTGGCGGCAACATTATTCCCAACATGCTTGCTAATAACGAACGTCTGATGGTATACCGTTTTGACGGTTACTGGAAAGACGTGGGAACGATGCAGAGCCTGTGGGAAGCCAACATGGATATGCTAAACATTGACAGCGGTATTAATCTGTTTGACCCAAACTGGCGTTTGTATGCACGTAACCCGACCGCTCCGCCTCATTTTGTCGGCGAAACTGGGCAGATCCACCATGCCATGGTGACAGAGGGTTGCCAGATTCACGGCACGGTCGAGGATTCTATTCTGTTCCACAGTGTTACGGTGGAGGAGGGCGCGCGTGTGCGCCACTCGATTATCATGCCTGGTGCCATTATTGGTCGTGATGCTGTTGTCGAGTACGCCATTATTGCCGAGGACGCACATATTCAGCCCGGTGCGCATGTGGGTGGCGACCAAGAAATTTCGACCAACATGGAGATTGCCGTCGTGGCCGCAGGTGTCACCATTGGCACAGGCAAGATCGTAGCCGCAGGCGAAATGGTCGATAAAGACATAATAGGGGAGTAACAAAGATATGAAAGATATGCATGGCTTAATTTTTGCGTACGACACAAATCCCCAAATGCGCGAGCTTACAGAGCAGCGCACCGTCTCGTCCATTCCCTTTGGCGGCCGTTATCGCGTCATTGACTTTATGCTGTCTAGCATGGTAAATGCAGATATTAACGACGTCGGCGTCATTATGCGCGAAAGCTATCAATCGTTGCTTGACCATTTGGGCGCGGGCAAGGATTGGGACTTGGCTAGAAAGCGCGGCGGTTTGCGTCTGCTACCTCCTTTCGGATTTGCAGGGCGCGGCGGCGGCAGCTATCGCGGTAAGATGGAAGCGCTCAAACATGTGGGCGACTACATTCAGCGCATACGGCAAGAGCATGTTGTTCTGGCTGACGGCGATTTGGTTGCCAATCTACCACTTGAAGAGATTTACGACAGTCACCTAAAAAGCGGCTGTGATATCACCTGTGTTTGCACACAGAAAACTGTGGGCTTAACAGAGCGCGAAACGTTTTTGGTGACAGGTCGCCGCGGTCGCGTCGTCGATGTTATCATTGGGCGTTCCGAGCTTGACGCAACAGAAACATTGGGTGTTTACATCCTATCTCGTAAACTGTTGGAGTCGTTAGTTTCTTATTGCGCCGCGCACAACTTCTATGATTTTGAGCGCGATGTACTGCAATCGATGGTTGAAAAGTTAAACATTGGCACCTATATTTTCAACGGTTATGTGGCAAAACTACACTCAACTGCTATGTTTTTTGCACAAAGCATGGATTTGTTAAAACCAGCCGTTCGTGCTGATTTATTCCTAAAGGGGCGCGCGATTAAAACAAAGGTGCGTGACGATGCGTCAACCTACTACGGAACTGAGTCCACCATTAAGGATTGCTTGGTGGCAGATGGCTGTATTGTCGAGGGTAAGGCTGAAAACTGCATTATCTTCCGCGGTGTCCATATTGAAAAAGGCGCGACAGTGAAAAACAGTATCATCATGCAGGACACAAAAATCTGCTCTGATGCCGTTTTGAACTTTGCTATAACCGACAAAGACGTGTTGGTCAATGCCGGTCGTATGCTAATGGGTCACGCAAACTATCCCATTGCGATTAGTAAAGGAAGCATTGTTTAGAGAAAGAGGTGTTATGATGAACGTCCTATTTGTGACAAGCGAAGCGGCCCCGTTCGCAAAAACAGGCGGTCTTGGCGATGTCATGGGGGCACTGCCGCAAGCTGTGTCCAAGGCTAACCATCAAGTACGTGTGATGATGCCCTTATATGCTGGCATTAACGCTGAATGGCGCGCACAATTGAAGTTTGTAAAGTACATTTATGTGCCGCTAGCGTGGCGCAACCTGTACTGCGGTCTCTTTGAACTTAAGAGAGACGGCATCACATATTACTTCTTAGACAACGAGTATTATTTTTCTCGCGGTGACTTGTATGGCGCGTTTGACGACGGTGAGCGTTTTGCCTTCTTTAGCCGTGCGGTTGTATCTATGATGACAGAACTTGGCAATTGGCTGCCCGACATTGTTCATTGTCACGATTGGCAAACCGCGCTTGTGCCTATCTATATGCGCACACTTTGTGCCTCATTGCCCCCCTATGACAAAATGAAAACCGTTTTTACTATACACAACATAGAGTATCAGGGACGCTATGACATGAGTTTGATGGACACAGTCTTTGGGCTGCCCTTTGAACTTGTTAGCAGCGGTACAATGGAGTTTAAGGGCGGCATTTCTCTAATGAAGGGTGCAATTGAGCTTGCTGACCGTATTACAACCGTTAGCCCTACCTATGCCGAGGAGCTGCAGTACGGCTTCTACGCAAAGGGGCTAGAAGGCGTCATTGAAGTCAATCGTGATAAATTCACAGGGATTCTCAACGGTATCGACATGGATGTATACAATCCAGCCACAGATGCAAGCCTTGCCACAAAGTACGATTATAATAGCCTTGATAAAAAGTTGGAATGCAAGCGTGACTTGCAGCGCCTGCTTGGTCTAGCGCAAAACGACGAAACCCCACTTGTGTGCATGGTCACAAGACTTGTGGCGCATAAGGGGCTTGATTTGGTCGTTTCGCGTCTGGACAGTATGATGGATATGGATATCCAGTTCGCCATTTTGGGGCGCGGCGATTGGCACTATGAGCATTTGTTTGAAAACATGCAGCATAGTTACTCGGGTCGCCTGTCTGCCAACGTGACGTATAATCCGACGCTTGCCATGAAAATGTATGCAGGCGCAGATATTTTCCTAATGCCCTCTCAGAGCGAGCCTTGCGGCTTGGCACAGATGATTGCTATGCGCTATGGCACACTGCCGCTGGTTCGCGAAACTGGTGGTCTTAAGGACACCGTCGTCCCCTACTCGCCCTCCAATAAGGAATCAAACGGCTTTGGCTTCGCCAACTACAACGCGGATGACATGGCACATGTCGTTTACACCGCATCACAACTGTACCAAGATAAAAGTGCGTGGCGCAAACTACAAAAAGTTGGCATGACAAAAGACTTTGCATGGGACACGTCAGCCAAAAAATACATTGCGCTGTATGAATCGTTAGTTAAATAGAGTCGTAATATTAGAAAATGGCACAGAAACATAAGTTTCTGTGCCATTTTTGGCTGCTATTTGTTTCATAAAATAGGATTTGGTACTGGATGCGCAACGATAAGGGCTAACACAAAATCAATCTTGTGTTAGCCCTTTGATATACTAATTTCATATATAAACATGCCATGTTTATATATCGCTTGCGAAAGCGAGGAGCAACCATAGGTCGCCGAAATGCCGTCATTACAGTTATCTGGCGGTACAACCGAAAATTTGGCAAAGCCAGATGATAAAAATGTAAGGTACATTTTTATAGAGAACAGCATTATTAATCTACAACAACCTCTGGTACGTCTGGGTCAGGGGTTGGCTCTGGGGCAGGCGTGGCAGGGTCGGGGGTGGTGGCGGGTGCTGGCGTAGGTATAGGGGTTGTGGGGGTAACAGGCGACGTCGTGGGTGTGGTGGGATGCACAGGTGTGGTTGTGGCTGACGGCCCCACTTCCGTTACCTGATCAACCTTGCGATAGGTGCTTTTTGCTTCAAACGTACGCCCAAGATTTGTACCATCAGGGCTAACAATACTGCGGAATGTATCCACAACGTGGCCATTATGCCCGTCAATCACAACGCGTGCTGTCCCTGGCGCCATTGCTGTATTGACTTTTTGAATAAACTGTTGCGGTTTGGTGCTTATCAACGTGCGATCCATCACGACTTTGTTGTCATTTTCCTTTGTGCCTAAAATGGTCACTTTTACATAATTTGTTTTCTGCTCCGCTAGAATCCGAATCGGAAACTTTGTGTTGTTCACAAACCGCAAATCGGACGTTCCCCAATTGACCATGGCATCAAGTCCCAACGGAACGTAACCAACAGTCATACTATGGTTATTGCGCTCTGTAATCTGGAGATTGGCGAGCAGCGCGGCATTGTATGTGGTGGTGGACATCTGACAAACGCCGCCGCCAAATTCGGGCACAAGGCGACCGTTGACATAGGCACCTGCTTCTTGAAAGCCGCGCGCTTTCGTCCGCTGACCCACCATCTGATTAAACGAAAATTCGTTGCCCGGTGCTAGCACGATATCATTCATGTAGCCAGCCGAGGTGCGAATATTGCTCGTTCTTGGCACATTTGACGCTGATAAATACGTCGTAAACGAGGCTAGTTCGTCCTTAAACAAATTATCTTGCAAAATTGTTTGCGTCACTTCTGGTACAGATTTGATGAGAGGTATGCGAAACCACTCTGCGTCAGAAGACTGTAACAATGTTGCCAAGGCTTCCCTGTCAAAACTGATACCCACTTGATGCGGCATAATCATCGCCTTGGCTGGATCAGTCGTGTCCAACCATGCGTTCTTTGGCTCAAGAAACACTTGGGCGTATAGACCATCAATATCAATCGGCTGAGGTAGGTTTTCCACCGAATTAACCGTTAGTGCTGTGAACTCCATGTCTTGAAATCGGCGTGAAATTTCGGACACAAGCGACGCTTGGTCGAGTGTGCGTCCCGCTTGTGCGTTATGAATACGAATGTCGTCCGTCGCTATGACAGTTTCATACTCACGGAGTGGCATGTCTATTTGCCGTGCCATCTCTGAAACGCGTGATTGTATATAGGCTGTGTCCATCGAAATTGTCGGTGCCCACGGGACATCCACTCTGCCAAAATAAGCTTGGCTAAGGTTTTTCAAGCGTTCAATGATAGACCCCTCGCGCCCGACGTAAAATGCAGCGGCACTCATCGCCCCCACATCATACACAACTTTGGCATCCTCCAGCGTAAATTTCTCCGTAATATCGTCTGCTGTGACGTCAATTACGGCGTTTTCTGTCTGCGATTGCACATGATTCATCAAAATTTGGTTTGCACTGTCAACATTCATACCGCCAACTGGCACGCCATCAACAAACACATTGGGATAAATCAGGTGATATCCGACCATAACATATGTCAAGGCGCTAGCAACTAAAACAATAAGAGCAACGCCCACAGTGACCGTGGGCCAAAGCCATGGTTTGACAGCCACCGTAGGTGCCTCTGCAACGCGAGTGCCTTTTGTGCCGATGATGCTTGGCATGTGGCTATCCCTCCATTCAATGAAAATACAATTACTATTATATGTTCTTTATCACAAAATTACAATTACAGTAAGGTTACAGTATTCGGGCATTATGGGTTTTCATGGCGCATAGTGTGTAATACTAATCCACGGTAAAAATGTTCTATCATTTTTTCTCCGCTTCTCTGGATTTGCAGCGAAGCCGCAAGAGGCTAGTATTGACGGCATTTCGGCTGCTTGTAGCCGCCACGTACACTAATTGCATCTTAAAAACACTGTATGTTTTTAAGATGCAATTAGTATATTCTCTCAACGACAACACATAGAATTTATGATATTAAGGAGATTTTTTAATAATAAAGTAATCGTAACCAAATTTTTAGGTTCAAAACGTCGTTTGAATCTAAAAATGGATAGGCAAAAGCCCGGGCTATTGCCCGGGCTTAAAACCCAATGTCGGCGCCGACCAATTTTCCCGGGCCGTCTCCAGCCAAGTATCGTAGGCACTGGTGAGCTTAACTGCCGTGTTCGGAATGGGAACGGGTGGACCCTCACCGTAATCAGCACCGACTACTTTTCTCTTTGTGGAAAAAGAAAAGTAAGCAAATGAAAAGTGGTTTTCATCTCTTTACTTGTCTCTTTCGGGGTTAAAACTGGTGACCCGTAGGAGAATCGAACTCCTGTTTGCGGCGTGAGAGGCCGCCGTCTTGACCGCTTGACCAACGGGCCGACTCTGCAAATCGCAATTACAATTCACGTTGCACAAACATATTTGCTAAATTGGATAGAAACTGTGTACTGCTCATTGTAATGGTGCGCCTTCACGGACTCGAACCGGGGACCCGCTGATTAAGAGTCAGCTGCTCTACCAACTGAGCTAAAGGCGCATATCAACACGCACTTTTCAGGTTTACCAAACTTTCGTTTGCGCCCTGAGAACCGAATACAGAAGTTATAGCGACAGAGTTGTTGAAAACTTGCCCACATAAATTATAGTTCAAGGTCAAGCCCTCGGCCCATTAGTATCGGTTAGCTAAATGTGTTACCACACTTACACCTCCGACCTATCAACCACGTAGTCTTCGTGGGGCCTTACCTGCTCGAGGCAGTGGGAGATCTCATCTTAGGGGGAGTTTCACGCTTAGATGCTTTCAGCGTTTATCTCGTCCGTACATAGCTATCCAGCTGTGCCCTTGGCAGGACAACTGGTGCACCAGAGGTACGTCCATCCCGGTCCTCTCGTACTAAGGACAGCTCCCTTCAAATCTCCTGCGCCCGCAATAGATAGGGACCGAACTGTCTCACGACGTTCTGAACCCAGCTCGCGTGCCACTTTAATCGGCGAACAGCCGAACCCTT
>JAVBKJ010000056.1:0-6186 GCA_031554075.1 Oscillospiraceae bacterium | reverse complement strand
CCAAAATCCGTCCTAACAGGGGGGCGATATGACAAACTGATGCAGAAAATGGGTAAAAGTAGTGCGGCGATTGGGTTTGCCGTGACGCTGTCAGACCTGAATACATACAGCAAAAGCGGTCAAACCTACGACTATGATGTGCTGATTTCCTATGAGCCAGACTGTGACTTTGCGGCATTACTGGCGCAGTCGGCGCAGCTGCGCGAAACGGGGCTTAGTGTCCGTCTGGAATTAGTGGGTGAGACGGATTTAACCGTGTTACACCGCTACCGTTTTAGCAAAGAGGGGGGGCTGACCCTGTGTTAAATATTGCGTTGCCGAAAGGGCGGCTGGGGGACAACGTGTATCGCCTGTTTGCGCAAGTGGGGTATGATTGCGAACAATTCTTTGACCCAGGGCGCAAGCTTGTCATGGAATCGGATTGTATTCGATACTTTTTGGTCAAACCTTCGGATGTGGCGATTTATGTTGAAAAAGGGGCGGCGGATATCGGCGTTGTGGGCAAGGATATTCTCATCGAATCGTCACCCGATGTGTACGAACTGCTGGACTTGCAGCTAGGGAAATGCCGTGTGGCAGTGGCGGCACCTGTTGACTATGTTGAGGATAGGACGGCAACCCTGCGTGTCGCCACCAAATACGTCAACATTGCAAAGACGTACTACGCCTCACGAAATCGCGCGATTGAGATGATTAAGCTTAACGGTTCGATTGAGCTTGCACCGCTCCTTGGTCTTTCAGATGTCATTGTCGATATTGTGGAAACTGGCAGTACTTTGCGCGAAAACAATCTGCATGTCTTAACGGATATTTTGCCTATCAGTGCGCGATTGATTGCCAATAAAGCCAGTATGAAATTCAAAACCGATACGATTGAAACACTGATTCAGAAATTAAAGGAGGTGTTGCCTTGTGATTAAGTTACTCACCTGTGTCGAGCCAGACAGTTTTACGCTGACACGAGCGGCGGCGGCAACGCCTATGGTGGAAGACGCAGTGTCGGATATCCTTAAAACGGTGCAGGCGCAAGGCGATGTTGCCGTGTTGGCGTATGGGAAACGCTTCGACGGTGCAGATTTGCATACGTTGGAAGTGACCCGAGCGGAAGTAGACGCGGCTTGGGCAAATGCTGACCAACAGTTTGTTGCGATTCTGCAACAAGCGCACGCCAATATTACTGCTTTTCACGAAAAACAACGCCGCACTGGCTTTACGATGAGCGAACAGGCAGGCGTTGTCCTGGGGCAAAAGATTACACCACTGGACAGGGTGGGGGTGTACGTCCCTGGGGGAACAGCGGCGTACCCGTCAACAGTGTTGATGGATGTCGTGCCTGCTAAATTAGCGGGCGTTGGGTCCATTATCATGGCGACCCCGCCGCGTAAAGATGGCAGTGTGAATCCTGATATTTTAGTGGCGGCGCGGATTGCCGGCGTTGACCGCATTTTTAAGATGGGTGGCGCACAGGCCGTGGGTGCGCTGAGCTATGGCACGCAGACTGTCCCCAAAGTGGATAAAATCGTTGGTCCAGGTAATATTTACGTGGCAACCGCGAAACGCATGGTGTTTGGTTTGGTTGACATTGATATGATTGCAGGACCTAGCGAAATTTTAGTGATTGCGGACGATACCGCCAACCCCGATTTTGTCGCAGTCGATTTATTATCGCAAGCGGAGCATGACACCTTAGCAAGTGCTGTGCTGGTGACGGTGAGCCAGACACTTGCCCAAAAAGTGCAAGAACGAATCGAATTTCATCTACAAACACTACCCAGACGAGACATCGCAACACAGGCCATCGAAAACAACAGCTGTATCGTTGTGACGGATACTTTAGAAAATGCTGTGGCGATTAGCAACCGTATGGCGCCAGAGCATTTAGAAGTTTGCACTGCTGAACCGTTTGCCTTGCTGCCACTAATCCGCCACGCAGGTTCAATTTTCTTAGGACATTATGCACCAGAGGCATTGGGCGACTACTTTGCGGGACCGAATCACACATTGCCAACGAGCGGCACAGCGCGTTTTTCGTCTCCACTTGGGGTGGATGATTTTTGCAAAAAGTCCTCCTTTATTTACTACACCAAAGGCGCGCTACACGCCGTCGCCCCCGCCATTGACACATTTGCCACGCGAGAAGGCTTGCACGCACACGCGTTGTCTGTTCGTATTCGCGGGGAGGCGCAACCATGAGCAGTTTTTACCGTGTGGCAGGTGGCAGACCCTATGTTCCGGGGGAACAACCGCAGGACAAGCAGTATTGTAAGCTAAACACTAATGAATGTCCCTATCCGCCGTCACCACTCGTGGCGCAAGCAATCGGAGATTGCAGCGACTTGCGCCTGTATCCCGATCCTACGTCCCTCAATCTGCGCGCCGCCATGGCGACCGCTTATGGGCTGTCTCCAAAGCAAGTGTTTGCTGGAGGCGGCTCTGACGAGGTGCTCGCCTACTGTTTTATGGCATTTTGTCGGGCTGGCGATACGGTGGTGTTTCCTGATATTACGTACGGTTTTTATCAAGTCTATGCCGATTTGTTTGGGTTACAAACACAAATTGTGCCGCTTCATGACGATTTTACAGTACCTACTGACGCCCTGATGCAAACAGAGGGACATATATTTTTAGCCAACCCCAATGCCCCCACTGGCTTGGTGCTGCCGCCCGCAGACATTGCGAAACTGTTGGAGCATAATCCACATCGTTTGGTAATTGTTGATGAGGCATACATAGACTTTTTGACTGAAAATACCTGTATTCCATTACTAAAGCGGTACGAAAATTTAATCGTGGTGCAGACGTTTTCAAAGTCACGCGCTTTGGCAGGAATGCGGCTCGGGTTCGGGTTTGCCAGCAGTGATATCATAGAGGATATTGAAAAAGTGCAATTTTCGTTTAATCCCTACAATATTGACAGACTTTCGCAACGTGTTGGTATCGCGGCTATCCAAGACACTGCCTATCTTGCCCAGACGGTAGCGAAGGTGACAGCCACGAGAGAACGCGTAACAAGTGCGTTGCGCGCCTTAGGATTTGAGGTGCTGACATCTGCTGCAAACTTTGTGTTTGCCGCACCGCCGCACCGTGATGGTGGTCGGTTTTATACTTATTTGAAAGATAACGGCGTATTGGTGCGCCATTTTGCGACGGCACGCTGTGCGCCATTTGTCCGTATTACCATCGGTCGTGATGACGACATGGACACATTGTTAGCACTAGCGGCAAAGGAGGGCAAATGATGCGAAACGCCAAGCAGGTGCGTCACACCACAGAGACGCAAATAGATGTAGAATTATTGCTTGATGGTACTGGTGTCGCGATAATTGACACAGGTATCGGTTTTTTTGACCATATGCTGACGCTGTTTGCCAAGCACGGTCGATTTGATTTGACAATCAGAGCGAAAGGCGACTTGCATGTCGATGCCCACCATACGGTGGAGGATGTGGGCATTGTGCTAGGGCAAGTGTTTCATACGGCGCTAGGGGATATGCGCGGTATCACGCGTTATGGGACACAATTGCTGCCGATGGATGAAGCGTTAGTTCAGGTGGCGCTTGATATCAGTGGGCGGTCACACGTTAGCTTGAACATGTCGCTACCGAATGCCAAGTTAGGCGAATTTGACACAGAACTTGTCAGCGAGTTTTTGCTCGGATTGAGCCGTCATTTGGGGCTAACGCTACATGTGACGCAATTAGCAGGCACAAACACACACCATATCATCGAAGCGGCGTTTAAGGCGCTTGGACGCGCATTATCCGAAGCCGTGCGCATTGACCCACGTTTTGCAGGTGAGATTCCCTCGACAAAGGGGTGCTTATAATGATAGGTGTCGTGCAATATGGTGTGGGAAACCTGTTTTCGCTGTGCAGTTCCCTCGACGCGTTGGGGTTACCATCGGTGGTGACAAGCGACGAGGCAACACTACAAGAGGCAACCCATGTCATATTGCCGGGGGTTGGCGCGTTCGGAGATGCTGTGGCGAAATTACGGCTTACGGGACTTTTTGACGTTATCCGCCGTCTAGCCAACGAGGGAAAACCACTGCTCGGCATTTGCCTTGGGATGCAGTTACTATACGAGCGTAGCACAGAGTATGGTGACCATGAGGGGCTAGGGTTGCTCAAGGGACATATTGCGCCGCTCATGCAAGTTGTGAGTAACGATCAAAAAGTGCCACATATGGGGTGGAATAGCCTACATCTATGTAAAGCAACCTCGCTTTACAGCCCAGAAAACGATGGCTCGCACGTCTATTATGTACATTCCTACTATGCCACGGTGTCAGAGGATACGGTAGCGTCCTCACAGTACGGCGATGTGCATGTCACTGGCTTGGTGGCGAAGGAAAATGTTGTCGGAATGCAGTTTCATCCCGAAAAGAGTGGTAGCGTTGGGCTAACACTGCTCAAGAATTTTGTAGAGCAGAAGGTGTCGTATGGAAATCTTTCCAGCTATTGATATTAAAGGCGGTCAAGTCGTAAGACTTACGCAAGGGGATTACGACCGTGTCGATGTGTACGCCGCCGACCCAGAGGTAGTGGCACAGCAATTTTTGGCGCAAGGTGCTACAAATCTACATGTGGTAGATTTAGATGGCGCACGAGAAGGCACGACTGTGAATGAAGCGGCGATACGAAAACTGGCATCTGTCAAAGGCTTGTTTATTGAGGTAGGTGGCGGCATACGTGACCAAGCGCGCATTGACCATTATTTGTCACTCGGGGTAGGACGTGTCATTTTAGGCACGATTGCGGTGCAGGACTTCGACTTTACCGCGCGCATGATTGCCGCCTACGGCGCAAAGATTGCCGTCGGTGTGGATGCAAAAGAGGAATGTGTTGCTGTGCAGGGTTGGCTCGAGGTCACCAAGGTGGACTCTATTGCGTTTTGCAAGCAATTGGAGCAAGTCGGGTTGAAGACTGTGATTTACACCGATATAGCCAAGGACGGTGCCATGTCGGGGACGAATATGGCGGTCTACCGCCGTCTTGCCGATGAGGTAACGCTGGATGTGATTGCTTCTGGTGGCATTTGCAGTATGGCAGAGATTCAGGAGCTTGGGAACATTGGCACCCATGGTGCGATACTGGGGAAGGCACTCTACACGGGCGCGTTGCGTCTTGAGGAGGTACTTGCCACATGCTGACAAAACGGATTGTCCCCTGCTTGGATGTCCGCGATGGGCGCGTGGTGAAGGGGACAAATTTTGAGGGATTGCAGGATGTATCTGACCCTATTGCCTTGGCGTCGTTTTATAATGAACAGGGCGCAGATGAGCTTGTTTTTTACGATATTACAGCGTCTGTCGAGGGACGTGCGCTGTTTACCGATGCGTTAAAACGCGTTGCGTCACAGATTTTTATCCCCTTGACAGTCGGGGGCGGCATTAATGAACTTGCGGATTTTGAACGCGTGTTACATTGCGGTGCGGACAAAGTCAGCGTGAATACAGGGGCGATTCGGCGACCCTCCTTTATCAAAGAAGCGGCGCAGAAGTACGGCAATCAATGCGTTGTCCTGTCGATGGATGTAAAACGCGTAGACGGTGGGTTTCGTGTGTTTGCGAAGGGCGGGCGTGAGGATACAGGCATAGATGCGGTGGCATGGGCGAAATTGGGGCAGGAAAACGGTGCGGGAGAATTGGTCATCAATAGCATTGATACGGACGGCGTGAAGCAAGGTTTTGACCTTGACATGCTGCAAACGATTGGTCAAGAGGTACGCATACCTGTCATTGCGTCTGGCGGTGCGGGAAATAGGGAACATTTTCTAACACTGTTTCAAACAGTTGCCTGTGTTGACGCGGGGTTGGCGGCTTCTATCTTTCATTATAAAGAAGTGAAGATTGCTGACGTAAAGACGTATTTGGCAGAACATCAGATACCTATGAGAACGACAGGAGGTAGTTATGAACGTAAAGTTTGACGAACATGGGCTAGTGCCAGCGATTATACAGGATGCAGACAGTGGGCGCGTCCTGATGCTTGCCTATATGAACGCGGAAAGCTTGGAAATTTCCCTGCGCGAGCAGTTCACCTGTTTTTACAGCAGAAGCCGTAACGCGCTGTGGCGCAAGGGCGCTATATCGGGCAACAAGCAAAAAATTGTTAATATTACGCCAGACTGTGACGGCGACACGTTGCTTGTAACGGTTCACCCTCTGGGTCCTGCCTGTCATAA
>JAVBKJ010000013.1:0-3235 GCA_031554075.1 Oscillospiraceae bacterium | reverse complement strand
TTATCCATTTGCATGACACATATTTTTGATAGATAGAGCTATTATTTGCAGGTTTATTCTTTTTTCCAAGACTAACTTCCATTGATTTTTCATACTAAACGCAACTTCCATCGCTAGCGGAACTTACTTTGGGAATTTACGTATCATTTTAGATTGCATACATGTACTTTTTTTATATGCTTTGTACAAATATTATTGCTGCTAGCATCACCACTGGCAATCTTTTAAGGTTTATGATACACTATCCTTCATTCGACAATATTCACAACAGCTACTTGCCAAATGTAAATAGGAGGTTTTGGCATGAAAACCAAAAATCTTATACCGATTGCATTATTTGCAGGGCTATCCGCAGTCAGCGCGCAATTCACCCTCCCCACCCCCATCCCAATCACACTACAAACGATTGTTGTCCTGTTGTCGGGTCTACTGCTGGGCGGGCGGCGCGGTGCAATGTCGCAGGCGGTGTATACGTCTATGGGGCTTGTCGGGTTGCCCGTTTTTTCTGGCGGTCGTGGCGGGTTGGGTATCGTTTCGACGCCTTCATTTGGATACATTTTGGGGTTTATCCTGTGCGCGTATGTCGTTGGCAAGCTATCCCATGCCTTGCGCAAGGTGCGCGGTCAACTCATTTGGTCCTGTGTGGCTGGTATGCTTGTGGTGCATGTGGTTGGACTTCCCTACGCTTACGCGGTGCTCACATACATCATGGAACAACCTGTGGAGATACTAGCCTTCCTAAAATCTTGGCTTCTCGTTTTCTTACCGTGGGATACTGTCAAAACATTGGTCGCCATACTTATTAGTAGCGTTTTCATGAAACGTTTGGGTACACTGCGGTAATACAAATAGCCCTCCAATGGCGAACCATTGGAGGGCTATTTGCGTCTATCGTAACATTATTCGATAATGGTACTCCATCCGTTGGGGTCGTCGATGCGCCCTCGTTGGATGCCTGTAATGGTATCGTACAGTCTGCGCGACAGCATACCAATCGCGCCGCCGCCAATTACGATATCCGTTTTTTGCCAATGCAATGACCCAACAGGCGAAATGACGGCCGCCGTGCCGCTGGCAAATGCCTCTGACAGTCGCCCGTCGCTGGCGGCTTGCGCCACTTCGTCAATCGAAATGGGACGTTCTAGTGTCTGTATCCCCCATTGTGCCAGCAGTGTCAAGCAGGATTGACGCGTAATCCCTGGTAGAATTGTACCCTCTAGCGGGGGTGTGATGACCACATCGTTAATCACAAAGAAGGCATTCGATGTGCCGATTTCTTCAA
The DNA here is from genome assembly GCA_031554075.1 of Oscillospiraceae bacterium. GTDB lineage: Bacteria > Bacillota > Clostridia > Oscillospirales > UBA929 > WRMG01. Next base: position 1,953 of record JAVBKJ010000013.1, on the reverse strand, counting down.
CATACTTATGCTCAAAGCCGTCAAGCCATAGCACTTGCGTAAAACCTTGTCGTTTGGCAGACTCTTGCGCGCGGATTGTGGCGGCGTAGTTTGCCCCCACCTTCGCTTCCCCCATGCCACCGCGGACAGCGCGCACGTCGGAAGCTTCGACATAGATATTCGTTGGCACCATGCCGCCCTTGTAGTACGAGCCAACAGGCGACAATATGATAATAAACTGAAACATGCTGGAGCTTCGTACGCCCAAAAATGGGTCGGTGGCAATGATAAAAGGGCGCACATATAGCGAGGTGTCGGGGGCATCTGGCACCCAACTAGCATCGACACGAACGACGGTCGTCATAGCATCGAGGATACTTTGCTCGTCGATGGTTGGCACAAACAGCCGCTGGCAGGAACGATTTAACCGTCGTGCGTTCTCGATAGCGCGAAAGAATCGTATCTCGCCGCCTGCACCGCGATATGCTTTCAGCCCCTCGAACAATTCTTGTCCGTAATGCAGTACCATGCAGGCTGGGTCGAGCGACAGCGGCGCATACGGAACAACGCGCCCGTCATGCCACCCTTTTTCAGGATTGTAATCCATTACAAACATATGGTCGGTAAAGTACTGACCAAACCCCAACGAATCGGCGGGCGGTTTGGCTTTGGGGTGTTGATTTCGCGTAATCGTAATTTCCATACACAATTCTCCTATTTGGGTATCGACAAAACCAGTATATGCACTGTTTCCACAGCGTTACTGACTGTCGCGTTCTCGAATTTCCACGCGACGTATTTTACCCGAGATGGTTTTCGGCAACGAGGGCACGTACTCGATCATACGCGGATATTTATAAGGTGCGGTGACTTTTTTAACATGCTGTTGAAGCTCTTTTGTCAGTTCGGGGCTTGCTGTAAACCCTTGCGTTAGCACAATAGTCGCCTTGACTGCAAACCCACGGTCTGGGTCTGGCACCCCAGTGACGGCACATTCTAACACCGCTGGATGTTCCATTAACGCGCTCTCGACTTCAAACGGACCTATTCGATACCCTGAGGATTTAATCACATCATCCGTACGACCAACATACCACAAAAAGCCCATTTCATCGCGATACGCCGTGTCACCTGTATGGTATAGTCCGTCATGCCACACCTTTTGGGTAAGCGCTTCTTCCTTGTAATAGCCCGAGAACAATCCAAACGGCTTACCGCCGCCTTCTTCATCTGTTCGAATGCAGATTTCCCCTGTGATACCTGCATCCACCTCATTGCCTTGCTCGTCCGCAATAATCATGCGGTAGCCGGGGGCAGGCACACCCATTGAACCAAGACGCGGCTGCATCCAAGGATACACAGTCAAGCAGCAAAGCGTTGTTTCTGACTGTCCAAAGCCCTCAAATGTTTTCAGCTTCGTCCCTGCCAACCATGCGTTGTACACCTCTGGGTTGAGCGCCTCGCCAGCTGTTGACGCATGTGTCAGCGACGATAAATTGTAGGACTGTAAGTCCTCTTTAATCATATAACGATACATGGTGGGCGGGGCGCAAAATGTCGTGATTTTATACGTTTCAAGCTTACTCAGTATGTCTGCAGCATTAAATTTGTCAAAATCGTAGACAAAGATGGCGCTACCAGCCAACCATTGGCTGTACATCTTCCCCCAAAGTGATTTTAGCCAGCCTGTGTCCGAAATGGTAAAATGCAAGCCACCCTCTTCACAGCGATGCCAAAAACAACCTGTCAGAATATGCCCTAATGGATACGTAAAATCATGCCACACCATCTTAGGATACCCTGTTGTCCCAGAGGAAAACGCCATCAGCATCATGTCTTCGTTTTGATTGTAGGGTAGCGGGCGTTCAAAGGTCGCCGCCGCCTGTGCCACACCTGCATCATAATCAAGCCAGCCATTTGCGGCGTTGCCGCCAAAAACGGCTTTATGCCGCACCGTGGGACAATCGGGCAACG
>JAVBKJ010000091.1:0-16902 GCA_031554075.1 Oscillospiraceae bacterium | reverse complement strand
TCCCTTAGTGGTGATTTAGCTTCAGAGCAAGCGGACGGTAATTCCTTGACAGACAGCACTTCGTTTTCGGTTGAAGCAGAGATTGTCCCCTATAATTCACTTGAGGATGCGTTTGCCTCGTATCGCGAAAAACGGGAGCTTTACTACGCTGAGGACATGATTGATACTTTGGCACAGATGGTGACAACGGCAAAAGCCGCATTGGCAACAGAGGAAGCCTCACTTGCCGTGTTAGATGCCCGACGCGATACACTGCTGTCCGAAAAGTCACGGTTAGAAACGGCAAACATAAAGCTTGACGAACTAGCCAGACACCAAGCCGCCTACGCGCTACTCGTAGAGCAGGATGCTGCCATGCAGTTACGTGCTGAACAGCTACAATTAGGACGTGTCGCCCTGCATTCTGTCAAGCCCTTTGAGGACACCGCCGTCAACGCACAATTGACCTTGGATGCCTTACTACACAGTATCGAAGAAGCGACGGCGCAAGAAGTATCTCTAATGGATACATTTACCACAGCGAAGGAAGCCTATACCACAGCGCGCGGCAAAGAGCCACATTTACTAACCCTACAGCAAACGCACGCACGTTTACTAGAACAACTGCCGCTTTATACACAAATGCAGGAACTGCAAGAGGCGTTAACTGCCAACGAAGCCGCATTAGTTACCGCACAAGCAAAAATTGCAACGCTGTCCGAACAGCTGCATGACGAAGAATCGCACCTTAACACCATGTTAGCTGATATACAAGCCCTTTCAACAGCCGACGTCATATATGAGCAACAAAAACAACGTGTCGAAACACACCAAACACGTCTATCCGCCTGTAAAGATGTGTTACGTTCGTACGAACAATTAAAAATGCAAGCCGCCGACGTGGTGCAGCTGCAACACGCCTTACTCGACACCTCAGACGCGTATCTGCAAGCTGATGCCACACATAAGGCGCTTGAGACGCAGTTCTTGCGTGAACAAGCAGGCATCTTGGCTCAACAGCTAGCAGACGGGTCACCCTGTCCAGTTTGCGGCGCGACAGAGCATCCTATGCCAACGCTTCTCACCCTCGAATCACCTACTGCCGAAATGGTCAAAGCCGCCTTGCAAACGTCAGACAAAGCGCGCAGGGTTCGTGAAACCGCGGCGACAGACGCAGCGGCGGCAAAAGCGGCCATGGATGCCACAGAAGTAGCGCTAGATAACATGTTATGCCAGCTTGGCTGTAGCAAGGACACCTTAACCCAAACCATACAGGACACAAAGCAAGCGCACGCCCAACTACTCCTAGCATTGCAACAAACACAGCAGGATATCGATCGGCGTAAAACATATGAAGAACAAGTGAATATCCTAACCATGGCGCAACAACGCAAAAAAGAAGCATTGCGCATACAAGAAGGAGATGCCACACGTTTACATATGGCAATAGCACGTCTCAGAGGGCAGATAACCGCCATCGTCCTCCCCTTTGAGGATTTATTAACAGCAGAAGATATGCTTCGTGTGCAGGCTATCACCATCTCACAATTGTCTAGCCACATCGAGGAAGCCACGCAAACGTATCATCAAGCCAATTATGACTTAGAGCGTGTTCGCACCGTTCTGCAAGAGCGGGCAGACCGCTTGCCAGCCATAACGCAGGCGGCGGCACAAGCAAAGTCGGCTTTTGACACAGCGCTTGCCGCGGCGTTTGATAGCTATGAGATGTACAGAGCGGCGCTCACCACAGAGGCAGCGTTAAACGACTTATCAGCTGTTATACACCAGTATAAACAGCAAGCAGATATTCTCTCGCATGATATCGCGCGCCTCATGGTAGAAACCACAGACACCGCCTACACAGATATGACCGCCCTACTGCTAGAGCTTACAACGCTTAATCAAGAACTGACAGCACGAAAACAACGTTTATCCGCCGCCCAAGGGTACGTTAGCAGTAATGCACGGGCGTTACAGCATTTAACAGAAGTCATGGCACAAATCGGCACACAACAAGTTACCTACAGAGAGTACCAATTGTTGTCGAACACTGCTAATGGTGATATATCTGGCAAGGCGAAAATTAGCTTTGAGGAGTACTTGCAAACGAATTACTTCGCCCAAGTTCTGCAGGCCGCTAACCGTCATTTTGGCACTATGAGCGAGCATCAGCATCAGTTGACACAGCGCCAAAACCAAGAAAGTACAAGAGCTCACACGTGGTTAGCGTTGGATGTTGCCGATGTAGACGGTCATACACGAGATGTGCGAACACTGTCGGGTGGTGAATCGTTCAAAGCATCCTTAGCACTAGCCTTAGGGCTTTCTGATGTCGTTCAGCAAACAACAGGCGGCGTTCAGCTTGACGCCATGTTCATTGATGAGGGGTTTGGTTCGCTAGACGCAGACTCCTTAGAGGTCGCCTTAACCACCTTGCAACGGTTGGCAGACAATCGCCGTATTATCGGCATCATCTCTCATGTAGGCGATTTAAGCCGCCGTATTGATAAACAAGTGGTCGTGACACGCGACAAACTTGGTAGCCATATCACAGTTATTACCTAAATCCCCCCCAACAAATAAGTATCCCCCGGCTAAGCCGGGGGATACTTATTTGCCTATCCTAACAACAGGATATCGAAGCACCTTCTTGTCCTGCGCAAGCGCCTGTCGGTGGTACGACCCCACGTGGGGTTAGTGGTGCCTCTGCTGTTAGGTCATCTACCATGACAACGGAGGTTGTGAGCATCCCCATCCAACAGCTGATAGCAAAATCATTTTCAGGTGTAAAATACGCAGTTTCAGTGCCCTTTTCCAAGTCCAACCCTAGCTCATAGGCAGGAATCTGGATAGCATTATTACAGGCGTTCAATTCTTGAATATCAAATACAACACGGGTTTTAAGACCTCGTTGTGCGGCAACAATTGCAGGCGAGTATCCGTTTGCATCGACAACCAGATGTATCTCCTGTGTGCCGTCATCTAATATCGTTGCTTTTGTGATACGGCTATCTTCCACTTGCCGCGTTTGTGCAATATCCTTTGCAGGTTGTTCCTCGGCTTGCACAGCCCCTGTTTTGGATGTCTCAACAATCGCCGCGGCAGGTTGTGCGGCGGCAGGTTGTGCGGCGGCAGGTTGCGCGGCGGCAGGTTGTGCAGTATCATCTGTTTTAATTTCTTCTACCACTTTGATATTGCTCTGAATCATGTTCATCCAGCAGGTAAATTCGATATCCCCTGCTGTCTCGGGTGTAAACTCGATTACATTATCGCCGACCACCAGTTCCTTTTGAATGTTCAATGGGGGAATGACAATGGCACGATTACAACCGGTCAATCCACCCTTTGGTACAGTAAGATGCCACTGAACAGGAACACCTACTTGCACCACGATGGGTTGATATCCGTTTGGCGATACTTCGCTATTCACCGTTTGGACATCTTCCTCCACAACTGCCGTTGCCATTGTCGACTCTGCAACCGATGTTTTGGCACAACCGCCCAGCAATAGCAGTGCGCTGACCGACAGTGTTGAAACCAGTAATCCTATTTTTTTCATCTTTCAGTTCCCTCTACTTTCCTATTATTATGAAACCACTTGTATGTTACTTTGAATCATGCCCATCCAACAGCTATACCCCACTGACCCTACCTTGTCTGGGGTAAACGTTACCACATTATCCCCTGCTTTCAATGGCACAGTCAAATCGTACGCTGGTATGTAAAACTCATTATTGCAACCATTAATGTCCTTTGCCTCCGCTTTGATAGTCCATTTCACAGGGACGCCAACCTTTACGGTAATCGGCTCGTAGGCATTTGGTGTCAGCACTGTGGTAATCTCCTGCAAATTGCCACTCACAGTAGCGTTATCGCCTTGCCATAGGGAGACATGAATCCCCGCCGTCGCCAATCCGCGCCCTAGCATGACAAGACCCAACACTAACACCAGTGCCGCACTAACCTTCATCATATGCTTGGTAAACTTTGAGGACATGAGGGAACTTAACGCACCAAGCCCAAACATCAGCGGTACGGTACCCAAACTAAATAATAGCATAGACAGCGCTCCCGTTGCAAAACTACCTGTCCCTAAGGCGTAAATCTGCATCGCTTGCAGTGGTCCGCAAGGCATGAAGCCGTTGAGTAAGCCAACCACAAATGGACCTTTACCATCCATGCCCTTCGTAAACAACTTGGGCAGACGCGGTTGCAGTCGTGTTAGCCACGGGACGATATCTAACCTGTTAAGCCCCATAATGAGCATAAATACACCTGCTATGAGCGATACAACTGCTTTACCAGTATTCGATAGGCTAAACACCGAGCCAATCGCACCCACGATGCCGCCAATCAGCGTGTACGAAAGCACACGCCCTGCGTTGTAGAGCAAACTGGGCATGAGTGTTTGCGTTGTGGATTGCGGCGATTCTGCCTTGCGCACAGTCTGTGACATATTTATGCCGCCGCACATCGCCAAACAGTGCAAGGACGTAATCAACCCAATGACGAATAGAAAACCGTAGCTCGTTCCAGCCTCTGGCGTTGGTAACAGGTTAAACCCGATAGTGCTTTGGATGATAAAGAAAACAGCAATAACGCCTAACAATAGTGCCAGAAACTGTTTGTTTTGCAGTTGTTTGCCTGTTTTAATGGGGTAGCCGATGCGTTCGAGGGCGGCAGCTATCTGCGGCGTGACAATCGTTTTGGCTGTTATCGTGACCTGCCCTTTGCTATAGCTTGCCTTCACGTCCGACACCCCATCAAGGGTACGTAGGGTTCGTTCGATGCGGCGTTCACACGAGGCGCAAGTCATGCCTTCTACTTGTATGATGCTTGTTGGCATAGTAAACCCTTTCCTAAAAAAACAATACTCAATTTATTATATAGATTTTTATTCGCATTTCAATGGTAAATTGCAAATTTTTCGTAAACGATGCAGTCAGAAATCTCCCAGCTTCCAAATTATCTAAATAGTTTCAAACGTAGAGCGTATCGTACTGTTATGCCCCCTTATGAAACGCACTCTATCAACAGATATCTTCGTGAATACGCACAACAAGTGACTTTACATTCGACATAAATAATGATATAATTGGCAAAAGTGACAATATTCCGCAACAGTTGGGGTGTAACTATGCTAACAATTTTTAATCATGACTTGAATGTCAGTGAATTTGCACAAAGTATTTTAGATGCGACACCTGTCGTCTCTATCTGTTGGAGTGTCGATTTGCAACCGTTGGCCTGTAATGCCGAGGCGTTGCGCCTTTTTGGTGTGGGTACAAGAGACGAGTTTATACAACATTTTGATAGCTTTTCGCCAACATGCCAAGCCAGCGGCGAAGTGTCTCATGTAGTAGCACAGCACTATCTACAACAGGCACTGATGGTCGGTCAATCACATTTTTTGTTTACCCATCAGCACCGCAATGGTGACCCCATCCCTTGTGAGGTGATTATAAAGCGGCTCACATTCCAAAACACGACATTTGTGATTAGCTTTACCTTTGATTTGCGTGATAAGCTTGCCATGCAAGAGAATATGATGCGCGCTGAAAGCGACATCACCGCCAGAGATAGATTACTAATCGGCGTCAACGAGGTCGCAAAACTATTAATGTCCGACTTAGATACACCCTTCGATACTGCCGTTTGGCAAAGCTTGAAAACACTGGGCGAATGCGCCAAAGTTGATAGAGTGTACATATGGAAAAATCGCATAATTCATGGTAAGCTTCACTGCTCACAAGTCTTTGAGTGGTCTGGCGGGGCGACCCCTCAGCAGGGGGCAGACTTTACGATTGATTTACCTTATGATGAGGTTATCCCTGGTTGGGAAGTCAATTTTCGCCATGGCAAGAGTGTTAATGCGCTGGTGAGGGATTTAAGCGAATCGGAACGCGCCCAACTAGAACCTCAGGACATTTTATCAATTTTAGTCATGCCAATCTACCTCAATAATAATTTTTGGGGCTTTATCGGTTTTGATGATTGCAAAAGTGAACGATTGTTTACAAAATCTGAGGAAAGTATTCTCATGTCTGGTGCGTTGCTCATAGCCACAGCACTCCTTCGCAATGACATTACCTCCTCCCTCATTGCCGCAAAGGAAGAAGCGTTGCAAAGTACCGCCTCAAAGAGTATATTCCTAGCCAATATGAGCCATGAAATCCGCACGCCGATGAATGCGATTATTGGTATGCTGACCATCGCACAAAAAACAGACGACGCCGACAAGATACAGGATTGTCTCTATAAAATCAACAAAGCCGCTAATTATCTGTTAGGCATCGTCAATGACATTTTGGATATGTCAAAGATGGATGCGAAAAAGCTTGCCTTAATCAACCGCAACTTTTATGTGCAAAATTTATTCAACACGGTCGAAAGTATGATGCAGGATCGTTTTGATAGCAAAGGGCAAAGCTTTCAAATAATGCTTGACCCCAAGCTGCCCAAAGAGATTTGCACCGATGAACTTCGGATTACACAGGTACTAACAAACTTGTTAAGTAACGCACAAAAATTTACGCCAGAGGGTGGCAATATCGCCCTAACAGCGACTGTCAACAGCCTAACTCAGCAGGAATGCGAAATTCTATTTTGTGTCAAGGATACAGGTATCGGCATCGAGAAAGCGCGTCAAGATTCGCTATTTAAGGCGTTTGAGCAGGCGGATTGGACAATTTCGCAACGTTTTGGCGGCACAGGCTTGGGGCTTAACATTTCGCAACATATCGTTACTTTAGCAGGCGGCAACATTTGGGTCGAAAGTGACGTCGATTGTGGCAGTTCCTTCTACTTTACCATCAAAGTAGCGCATGGTATTTCTGTTGCAGAAACACCCATATCAGAAGAAATCGCGTACGATTTTACCAATAGACGTATGCTCATCGTCGATGATGTTGAAATTAACCGTGAAATTGTGCTTGCTTTACTAGAAGAAACAGGCGCCCATATCGATTGTGCCGAAAACGGTAGCATCGCCTTGCAAATGGTAAAAGAGTCACCGCACCTATACGATTTGATATTCATGGACGTCCAAATGCCCGTGATGGACGGCTTAACGGCAACGGCACACATTCGCGCGCTTGACACACCATGGTCAAAAACAGTGCCCATCATAGCCATGACTGCGAACGTTTTTGCCGAGGATGTTGAACGTTGCTTGCAAGCAGGGATGAATGACCATCTTCCGAAACCATTTACCTACGATACCTTAGTAGGCAAGGCATATTTTCATCTCCATAAACACTAAACAAATATCTTTATCAGTATACGTTTGCCACCGCGTTCAAACAGAGGGTGCGCATAACTGACTGTATCGCCTGTGCCATCCAAAATTTTCGCTTGCAATTTCGCAAGCAGTATGGTACATTATACGAAAGCTACCAAATAGACGAGGTGTTTTTCTTGCCGCTGACATGCTTATCATCTTCATATTTTTATGGCAACCAAAATGAGTTTACTCGTTTTGGTTATTTTTGCTGTGTACAATTGAATATGCCGATAGAACCGTAGCACGAGAAAATTATAGATTGATTGAGGGGGGTTCGTTTCGGACTCTCCTTTTTATTATGTCAAAACGCCAAAAACGCGTGTTTGCCTTATCCTGTGTTTGCTTATAACCTAGCGATTTTAGTCAGCCACACACATATCCCCTAAAATAGCCGCAAGAAGTGGCGCAAAGGAGTTTTATCATGGCTTTTCATATTGCTATCATAGGATTGGGCTTAATGGGTGGCTCACTTGCCATGGCCTTACAAGGTTTTCGCAATGCCGTCATTAGCGGCATGGACGCAAACCCGTCTGTGCGCGCCCTTGCGCAAAACAGCGGCGTATTCGCAACCGTGTATGACGATGTGCCGCAGGCAATCCGTGATGCTGACTTGATTATTTTTTGCACGTATCCCGAGAGCATCCTATCGTACCTCACCGAATATGCGCCCCTATGTAAAAAAGGCGCGCTTGTAACAGAAATCTGCGGCACAAAACGCCATATCAGCCAACTGGCTGAAAATCTGCCGATTGACTACGTTGGTATCCACCCTATGGCTGGCAAAGAGGTTTCTGGGTTTGCGCAGGCGGAAGCGGCGATTTTTAAGGGGACGGGCTTCATACTAACCCCAACCCCACAATCAAGCCCCGACAGTGTCAAACTGCTTACAGAGCTTGCTACCTATATCGGCGCAACGCGCATTGCCGTGACCGACGCCAGCACGCATGATGATATCATTGCCTACTCCAGTGACCTCATGCACATTGCGGCAACGGCGTTATGCGTCTCGTTTCCACCCACCATCACGCGTGCGTTTACAGCGGGTGCCTTTCGAGATTGCACCCGTGTCGCTGAGATTAACCCCACCCTATGGACCTCCCTGCTGTTAGAAAACGGGGATTATATTCTCCCGCACCTTGACCGCTTTATCACACATTTACAAGACATGCGCAAAGCCATCGACACTAGCGACCATGCGACACTGCACACCCTGCTCACCACAGCGAATGACCACAAAAAGGAGATGCAAGGAAGATGACGCTAACCGTTGACCTCCCCCAACGCGCGTATCCTATTCATATCGGTGGCGATGTATTGCCAACCGTTGGTAAGCAACTATCCACAGTTTGGAAACCCTGTCGCGCTGCCATTGTGTCAGATGAGAATGTTTGGGCGCTGTACGGCGCAGTGCTCACAAAAAGCTTGCAAGACGAGGGCTTTGCGCCCTTTCCAATCGTCATACCCGCGGGCGAGGCAAGCAAGTCGCTTGGCGTTTTAGAAACAATATACGAAGCATTGCACCATGGTGGTTTGTTGCGCGACGAACCTCTCATTGCCTTGGGCGGTGGTGTCGTGGGTGATATTGCTGGTCTTGCCGCCGCCACCTATGGTCGGGGTGTCCCCTTTGTCCAAGTGCCTACAACATTGTTGGCGCAGGTGGATTCAAGCGTTGGCGGCAAAGTCGCCGTCAACCTCAAGGGGGGCAAAAATCTCGTTGGCGCTTTTTATCAGCCGAAGATGGTGTTTGCGGATACCTCTGTCCTGCAAACACTGCCAGACCGCGACTTTGCGTCGGGCATGGCAGAGGTTATCAAATACGTTGCCATCGATGATGTCGCGATGCTACCGTTGCTCGAGACATGCGCTAACCGCCAAGGGGTTATGGCTCACATTGATGAAATCGTATTTCGGTGCTGTGACAGCAAGCGTAAAGTTGTGCTAACAGATGAGCTTGACTATGGACAACGCATGATACTCAACTTTGGTCATACTTTTGGTCACGCGCTCGAAACGCTCACAAATTACACCGATTACACTCATGGCGAAGCCGTTGCTATTGGCATGGTGATGGCAACGAAGCTAAGCCGCGAACTGGCCATCGGTATCACGCTCGAGCAGGAAACGCGGCTCACAAAGCTGCTCCAACAGTTTTCATTGCCCACCAACGCTTCGTTACCGAAACAGGACATTTTATCGACGATGGTGCAGGATAAGAAAAACACACGCGACACGCTACGGCTGATTTTACTGCAAGATTTCGGGAAACCTAGCATCACCCCACTCACGTATGCACAATTGGAGGCGGCGGCATGGTAAAAACAATTCAACATTTCCCCAGCGGCATAGTGACACTACCACCCTCAAAGAGTATGGCTCACCGCGCTGTAATCTGTGCCGCGTTGGCAAATGGGGTCAGTAATCTGCACAACATTGCCCTTTCAAACGACATTCGTGCCACACTCACCTGTATGCAGCAATTAGGGGCGACCGTCACCGCGCAGGATACCATATACCACATGGGTGGTATCACCCAGCCGACCGCAAGTGCCACACTCGATTGCGGCGAATCGGGGTCAACACTACGATTTTTAATCCCCATTGCGGCGGCATTAGGGACGTCAGTGACATTTTGTGGTCAGGGTCGGCTATTGCAACGCCCCATGACAGCGTTTATATCGCCACTACAGGCACATGGTGTCACACTTGTGCAGGACAACGAGGGCATACGTGTCAGCGGCAAGCTACAAAGTGGTGTGTACCATTTGCCGGGCAATGTGAGTTCCCAATTTGTTTCAGGCTTTCTAATGGCATTGCCACTACTGGCGGAGGGCGGCGAAGTGGTGGTGGAGGGACAGTTAGAGTCCGCCTCCTACGTTGACTTAACAATCGATGTGTTAGCCCAATTTGGGGTCACGGTGACGCGCGAGGGCAATACGCGTTTTTCTGTGGCAGGTGGTCAACAATATCAGCCACAGGCATACGCCGTTGAAGCAGATTATTCGCAATCAGCATTTTTCTTAGTAGCCGCCGCACTGGGACGACCAGTGACCTGTTTGGGGTTGTCGATGCACTCTAAACAAGGCGATATGGCGATACTATCTCTATTAGAACGTTGCGGCGCAACCATCACCACAGCGGCAAACGGCGGTATAACGGTCACAGCAACGCACCTAACGGGTTGCACCATAGATGTGACCAATATCCCCGATTTAGTACCGCCATTGGCTGTGTTACTGTCCTTTTGTGAGGGTGAAAGCCATATCACAGGGGCTGCCAGATTACGGCTCAAAGAGAGCGACCGTCTAGCCGCAATGACTAGCGAGCTTACCAAGCTAGGTGCCCGCATAACCTGTTCAGAGGATGCCTTGCATATCCAAGGGGTCAAGCGGTTGCAGGGTGGCACGGTTGACGCGTGGGGCGACCACCGCATTGCCATGGCGATGGCGGTTGCCGCCATTGGCTGTGATGCCCCCGTTATCCTGCACGGGAGCGACACTGTTGCCAAGTCGTACCCCTCGTTTTGGGACGATTTTGAAGGGAGTGGGCGAACGAGTTGAACGCGACATGGGGTAATCATTTTAAGATTACAATTTTTGGCGAATCACACGGTGAAGCGATTGGCGTGGTCATCGACGGTGTCCCGTCGGGGATTGCCCTCGACCATGCCACCCTTGCACACGAGATGGCGCGCCGCGCCCCAGGACAAACAGACACCAGCACGCCACGCCGTGAAGCCGACGCCGTGCAATTGCTGTCGGGTGTGTTTCAGGGTTACACAACAGGCGCGCCCTTATGTGCTATGATTCAAAATACCAACACCATAAGCAAGGACTACGACCCCTCGAAACTACGCCCGGGTCACGCAGACTTTACCGCTTGGGTCAAGTATAAGGGCTTTGCAGACTATCGCGGCGGCGGTCACTTTTCGGGGCGTCTCACTGCCCCCTTGGTCTATGCAGGCGCGATTGCCAAACAAGTGCTATCGCAGTCGGGCATACAGATTGGGGCGCGGATTCTCTCTATCTGCGATATCACAGACAGCGCGGCAGCGCCCGAACGTATCATCGAAGCGTCAAAATCAGATTTTCCTGTGGTCAACGCTAGCTTGCGAGAACCAATGCGAGCGGCGATATTATCCGCCAAAGCCGAGGAAGATTCCGTCGGGGGCGTGGTCGAATGTGTCGCCACGGGGCTGCCCGTCGGTAAAGGTGCGCCGCTTTTTGGGTCTGTCGAAGGCTCGATTGCCAGCATGATGTTTGCGATTCCTGCTGTGAAAGGGATTGAATTTGGCTTAGGGTTTGGGCTAACGACACGGCGCGGCAGTGAGGTCAATGATGCGATGCACGTAGAAAACGGTATTGTGCGCCATACCTCGAATCATAATGGCGGTATCTTAGGCGGCATCACAAACGGAGAAGCCCTCGTCTTTCGTGTTGCCATCAAGCCCACGGCAACCATCGCAAAGGAACAGCAAACCGTTGATATTAATACAATGACGGATACCACAATCCAAAGTAAGGGACGGCATGACCCTTGTATCGTGCCGCGTGCCTTGCCTGTTGTAGAAGCAGGGCTTGCCATTTGCCTACTAGATTTGATGGGAGAACAAACATGATTATTATCCTAAAGCCAGACGCCTCACCCTCAGACATTCAAAAGGTGTTCGATACCGTTCACGCCCTAGGCGTGATAACCCAAGAGATTAAAGGCGCGACCACCACCATGATTGGTCTGGCAGGTGATACCACCGCCATTTCGCCGCAATCATTGGAGCGTTTTGAATGCGTCGAGCGTGTCATGAAGGTACAAGAGCCTTACAAGCTAGCAGGACGACGTTTTCATCCTAGCGAGACAATTATTGAGGTCGGCGGTGCGAAAATCGGCGGCGGTCACTTTGCTGTCATGGCGGGACCTTGCTCTGTTGAGTCAGAAGATCAAATTCTGACAATCGCGCGCGAGGTGAAGCTATCGGGCGCGACGATATTGCGCGGCGGTGCGTTTAAGCCCCGTTCCTCCCCCTACGCATTCCAAGGGTTGGGGTTGGATGGTCTTGAACTGCTAAAAATCGCAAAGCAAAAAACCGCACTGCCCATTGTCTCCGAGATTATGTCCTCTGAGTACTTGGATGCTTTTGCGCGCGATGTGGATATCATTCAAATTGGTGCCAGAAACATGCAAAACTTTTCACTCTTGCGTGATGTCGGCAGTCTTAAAAAACCAGTTTTGTTAAAACGCGGCTTGTCCTCAACTATTGAAGAACTGCTCATGGCGGCGGAGTATCTCATGGCGGCTGGCACAAAGGACGTTATGTTCTGTGAGCGTGGTATTCGTACGTTTGAAACAGCCACACGAAACACGCTTGACTTGTCTGCCATACCTGTTCTTAAAGAAAAATCTCATCTGCCCGTGATTATTGACCCTTCTCATGCCACAGGTCGCTGGAATTTGGTCGCACCCATGGCGTTGGCGGCGGTGGCAGCAGGGGCAGACGGTCTTATCATAGAAGTCCACAACAGCCCAGAAACGGCGTTATGTGATGGCGCGCAATCTATCACTCCTGCGGTTTTCCACAAGCTAATGACTAAAATTGGTCGCGTCCGCGCGGCAATATTGGAGGATTAATAACATGCCACCAAAAGAAGAACTTGCCGCCCTGCGGCAGCGCATCGACCGTATTAACGAGGATATGATTCACCTGTTTAATGAGCGCATGGCATTGTCAGACGACGTGGCTCGTGTCAAACGTGATGGCAACATGGGTATCGTTGACGAGCGGCGCGAAAACGATGTGCTTGAAAAGGCGTCGGCGTTAGCTGACGAGGCATTTAAGGGCGATGCGGTCGTCCTCATGTCTACCCTGATGGCGATGTCCAAGCGTCGTCAACGTGCGGTGCTCATGCAAAATGACAATGTCCTACTCCCCCCTGCCAGTACCACCCCCCCTACCGCTGTGCGTGTCGGTCACCAAGGCGTCCCCGGCGCGTGGAGCGAAATGGCGGCGATGGCGTTGTATCCCACCAAAGAAACAAAGCATTATGAGTACTTTGAAGATGTATTTCATGCGGTAAAATCTAACGAAATCGCGTATGGCATCCTGCCTATCGAAAATTCGCAAACAGGGGCCATTGGCGAAGTATACGACCTGTTACGCCGTCACGGGTGCTTTATTGTGGGGCAAACATGGGTGGACGTACGTCACTGCTTGATGGTAAAGCCCGAAACAACACTGTCTGATATTCGCACTGTCCTGTCGCACCCCGAGGGCTTTCGCCAGTGTCACGAATTTCTAAAGTCAAAAGCATGGGATGCCGTCTCGTGCCGCAACACAGCTGTCGCGGCGGAAATGGTTGCCGCCAGCCCCGATAACCGCACTGCCGCGATTGGCTCACGTCGCGCCGCTGAACGCAACGGGCTGACCATACTCTCTCCCGATATTATGGATAGCGTCGCTAATAAAACGCGCTTTATTGCCATTTCAAACACCCCAGAGTACGACGACCAATGCGACACCATCAGTGTCACCTTTTCAACCGCACATAAAAGTGGTGCACTCTGCGGCGTTTTGCAATCGTTCACCGTGTCGGGCATTAACCTATCAAGAATCGAATCTCGTCCTGCTTCGGCAGGAAAGTATCGCTTTTTTGCTGATTTACAGGCGAATATTACACAGGACAGCGTAAAACTGGCACTCAACCAAGCGGCGGCACTCAGCGAGTACTTTGAAGTGTTGGGTTGCTACCGCGCAAACCCATGAAAAACATCGCCCTCATCGGTATGCCTGGATGCGGTAAAAGTACTGTCGGACAGTTACTTGCCGCGCAATTAGCGTATACGTTTGTAGACACAGACGCGCTCGTTGTGCAGGACTGTGGCATGAGCATACCAGCCCTGTTTGAAACAAAAGGCGAAGCATTCTTCCGTGACGCAGAGGCACATGCCATCGCGATTGCGGCGGCGCTAACGGACGTCGTCATTGCCACAGGCGGTGGTGCTGTGCTACGTGAGCGTAATATGGCTGTGTTAGCGCAGTCATGTGAACTCATCTATCTTAATCGGAGTTGCCAAGACATACTACAAACAGGCAATTTGCAAGGGCGTCCCTTATTGGCAGGGGGGGCTACCAAACTCTATGAACTCTACGAACAACGGCACGCTCTTTACGAACGGTATGCCAGCATAACCATTACAAACACTACAACACCACAACAGGCAGTGGCAGCCATTATGGAGGCGATACGATGCGATTTTTAGTGATAAATGGCCCTAATCTAAACAAATTAGGCTCTCGTGAACCAGAGGTTTACGGCAATCGTACTTACGCGGCGTTAGTAGCAATGATTGAGCAGTTTGCCGCCGACAACAACGCAACAGCCACTGTCTTTCAATCCAATTCCGAAGGCGCCCTCATCGACTGCTTGCAAACCGCAGCGGACTACGACGCGGTCATTATCAATCCTGGCGCGTATACCCACTACAGCTACGCGCTCTACGACGCATTGCGCGACTGTCCCCGCCCTGCTATTGAAGTGCATTTGTCTAATATTCATGCCAGAGACGAGTTCCGCCGTCATTCTGTGACCGCGGCGGCCTGTGTGGGGCAGATTTCGGGGCTGGGCTTTGATGGCTATCTTGCCGCCATGCGCTACTGCCTAGCAAATGGTGCGCCCCATGCTTAGCGGTCAAACGCGGTTTCTGGCGGTGATTGGCGACCCTGTGCGCCATAGTCTTTCACCGCGGATTCACAACCATTTCATCGCCCTGTCAGGGCTTGACTATGTCTATCTTGCGCTCCCTGTTGCCAAGGGTCACGGTAGTGAGGTGTTGCGTGCCGCCAACTTGATGGGGTTGGCGGGCTGTAACGTCACCATGCCGCTAAAAGAGGAGGCGTTTGCCGCTGTTTCTGTTGTCTCCGAGGAAGCCTTGTCCTATGGCACGGTCAACACCGTGGTGTTCAAGGAGGGTCAGTCGTATGGTTATAACACAGACGCGGCTGGCTTTCTCGCCTCACTCGCCAGCAGTGGGCGCAACGTGCGCGGTGAAATCGTTACGTTGTTGGGGGCTGGCGGTGCGGCAAAAGCGTTGGCGGTGGCGCTCACGGCGGCAGGCGCAACACTGCGTATCTGCGCCCGAAATAGGCAACAAGCGGTACATATCTGCCCCACAGCCGCGTACTACCCCTTTGCGAATGTGGCAGAGGCGGCAGACGGCGCGGATGTACTCGTCAACGCCACGCCATTAGGTATGAACGGGTTTGCCGACTTTGCGTCGTTTGACTTTTTGGCGGCATTACCGCACCATGCGCTCGTGTACGATTTAATTTACGCGCCGCGGCAAACAGGGCTGTTAACCGCCGCCGCGTCACGCAAGTTGGACACCATGAATGGGCTGTCTCATTTAATACACCAAGCCGCCTTGAGCTTCGCGCTCTTTACAGGTGTGACGCCCGACAAAGACACCGTGTCTGAGCTGCTTGCCATACTCTGATGGAAGTCGTGGGAGCGGTTTTTGGACATAAGGCTCAACATGATGTGGATTAAAATTGTTAGCTGTAGTAAAATGGTAGTGGTAGTAGATAGCAAAGAGTATTTATATTTTCTCGCGAAGGAGGACAACATGAAAATTACAAAAGTCACTGAACGCCACATATTGTTTACTGTCCCTGAAAATGCTGACTACGATGTGAACTTAGGTCTTATATTAGGTGAAAAATACAATTTCATCATTGATACTGGAATGGGTGCAAGCAGCGTTAATGCCATATTGGAATATCTCGCTGGCGACGCTAAACCAATTATCGCTATTAATACTCACTCCCACTTAGACCATATCATGGGCAATTGGATTTTCGAGGACAAAATTATAGTTTCCCATGTGTTATGCCATGAGATAATGGACAAACAATGGGATGGAACGATACAAAAAGACCGCGAATACTTTGATGACGACGTTCGCAAGTGCTTGCCGACTTTAGTATTTGATGGATGTATGCAATTTCCAGATGAAAGTATAAGTCTTTTTCATTCACCGGGTCATACGGAGGACAGTATAAGCGTTTATGATGCTGCTGATAAGGTTCTGTATATCGGAGATAACTTCGGTATTATCGAGGGGGTGGCTCATTTATGGACAAAAAACATTAGTGATTCTCAGCGCTTAATAGAAACTTATAAACAATACGATTTCGATATTTGCATACCCAGTCATAGTGAGCCGCAAACAAGAGAGGTCATTAAACTTTTGGAAACTGCGCTGGCAAAAGCTTTGAGAAAGTAAAAATGGATTCGACCAAGAAAATAAGCATTTCGAACAGATAGGCGGCAATTTATTTATTACCATGGGTATGGAAATTATCGACCTACTTCTTGAAAACTCGCTAAAGGAATAACGGGAACCCAGTCAATTAATTTGATATTCTCCATATACTTATTTAAAGTTGCCTTTAGCAGTAAGGGCAACTTTTTTGTAGCTTGATAATTTTTTAGTCTATGCTTGCCATACTCTGGCGTAGGTCGTGGGAACGTTTTTTGATAGGATACTTGACAAGTTGTTGATTAAATTTGTTAGCCATAGTATTATAATTTGATAGTGTATAGCAAAGAGAGTTTATATTAGTTGCATTAAAGAATATATCGAAATGGTTT
>JAVBKJ010000049.1:0-7507 GCA_031554075.1 Oscillospiraceae bacterium | reverse complement strand
CTGGTGACCATTTATCAATCAGTATTTTGGCCTCTATATATTTAGCCAGTTTGTGGTCATGACCTATTTTTAGACCTCGCCCCTTATTTGACGCACTTTCTTCATGTTTTCGTTGCCCCACGTCTGCCAGATACACATATTGTTCTGTAAGGTCGCTATTGCGTTGCATTGTAACGCCGCGCTTAAACTCACGCTCTATGGTGCGTCGGTCGCGTGGAGGATTGAGCGCTATCTGAGCAGGGCTTAAACCCTGCTCAGATAGCGCTTCGATTTTGTATCGTTCTCGCTCATTTAGCTGTTTCCATTTGCGCGTCTTTGTGGTATGATTTACTTGTTCCATTGAGTTCACTCCAGTCACTTTTGTGTCGCAACTTAAGTTTAACTGGTTTCGGTCCTCAATGGAACCTTTTTTATTGATTTGGGCAATTCATTTTACAACTTGCCACTGCTTGAGATTGAACTGCCAGTGTGGGTATGTAAAATTATTTTTCCTTTTGATTAACGAATTTTATAGCTGATAACTCAATTCCTGTTACACCTTTTGCGACAGATTCAAAAAGTCAGCTTTTGTGCTCGCCTCAGTCTCGCACGCTTTTGGTAGAGTGCCATACAATATACAGAAGGCATCACCTTCACTATCATGATATAGGAGGTCATATTAGCATGGCAGAAAAACACACCCCCGTCCTATCGCCTATCGAAACTGATAGCCGTAGAGACTGCAAAGAACCCTGTTGCATACACACCAAGAAGATCTATGACGCTTGTCGAGACAAAGATTGTATCGAGGATATCCGCGTGTACCTCACCCGCTGTGGGCAAGCCGTTGTCGACAAGGCCATCAACGTAAAATGCCGTAAGGCAGAACTCATTTGGGTTTACGTAGATGTGGAGGCCGTTTCGTTCAATCGTGGCTTTTACACTGTTGACGTCAAGTACTTCTACCGTATTACCGCCGATGCGTTCGTCGGCGTCAGCCGTCCTACCGAAGTCGAAGGCTTAGCAACCTTTGATAAGCGCGTTATCCTGTTCGGTTCTGAAGGCAATGCGAAGATTTTCAGCTCACGCACTTCCCTCGGTGAAGCTGATGAGCAAAAAATGCGTCAAGCCAACATGCCTACTGCTGTTGTCGAAGTCGTTGACCCTATCTGCTTAAACGTCAAGATGGTCGAAAAGTGCGACACACACAGATGTCATGACGGCAAATTCGAAGTGCCAGAAACCATTTGCGGCTGCTTTGAAGACGAACTCGTCATCGACGGCGAAGAGAAACGCTTATTCTGTACCTTGGGTCAGTTCTCTATTATACGCTTAGAGCGTGATAGCCAGCTACTCATCAACTGTGTTGACTTCTGTATGCCTGAAAAGGAATGCGTTGGCTCGACAGATGACAGCCCTTGCGATTTGTTCAAGCGTATCCGCTTCCCAGTTGACGAATTTTTCCCACCGGATATGCATGGCATTAACTTCCCACCTTGCGACGACCGTCCCTGCTGTAAATAAGCACAGTTTGACCCTCCGCTCACGGCGGAGGGTCTTATTATGTTGCCTGTATAAAGAAAGTATTACCTCCGTTTTGAATATTGTCTTGACAACTGCATTCTACACGATGGCTCCATTATGGGCTATCTTTATTTGAACCCTTAGGTGGCGCACTTCATTTTACAATGTATCGTTGTTAAAAAATGGACAATGCCCATTCCGAATTGGTCACTTATTCGCGGTAAACTCGAACTAATTCTTGGGGATAATTGACATGTTGCTTGATGAGTTTACACATACATTTTGACACGACCCCTACAGCAGCAGGAGCGCGACAGCCAATGAAATGGCAGCTCAAACAAACTGGTATTTTTATGATGGACAATCAAACTTGCAATTCTCACCTGTGAAATAATCACATTTTCTATCTGTTCAACAAGGGGAATCCATTGTATAATAGTACTAGCCATATACCGTCACCTTTCTGGCGCATACCCGCGCATAGTGAATTGACCAAAAAAATGGAGGGCAACAATGGACATACAAAAAGCCATCACCGATGGTAACACACTGTTAGGGATAGAACTAGGTTCAACACGTATCAAAGCAGTACTTATTGACGAACATTACAATCCCATAGCGTCAGGCGCTCACGATTGGGAAAGCCAGTTTGAAAACGGTGTGTGGACATATTCGCTCGATGCCGTTTGGTCTGGTTTGCAGGACAGCTTCCGGAAGCTATCTCAAGAGGTACAGCAAACGTACGGGGTACCACTCACGACCGTTGGTGCGTTTGGCATTTCAGCCATGATGCACGGGTATCTTGTGTTTGATAAAAACGACACCCAACTTGTCCCTTTTCGCACATGGCGAAACACAATGACGGAGCAATCTGCCGCGTTGTTGACGGAAAAACTCAACTTTAATATACCACAACGCTGGAGCATTGCCCATCTGTATCAAGCTGTCTTACAGCAAGAAGAACACGTGAAGGACATCGCCTTTTTGACCACACTGGCAGGCTATGTGCATTGGCAGTTGACAGGGCAAAAAGTGCTAGGCGTTGGTGATGCTTCGGGTATGTTCCCCATAGACAGTGTTACAGGCAACTACAATGCTCAAATGATTGAGCAATTTAATTCGCTTGTGGATTTCAAACTGCAAACCATATTGCCCACTGTGTTAGGCGCGGGGGCAAACGCAGGAACGCTGACGGCAGAAGGCGCGAAGCGTCTTGACCCAACAGGCACGTTGCGTGCCGGCGTTCCAATGTGTCCTCCCGAGGGCGACGCGGGCACGGGCATGGTCGCCACCAATTCTGTTGCCGAGCGTACGGGCAATGTGTCAGCAGGCACGTCGATTTTTGCCATGTTGGTGCTTGAAAAGGCACTGTCTAAGCTTCACACTGAAATCGACATGGTAACAACACCCAGTGGGAAACCTGTCGCTATGGTACACTGCAACAGTTGCACCTCAGATTTAGACGCGTGGGTGAAGCTTTTCGGGGAAACGCTTGCGCTGATGGGCCATAAGGTCAGTAAAGCTGAACTATATGACAAGTTATACGTTGCGGCACTGGACGGCGACCCCAATTGCGGCGGTGTCCTCTCTTACAACTATTATGCCGGCGAACCAATTACGGGTCTTGAAAATGGGTGTCCCTTGTTTGTACGGACGCCTGATAGCCGATTTACACTGGCAAACTTCATGCGCGCACAGCTGTTTGCCACCATGGCAACCCTGAAAATCGGAATGGACATCCTCACAGAGCAGGAGCAAGTGTCCCTAACGAAGTTGCTGGGTCATGGTGGATTGTTCAAAACCAAAGGGGTGGGGCAACGCTTGATGGCGGCGGCGCTGAATGTGCCTATTGCTGTTATGGCGTCAGCCGCAGAGGGTGGTGCATGGGGCATCGCACTGTTGGCGGCCTATATGACCCAAAAAGATGCTACAATCACACTCGAGAATTTTCTAAGCACACGCGTGTTTAGCAAAAACGAATGCGTGAGCGTTTCGCCCGACGAACAGGATGTCGAGGGCTTCAACGCTTACATGGAACGCTACAAAACAGGGCTTGCCATCGAACGTGCCGCTGTTGACAGTTTTCGGTAAACGAACATGTTAACACAACTTAAACAGGCTGTTTTCAAAGCAAATATGTTGCTACCAACGTATGGTTTGGTGACCTTTACATGGGGAAATGTATCGGGCATTGACCGCACCAACGGCTTGGTAGCTATCAAGCCCAGTGGTGTTGCGTACGACGAAATGTCTGCCGAGGATATGGTGGTCGTGGACTTACAGGGTAACGTGGTCGAGGGGAAATGGAAACCATCCGCTGATACCGCAACACATTTAGAACTGTATAAAGCGTTCACGACCCTTGGCGGTGTGGTGCATACACACAGCCGTTGGGCGACGACGATGGCGCAGTCGGGACGGTGTATACCCGCGCTTGGCACAACCCATGCCGACTACTTCTATGGTGATATCCCTTGCACGTGCAAGATGACGACGGCGGCAATACAGGGCGAATACGAGCGGGAAACTGGCAAAGTAATCGTAGCGTGTTGCCCCAAAGCGGCGCAAATCCCCGCGGTGTTGGTACATAGCCATGGACCGTTTACATGGGGCGACACCCCGCTCGAGGCAGTGCATAACGCCGTTGTGCTAGAGGAACTGGCATGTATGGCGTGGCATAACCTGTCAATCGACCCTGCGTTACCAACTATGCAACCAGAGCTCCTAGATAAACATTACCTTCGCAAGCATGGCGAAAATGCCTATTATGGGCAGAAATGAGGCTATAATGAACATTCGTGCTGTCACAGATACTTCTTTTCAACCCTATGGTAACGTAATTACTGGTTACGACTTTGCGCCGTTACTCGAACGCCTTAACGAAATTTCACCCATGCCGACGGATAGCGTCATCTACGTGGCAGGTGACGCCAAACTGGAAACCTTGCCTGTTGCGCAATTGCTACAAAACGCCGCCTATGGCGGTATGCCTATCCAAGTGGGATATTGCAATGGCTCTAATCATAAACTCAACTGTTTGGAATATCACCGCGATAGCGAAATAGACATCGCGGCTGATGATGTGATTTTGCTACTTGCCAAGCAACAGGACATCCAAAACGGCTCGATAGATACCTCGAAAGTCGAAGCGTTTTTGTTGCCGCGTGGAAGCGCCGTCGAACTATATGCCACTACCCTGCATTATGCGCCATGTAACGCGCCAGACAGCGATGGTTTCCGTGTTATCATCGTCCTGCCAAAGGGGACGAACACGGACAAACCCAATATTGAAGTTAAAAACCATGAAGATGCGCTACTTTGGGCGTGCAATAAATGGTTGCTTGCACACGCCGATGCCCCCGAAGCCCGAGAGGGCGCTCATATCGGGCTGACGGGCGCTAATATTGTGCTGTAGGCAGAACAAGAGCGGACTATCGTAATAATACTAATCCTCGATAAATTTGTACCAACATTTTTAGTATCTGGCTTCGCCAGAGGTGCGGTTGTACCGCAAGAGAACAGTATTGACGGCATTTTGGCGCACTATGTGCGCTTTACAAACACGGCTTGTTTGTAAATAAAATTAGTAAAAGCAACACGGGCTGTCTCCATGCTAGACAGCCTGTGTTGCTTTGTTGTATGCAAAATTATATCTTTACGATTAGTTCTGCATCATACGCCTTTAATAGTAACGTCTGGTCATATAATGTATCCGTTAGAATCCCCTTGCCTGACATTTCCAACTGCATCGTAATATCCTGTGAGGTTGTGTTTACATAGAAATGTTGATGCGGGGTAATTCTTCTAGCACAAACTCCCTCGGGTACAGTAAGTCCTTTTGCCAGCCCCAAATCAGCTGACACTAGGTCGATTAGCCAACGCAGTAACGTTTTATTGGTTTCGGTAGCCACATAGTACGCAGTTCCTTTGCCGTAGCTGTTTTTCGTCACAGCGCACATGTTTTTGTCTTGAAACACAGCAAAGCTTTCTGCTGTGTTTAGTGTAAGTTGTTCGTAATAGTCCACATCTATCTGGAAACTGTTGCCGTCCTTTTCCACAGTGAGTAATTCATGATGCTTCCCTCTGCTATCTGACATAATCGCATTTTCTGAATGAAACCCTTTCAAATCAGTTGGGTAGAAGCCTGCCACGCGTACGCCAAATACGTCAGCGACATCGGCTGGTTTTGGCAGAGCATATGCTTTGCCAGTTTCATCCACTGTGCCAGAATAGCCAGTCATAATAACAGTGCCACCACGCGCAACGAAGTCGCGAATGGTGTTTGACACAGCCGCTTCTACCAGAATATGTTCAGGCACAATTAACAAGGCGTAGTCATGCTTTACATTGCGCAAATCAACCATGTTGTAGTCCTGATTGCTTTCGTAAAACACTTGATGCACTTGTATGATAGCGTCTGTGTACCGTTGCCGAAACTGCCTTTTATGATATTGCGACACCCAACTGCTTTCTTGATTGAATGCAACAGCGATGTTCGGGGTGGGCAGGTATGGAAAACCATACGCCTGCAATTTTTGCATATCTGCCGCAAGTTGCGCAAAGGCAGCATAGTTTGGGGACGGGAAGCCATCGTGGGCAATCATACCATGGTAGAATTGCTCTTCACCGCCGAGCATACTCCGCCATGTCCAGCCTAAAATCATTTGCGCTCTGTCTAACAGGTACAATAGGGCTTGCATACGGATAAAACCAGGGGGCGCACAAAATATGCTATCGCCTCCTGTTTGAAATTCCAGACACCACATGGGTTTCCCTGTTTCGGCAAGGCGCTCTTGATTGACAGTTTTGCAATAATGAAACGTTTCCATAGAGTCATAGCCGGGGTAGAAGCCAACCCCAGGGTAATCGACAAAATTATCACATGTTTTCAGGTAGTCAAACCCTAACGTATCCTTGCCAGAATAGTGATTGGAGGAATGCGGGATGTTTGGCGCATGTTTGCTAACAACCTCTTTCAATTGAATCATAAAGCCGCCAATCCCATCCGAAAAAAAGCGTCGCATATCCAACCAAGCTTCGGGCGCACCAATTGAAACCTCGTTTTCTTGAAGAACAGCATCGTCAAATGATGTGAGCTTGCGGCTCCATCGCTTGGCTGCCCATGCTTCGTTCAAGGCTTCCACTGTGCCGTACTTCTTTGTTAGCCAGTTTACAAAACGCTTTCTGGCATATTCAGAAAAGGACATCATACCAGCACCAATTTCATTACACAACCCAAAGGCAAATAGGGCAGGGTGCTTCTTATATCGGTTTACTAAAATTTCAGCAAACCTAAGGGCGTAATGTTGATAGGCTTCGTCGTCGATATCCTCCATGTATCGCCTGAGGCTCGCTTGGCTATTGCCACTTTTGCCATGAATATTGCAACCAGGACAAAGCTTATGCACCCAAACGGGCGCAGGACGCATAGATATATCCAATACGACACCGATACCAGCCTTTGCAAACAAGTCCATAACACGGTCAAACCATTCAAATGTGTAGACGCCCTCTTCTGGTTCGTAGCTATCCCAACAAAGATGCCCTAGACGCACGGTTGTAAATCCTGCTTTTTTCATTAAATCAATATCGACGTTCCAACGTTCCTCGGACCAATCATGGGGGTGATAATTTGTGCCTACATACAGAGCCATAGTATTCTCCTTTTACACAATGCGTGTCCCGCACTGCAAGTTATATCGCGATACTTTTGATACTAAGAGCGGGTTGAAAAAACCAAAATTGTGCGCCAATTAACATTTCTGCAAAAAAAATACGACTGAAACTGAAATTGTAAATTAAATACAATCTCAGTCGTGTAGCAGCATTAATTTCTTATTTTACTAATCAATTCCCATATTTTGGGCAAGCCACCCCCTAGGTGCTAGTTTTCAAGTGCGAGAAGTCGCCTAACATTGTATGAAATGGCATACAAATACTTTGCTGCTTGATTTTTTGCTATACCTTTATATTTAACTCGCTTATTCTGCTTTGAAAATGTCCT
>JAVBKJ010000057.1:0-12049 GCA_031554075.1 Oscillospiraceae bacterium | reverse complement strand
CTCCCTCTAACGTCACCTTTAACTGGTATATTGCAGTTTTTATTTCTTGCATTTTCCGCACTCCTTTGTCCTTGAGTGCTTTTATTATATATTATTTTCATTGCTTTTTGTAGTGGTGAAAGCTGTTTTGTAATCTTTTTGATTAAGTTGTTGACAGTGATTGGTCGGCTCTTGTCAAACAATTATTCACTATATGTCGTGATTTTAAAGAAATTGCTGACTGCTTTACTAATATTATTATTTTTATTAACGCAATCAAACCTACATAAAACAAAATCCAGTAAATACTCTGCGAAAATCAAGTATAATATCCTGTACTCGCCCAGTACGATCTTTTGCAAATAGTTGTATAAATTCATCAAAAACAGGAATAATCAACCCTAAAAACAACACCATAAAGAAGCAAGTTTTTCCTGCAATAAATTATTGTTTGCTTCTGTGTCTGCAAATTCTTTTGCATTTTGTGTTGGCCCCTTTACGGGACAACACAAACACGACTACTGTGATTGTGTTGTAGCATTTTCTGCCTCTGCTTTCAATTGCTGAATGCTTGCTTTGAGCAGGGTTTCTTTAATTTGGGTGGTTTATTTTTCGTGGTTGCTATATGCAAAATACACGTTTATTGCTTGGGACTTGTGCGCTGCGCTTCTGTTAATGCAACCCCCCTGTTTAAGGCTATTCAGAAGTGTTTGTACGATATGCGATAATGGTTCTAAATAAATTAGCGTAACTTTATTGGAATGAAAAAGTACAAACCGCATGATTTCGTCATACGGTTTGTGTAGCGACTAAAACAATTTTCTGAAGTCCTTCTCGATGTGAAAAGTGGTATAATTTGAATCGTGGAAATTGTTCGCGCCATTAAAGGCTGTGCGCGATGCAAATAATATATTATCTGCATCAATAATAAAGTCTACATACTGGAACCCAACAACATCTGGAGAATAGTCTGAGCCGTCGATAAGTTTCTTGACGATTGCCCAATTCTCCAAGTCCTCCGAAACCGCAAGTGAAAGTACATTACGCTGCCCAGGTGAAGTGTTGTCAATGACTTCATTCACAAGAGAAACATATTTTTTGCTTACTTCGTCGTACCGTACTACGAATTTACTCATGCCACCGTTGAAATCTATGAATTTGACAAATTCTAATGCTTTTTCGGGGTCGTTCTTATCTGATTTGAGTAGCATTGCTTTGCCGTGAGTGATTTGTCCGTGATAATCGTCGCTAGTAAATACATTACTAATCTGATAGCGGAGCGTGTTGTAAACTTCGCCATCAGGCCCTGCAACGGCGTTGCCTTCATGGCAGCCCCATTTAGCATGTGGAACAGCGCCCTCCCACGAGCGATTGAAAGGTACAAATTCACTGCACGACCAGTTTTCAGGCACAAATAAATCGTCGTTTTCATCAATTGAAACAAGTGCGGAAGCATGACCATCCATCTCCCATGTGCCGTAATCAACCGCCGTCCAGATGCGTCCGCCATGATGAAGCACAGGCGTAGGCGCTTGATGCATACCCTTTTCGTCGCGGATTCCACAACCTGGGAACAACGATACTGGTGCGCTCCAAG
This sequence comes from Oscillospiraceae bacterium, assembly GCA_031554075.1. Lineage (GTDB taxonomy): Bacteria > Bacillota > Clostridia > Oscillospirales > UBA929 > WRMG01. Next base: position 10,473 of record JAVBKJ010000057.1, on the reverse strand, counting down.
TTTCGCCTTCATCGTCAGAGCAACCTACGAGCAAATTCCCGTACTCGCTAGACATTGCAAGCATGTGCACCTTTTCGTTATACACGAAAAGCTTGCCCCAAAAGCAAGGGAACAAATCGTTAAGGTACTGCCATGTTTTGCCGCCATCATCGGATTTATAGAGGAAACTGAGATTTTGAGATGTGCGAACACCGTAAACATCCATTGAGATTAGCAATCTACCAGATGGAGCTTTGATTATGCACGGGCTACACAAATATTTGCCAGAAAAACTAAATGCGTTATCCTTTGGGTGAAGGTAGTTTACAACAGTACCTAGAATTTCGCCGCTTCGAAAGAGACGTGTATCACTTTTGTTGCCATCGCTATCTCTTCGCACGAAGACTTCATATTCGATATTTGCTTTGAGCCCACCAACAGTAACGCAACCCTCAGTGTCAAGTGGAATATTTATACTTGATTTGTCACTTGCGCGTTGACGACAGCAAAGAGTGTGTGCGTCTTTGCTGCCATTATCAAACCATTCCACATCGCAGTGGTTGTCATACGGCGCTAAACGGCAAATATAAGGATTAGTTTTTTTATAATTTTCTGTCAATCTTGAGTAAGGTCTATAATGCCATGTGTTTTTTCCTTTCAAGGTGACGCCTCCTTAAAAAATAATTTTAGTTTAACTTCGAAACAATATTACGCATCCAGTCAGTTAACTCACGCAAATGCGCAAGTTCCATCTTGTGCAGGTCGTTTAGCAAATGATAATTCTGCGAGCGCGTATGTACTCCGATTGGCATTCCATCGAGATTCAAGTGTAGTTTTGCAATTGCAGGATATAGTTTGCTTTCAATTTGAGCGCACATGCTAAGCCCCGCCGAAACGAGCTTTGCCTCGCGTTTATACGTCTGATGATTCTTGCATAGCCACACATACAGGTCAGGATGAAAATTCGCCATGACACCTGAATATCCTTCGCCTCCTATTTCGAGCGATGAAAGCAAGGTGGTCGTGTTTGCATTAAATAACCTTAGTGTCTTATTTTGTAAAAATTTCACACGCTTTTCTATGATAGTTTCATCACAACAGGTATCTTTTAGAAAATAAAAACGCTTCGTATCGGCACAAAAATTAATTTCTTCATCAGTTACGAGCTTTTTATATGGGTATGGGCATTCGTAAAGCCCAAGGGGTAAACTATCCGGTAATGCTTCGAGCAAAAATTCAACACTTCGTTTCAGTTGGGCTTGCGCACCGTTCTCCTCGGCCAATCTGTTTGTGATAAAAATTACTGCATCAACACCAGTATCAGCTATCCTGTTTAATTCCTCAGCCTGCTGTTTTAAGCTGTAGGAAATATGGCCTGATGCGATAACAGGAATGTGGGCATGCTTTTTCACAAAACGTGCAAGCTCAACTCGCTCATCAAGTGAAAGGTAAAACATCTCGCTAGATTGACAAACTGCAAACAGTCCGCTAACCCCCGACTTTTCGTACCACTGTATTAGCATTTCAAGTGCGGTGAAGTCGATGTCTCCTGAATCTTTGAAGGGTGTTACCATTACTGGCCAAACGCCTTTCTTAGCAATATTCTCCATGCTTTCGCTCCTTATCAATTGAATTTGAGCTTAAGTAGCCTTCAAATTTGTGAAATGTAATCGCGTTTGCGTTGTGAAAATTCCATGCACCATTTAGCGCGGTGCGGGAAACAGCAAAAATATCTTCGTCAGATTTTACCCACGACGGATATTGAAATGCCGTTTTAACGGGGCCTTCTTGCCAGTTATTATCTCGATAATTAATTAGGTCAGCCAATTTGTGCCAGTTAACAGCATCGTTAGAAACTGCAAGCGACAGAATATCGCGACGCCAAGGATAGGTTTTATCAGGGCTGTTAAACAGCACATGGTACAGCTTGGTAGTCTCGTCAAACAATGCGTGAAACTTTGTAATGTTTCCCTCAAAGTTCACTACTCTCACAAATTCTTGCGGTTTTTCTGGGTGCTTAGGGTCAAGCTTTAGCAATACGGCAAGCCCGTTTTCAGTCATTGCACCTTTGGCGTGGTATCGAATCAAGTTGCCGATTGTGCCATCTGGTAGCGGAAGCAAATTACCCTCAAGAATTGCTGGCTCACCGCCTTTAACTGCACCCTCCCAGTTTGAGTCATGTTCGACATATGGTGAGAGCACCCAACTTGAAGGGGCGAGTAAGTCGGTGTTTAAATCTCCTGAAATCACACCAGTTTGATGAAATTTGAGACGCCACCCCCATTCCACCGCAGTCCATACTCTATTGCTGTGGAAAATCACAGGTGTAGGCACTTGATGTGGGCCGCCCTTGTAAGCGTCGCCGCCCTGCAATAGACGCACAGGAGTTGACCATGTTTCGCCCTCATCATGAGAGCGACCAATGAGATAGTTGCCATATTCCGAATCAAGACCTAGCATATAAAGTGCATCGTTGCAATAAAACAGCTTGCCACAAAAACACGGTGCAATGTCAGTGACATATCGCCAGTTCTTGCCGTCGTCTTCAGAACGAAATAGCGTTGTTAGGTTTTGCCCTGCACCATGCCAATAAAAATCGTGTGACACAAGTAATGCGCCTGACGGCAGTTTTACGATTGACGGGCTTGCGGGCGAACGACCTGAAAAAGCGAAAGTAAAATCATCTGGGTGTAAATAATTTACGACTGTGCCAGGGAAATGCCCAGAACGAAGTAGTCTGTTGTGGCTCCGAGCAACAGGCAGATTATTTTCATCAAGCGCAAAAATGTTCACTTCGTAGTCGATTCCGTTGACAAGTCCGTCGAATTGGCAGGAGCTTTCACTTGGCGAAAAAAATTTAGGCGGCGGAAGCGTGGAAATGTTATTGTTCGCAAAACCCACAGTGCAACCGCGGTAATAAATCGACGCTTTAACTCGGCTTATTTCTGGATTGTTTAATGGCAGCCACTCGATTTTAACGCCGCAATCATACGGCTCTATTCGCACAATGTGCAAATCGAATCCCTCGTGCATTTCGCCGTAAAGTGCGGTTTTTGCCGGAACAAATGGTGTGTGTCCCCATGATTTGCCCTCATAAGCACTCATACTTTCACTTCCTTCCCTGTTAAGTCAAATGTATGAAACGTAATATAATTTGCGTTATGATAATTATACGCGCCACCTATTGCGCTGCGAGACAGCAGATATAATATTCCATTTTCTAAAAAGGTGTCAGGATATTGAAATGCTGTCTTCATGTCGCCATCATTTATTGTTAGCTTGTTTATATCCAATAAATCGGCTACGAATTGCCAGTCACGCAAATTCATAGAGCGCATCAGAGATAATCTTCCGCGATAATAGGTAGGTTCATTGTCGACTCGGCTTACAACGGCATAATTCCAGCCGTTCTTATTATCTTTTGTAAACGAAAATTTCGACAAATTTCCATGAAACTTGATATACTCGCAGAAAATTGGCGCAGCAGACGGGTTTTCCGTATCAATTTTGAGCAACGGAGCAAGCCCGTAGTTCGGTGTCCCTGCCCTAGTTTCATAGCGCAAGATGTTGTACAGCTCACCGTCGTCACCCAGTATCACGCTTCCCTCAATGTAGCCTGAACGCGTCGCACCTACACTGCCGCCAGCCCAATCGGGATTATATTTCAATGCTGCAGAAAGTGTCCACTCGGATGGATTCATCAAATCAGCGTCAAATGAAACTGAAAGCGTCGCTGTGTCGTGACCGCCGATAGTGTGTGAGCCTATGTCAACACTTGTCCAAAGCCTTCCGCGATGCTCAAGCACAGAAACGGCTGAACGGTGTGGCCCACCTATTCGTCGAGACCCACCCTTGCAAAGCACCGTGGGAGGTGACCAAGTACGCCCATCATCAGTTGAGCACCCTAATAGGAGGTCTCCGTATTCTCCAGAACATGCGAGCATATAGACCGCATCTCGATGGTAAAACAGCTTGCCCCAGAAACAAGGGGACAAGTCACACAAGCTCTGCCAGCTGTTTCCGTTGTCGTGAGACGCGAATAGCTTTGTGAGATTTTGCGCATAGTCAGCCCAATAGACATCGTGTGCCGCAAGTATTGTGCCGCTTGGCAATCGAAGAATAGAGGGCGTTGCCACGGAACGACCAGAATATGAAAAAGCGTAATCATCAGGGTGAATGTAGCTTACAACAGTTCCAGGCACAGGGTGGCATCTCAAGCGTCTTTCAAGGCAGTGGCAAATTTGCACTCCGTCCTTATATGCTTCAATTACGAGGTCGTAGTCAAAATCGTTTTGCAAGCCATTTGCTTCAAAAAATATATCTTTTGTGGTGAAACGCAATACTGGCAAATCTAAAAATAAATGGTTGCCATAAGGTGTAAATATTAGTTGGTATTCGTCTGCATTAATAATCGATTGCCACGATACCCTTACTCCACCATCTTTAGGGATTATCTGCGTAATTAAAAAACCATAAGGCTTTGACGGTTCGCTAAAAGCATCTGTGCATACGGGGTCAAATACGGGGAAACTCCATTCTTTTTCGTAATTCATATATTTTCCTCAGTACCCAGGGCTTGTTAGCAATGCAACAAGCCCCTGTTTTTGTGTGAGTATAATTTGTTTTTAATTTTTGTTAAAGCCGTCGTAGGATTTTTGAGCGAGTTCAAGATATTCTTTTAGCCCTGCTTTATCAAGTTGTGCGATGTAAGCATCCCAACCACCTTCAATACCACCCTTAGCAATCCAATCTGCAAATGTTGACTTTGTAAGGTTGTTGATGTCGGTCTCAAGTTCGGTGTAGCGTGTCTGAATATCTTGTGGCACTAGTAAGCGTGGATATAGTCGGCTTGTCGGCAACACAAAAGGCTTATACATTGCGACGGCTTCAGCGCGGGTTTTTAGCGCACCATCATAAACAAGATTCTTTGTGCTGTCAAGTGTGATTAAGAGCGATAGTGCGTTGCCAGGGCAGTTTGTTTTCATTTGCGAGTCAGCTTCTTGTGGCAGCTGAAGTATTTTGTCGCCGTCTTTTTGCAGATACTCGCCGAAAGAACCATAGAATCCTGTCAAAGAGCGTTCGGGGTCGGCAATAACGTCAGCAAGACGAATTGAAGCCTCTGCATATTTGTTGTTCTTGAAGATTGTGAAATAGTTGCGTGTGATTTGGTTTAATTGACTGCGTATATATGATTCGCTGACACCCTCGACTTTGAAAGGAGGCATCGCTACATATGTTTTGGCGTCTGGGTTGTGGAAAGAGTGGAAAGAGCCTACAAACGCAGGTGTAGCACGAGTTTTTGCAAGGTAGTCATTCCATTCATCGGTAAACACTGCACCAGGGATTAATTCTTCTTTATACAAGGTGCTAAGCATGTTCACAGGCTTCATAATAGCTTTGTCTGTGAAGTTATACTCAACCTTGCCGTCCTTGCTAATTGACAAGAAGTTCTTGTCTTGGTCACCAGGGACAACAACACCGTAAGCGGCGTAGAAATCAAGCTGACTGCCAATATAGTACTGATAGCGGAAATAATAAGGAAGAACGCCCTCAGGAATTGAGCCTTTGCCTGCATTTGCCTTGAACGCGCGCATAGCCTCTAGGAATTCAACATCTGTGGTTGGAACTTTTAGCCCAAGTTCATCTAGCCAAACTTTGTTTATAAGCCACTGGTCTCTGATGTCATTTTGCACGGATTCATAGCGTGCGCAAGGCAGACTATAAATCTGGCCATCAGTCGACGTGATGAGCTTGCGTGTGTTGTCGTTTTCTTCGAGATGAGTTTTCCAGTTTGGTGCATACTTGTCAATTAAATCGTTGAGAGGATAAATGCTGTCACCTTGAATACAATCAAAAATTTGTTGGTCAGTTGGGTTGCCCCAGAAAATGTCAGGGTAATCTTGAGTTGCAAAAATAAGATTGCGTTGTTCAACGGTGTCACCGGAATTGATGTGGTTGAATTCAAGCTTAATGCCTGTGTCTTCTTGAAGCCTCTTAATCCATTCAAGTTCTGCCATTGGCCCCACATGGCTGCCACTAACGACTGTTACCTTAAGTGTGATAGGGTCTTTTACTATTCTATCTCCTGTGGCATAAGTGTTGTCGTCAATCATGGCTACGGCACTTTCTGCCGCGGCAGATGATGCAGGTGCGCTGCTTGCAGGTGCAGCTGACGAAGAGCTTGTAGTTTCTGGGATTGTACCGCAAGCCGCAACGGAAAGTGCAAGTGTACAGACCATAATAACTGCTAAAATTTTCTTTTTCATATTATCCTCCAATTATCAAATAATTTTATTGGCGTTCGCCAATTCTAACCTTTTACTGCGCCAATCATGACGCCCTTGACAAAATGCTTTTGAACAAATGGGTAAGCTATAAGCATCGGAACTGCCGAGACTACGATAATCGCATATTTCATAGTTTGCAGCTTCAGCACAGTGTCTGAGCCGACATCTAGGCTTGCCATGTCGTCGGTGTATTGATTGGCAATTAAAATATTTCGCAGCACTAATTGCAGGTTGAACAAATCTTTGTCTCTTAGATAAATCATCGCGTTGAAGTAGCTGTTCCAGTGATACACTGCGTAATACAACGCCAAAACCGCGATAATTGCTCCGGAAAGTGGCAGAACAATGTTGAAGAAAAACCTAAACTCTGCACAACCGTCGATTCTTGCAGCATCCCAAAGTTCGTTTGGGATTGTTGATTCAAAAAATGTGCGACATATTATTAAGTTGTAAACATTCACACCATTTAGCAAAATCATAACCCAAAAAGTGTTGTACAAGCCGAGACTTTTCATCAGCAAAAATGTAGGCACCAGACCGCCATTGATAAACATTGTTATCAAGAAAACTGTCAAAAATATTTTACGAAATGGAAGCTCTGGGCGAGACAAGGCAAATCCTGCGCTGACGGTAAGTGCAAGGTTAAGCATCGTGCCTACAGTTGTGTATAAAATTGTGTTGCGGTAGCCTATCCAAAGTTCTTTGTTTTCGAGAATTTTTTGATAACCTTCAAACGTAATGCCCTTAGGCATCATAATAACCTTGCCCAGCGACACTAGCGATGGGTCGCTAAAAGAAGCGATAATGATAAAATAAAGTGGATATATGCAAGCCACCATGAACAGAAATGTCACACACAGATTAACGCCGTTGAACACTCTGTCACCTACGGAATCGCGGATAGCTGTGCTTTTTTTTGCCATGCGTGTGCCACCTCCTTACATAATACCTTGCTTGCTGATTTTCTTTGAAAGTGCATTCATGCTAAGTAGTAAAATCAAATTAATCACGGAATTGAAAAGATTTATTGCCGCCGAATAACTGTACTGACCTTCACGAATACCCATCTGATAAACATATGTCGCAATAATTTCCGAATTTGTGAGATTCAGTGCATTTCTCATAGCAAAAACCTTTTCAAAACCAACGCTCATTATTCTGCCTGTGTTGAGAATTAAAATAGTAACCATTGTTGGCATTATACTTGGGAAATCAATATATCTAATCCTCTGCATTTTGCTTGCACCGTCAATAATTGCGGCTTCGTGCATGCTAACATCGACTCCAGCAAGTGCTGCAAAATAGATAATACTACTCCAACCTGTGTTTTGCCAAACATCTGACCAAACGTACACTGACCTGAAAAGTTCAGGGTCACCCATGAAAAATTGTGATGGTAGTCCAAGTGCGGTCAAAATATGGTTGACAACTCCGAATTGTGGGTCAAGCATTACACGCATAATGCTTACAAGAACGATTACAGAAATAAAATGCGGCGCATAGGTTACAATTTGCACAGTCTTTTTGTAACGCGGAAACGTTAGCTGATTTATACCGATTGCAAGTATTATTGGAATCGGAAATGTGACAATAAGCTGATAAACAGAAAGGTAAATTGTATTTCGCATTAGCGGCCAAAAGTTAGGGGAGTTGAAGAAACGAGCAAAGTGTTTTAGTCCTACAAATTCGCTGCCCAAGTAACCTGAATGAGGTTTGAAGTCTTCGAAAGCAATGATAATACCGTACATCGGCATGTATTGGAAGACAATTATGTAGATTATAGCAGGCATTACAAAAACCAATAGTCGCCAATGCTTTCGTATCTGGCTTTTTTGCTTAGGGCGAGTGTCGAGATTTTTTAAAGCGGAGGAAGCTGTACTCATCGCAAATCTCCTTTGTATTGGAAATTATTTTACTAGTTTGTCAAAAAAAGTATCCGCTGCTGCCTTAAACGCTGCAACCTGCTTTGCATATTGTGCGACATATTCATCAAGTGGCATTCCCGCAGCATTACGGGAAAAATTAAGTAAATAGTCACATTCGTTTTCATCCATGAAAAGAACAGCTTCAAGCAAATGGTCGCAGTCTTCGCTGTCAATCGCCATAAAACCGTGGCGGTCTGCGTGGATAAAGTCACCCGTTTTCACTTTGCAACCAAATACCTCAACCTCGCCCCCCCATCTTACGGGTGTGCTGTAAGCGTGTCCGACACATGTGTGTTTAGCAAGAGCTTTGATTCCTGCATTCGTCATGTCATCAACATCTCTAATGCACCCGTCGGTGATAGTGCCAACGCACCCCAATACTTTGTGCAAATTGGCGGTGACTTCGCCCCAAAACGAACCGATGTGCGGATTGTCCAAGTCTTTTACTATCACAATTTTAGGCCCTGGAATCGACGCTAAAAATTCCATGTATTCACGCTGTGAATTTGGATTTGTGGTCTGGTGTTCTGGGTTGCTTGGTTCGACTTCTATCGTAACGGCGTATCCCGCCATGATACCCATTTGTGGCATAAAATCTGTCAATGGGTCTATATTAAAACGACCTTGCGTGCGTTCAAGTCTTGTTACCTTTTCCCAACCATTATAAATCGTGGGTGTGTTCCACCGCTTTAGCTTTAGAATTTCTGCATTGGTTAGTTTTTTCATTTTAATCCCCCACATTAATATTGTTCAGTAATGATTAACGCTGTATCTTATTATAATATTAATATACTGCAATTCATAAAAATTGTCAATACTATTTAATAAAATCTTAAATTTATATATAAATCGACGCTCCAGATTTAAGGACAAAAAAAACACTCACTTTCGTGAGTGCAAAATTTCAAAGTACATACTGGGCTGGCTCAAGCAATTTTTGCATAAAAAGCGCATAATCGGCTATGGTTTTTTCATCGAATCGCAAAGATGGCGCTGATGTGCTGAGCGCTGCAACAACTCGCTTATCATTGCCAAAAATCGGTACACCAATGCAAATAACGCCGTATTCATGTTCCATGAAATCAATTGAGTAACCACGTTTTCGAACAACTTCTAAGTCGTCGAGCAGCACTTGTTTGTCCAGAATTGTATTGTCAGTGAAGCGTTCCATCGGCAAAGATGCTATTCTCACACGTTCTTCCTCTGGCAAAAATGCAAGCATCGCTTTTCCAAGCCCAGTACAATACATGTGGGCTCTTTCGCCCAAGATATTTCGCGATAGTAGACTGCCTGACGGAAATTGACATTCCAAATACAGCACATCTGCCTCATGAGGTATACCTAGAAAAACGTTTTCATTAGTGTGAGCGGCAATCTGATTCATATAAGGCAAAAAGAAATTGCGAAGCCCCATGTGATTGTTGATGATGTAGCTGAATTGCAGCAACTTTACACCCAGAAAGTACTTACCTGTTTCCTTGTTTTGCGAAAGGTAACCCAATTGTAGAAATGAAGAGGCAATATTGTGAACAGTGCTTTTTTGCAACCCCAACATTTTTGCAAGTTCTGTTACCCCAAGCTCTGGTTGTCTTGTTGAAAAACATTCTAACAGCTTAACTGCCTTAGCGAGTGATTTAACCTTTAACTCTTGTTCCATACTATCTGCCTTTCATCAATCTGTCAAAACCTTTAGAACAACCTTTTTCACACGCATACTGCTTTCATTGATGCATTGCGGTTTGTGCGCGTCCCAAGGAAAGAAGGCTGCAAACATGCCGCTGGCCAGTGGAAGCATGGTGTAACCCGATTCAGAATCTTTGTAAAAAGTCACATCTTTTTCTGCATCATAGTCATCCAATGGCGTCATTAACTGTAACGGGGCACAGCCCAAGGTCTCTTTGCCGACCAAAATGCACTGAATATCGATGTATTTGTGATGCGCTTCCCACTGCTTTTCTGTGACAGGAACGGTTTTGTCAGAACTCACGTTGCAGAAAAGTTTTTCGCCATCAACCACGATTCTTCCATCGTCAAGCTTTGATAAATCATGGGTTTGTATGTAGTCAACCGCGTTAGCAAAATTCGCTGAGATGAATTTGTATCTAGAAATATTTGTCAAACTATCAAGAATCATTGCAATCCTCCTGTTCATCAATGGTGAATTCTATAGATCAATACTATCATTAACGCAATGAATTGTCAACGCAGCAAAAGTTGAGCCAGAATCGAAATTCCAGTCATTTGCACTACGTTTCTCCCAAAACAAGTAATACTAATCTGCA
>JAVBKJ010000148.1:0-4378 GCA_031554075.1 Oscillospiraceae bacterium | reverse complement strand
AGTAATGGCAATAAATGCGCGCACAGTGTCACGGCTGAACAGCCGCACCCCGAGCCGCCAGCATGTACATCCTGTCGCTGGGCATCAAATATCAATTCGCCACAATCGGTAATGTTGACTGTCTGACCGTCGCCACTAAATAGTTCCTCAACAATTTTGCGCCCTATCGAGCCTAAATCACCAGTGACGATTAAGTCCGTCGGCAATAGCTGTGTATCCTCTCTAAAGGCTTTGATAGTCTCGTAGGCGGCTGGCGCCATGGCGGCACCCATGTTGGCCGCATCCTTGATACCTGCGTCCACAATTACCCCTGTGGTCACATGGGAGATGTACGGGCCTGGTCCATCCTGTGCCAGCACAATGGCACCCGACCCTGTCACTGTCCATTGTGCCGTTGGTGTCCGTTGTCCGCCATATTCAAGCGGCAGACGATACTGCCGTTCGGCAGAACAAAAGTGCGAGGAGGTCATGGCGGCCAAATGCCTTGCAAAACCACCCTCGATAAGCATCGCACCCAAGCTAAGGCTTTCCGCCATCGTAGAACACGCACCATATAGCCCAAAGAAGGGTCTGGCGAAATCCATGACACCAAACGTTGTACCGATACATTGGTTTAGTAAATCCCCTGCTAGTACGTAATCTATCTGCCCCATGGCTAGCGAGGCGTTATCCACAGCCCGTGATAACGCTTCTTTTTGCATGAGGGACTCTGCTTTTTCCCATGTTTTTTCCCCTAGCGTCGTATCCTCAAAAATAACATCAAATTTTGACCCTAGCGGTCCTTCGCCCTCTTTTTTACCAACAACGCTGGCAGCCCCCTGTATAGACGGAAAATTCTCCATTTGTATCGTTTGTTTGCCGATTCGCTTTGTATTCATACGCACCTCTATTTGTGGCTATTGCTGACACACATTTTTTGAGTATCCTCTGCGTAGTATTCTTTCTCAAAGTAGGCGTTTCATACATGTTGGTTGTGACGCGGACAAAAAACGCATTGTCATAGAGGTGTTATCCTGCTTACATTAGCCATTCATTAAGAATAGTATCCCTCAAGCAACACATACTATGGGACATTGCGCCCTGCAAGATTTTAGGATAATGTGGTGAATCCATGCTAACAATGATTGTACGTACATTCATAATGTTTATATTGGTCGTTGTCGCCCTGCGTGTCATGGGCAAACGACAGCTAGGACAGCTTGAACCCTCCGAATTTGTGGCGACGATCATGATGTCTGAGCTAGCCGCCCTACCAATGTCAGATCACGATATTCCGATTTCTCATGCTATTCTGGCCGTTGCTGTGATTTTACTGTTGGAAATCATCATGGCTGAGCTTGTTCTGCGGCACATACGATTACGTCAACTTTTTGGTGGCAAACCCAGCACGATTATCTATAATGGTCGTATTCTCAAGAACGAACTTCGCAAAAATCGCATTACAATTGATGAGTTGCAAGAGGAACTTCGTATCAAAGGCGTCATGGACTTTTCAACAGTGCAATTCGCCGTTATGGAGGGGAATGGGGCATTGTCTGTGATGTTGTACCCGCAACACCAGCCGCTCACGGCGGCTCAGTTTGGAACTGTCCCGACCCCACAGGGTATGCCCGTCATTGTCATTAGCGACGGGCATTGGCTTGACGATAATCTGCGCTATTTAGGCATGAATCGTGATTATATCACAACAGAACTAGCAGAACGAAAAATCCATTTTGTGGCAGATATCTTTTTGCTAATGGTAGACGAATATCACAATTTCTTTCTCTACACACAAAAGGACGTACAAAAGGGATTGTAATTCAACAAGAATTACAATCCCTTGGGCGTGTCAACAAAACGCCGCGTGGTTATTTTTTGACCACAATAATGTCAGAGGGACCGCCTGTCAGACACCGCCCACCTTGCGGGGTGACCACATACGTATCCTCTGCACCCAGTAGACCGACGTTCGGCATACCGTTTTTCGGCTCTAACGCTATGACCATGTTCTCGACCAGCGGCTTGTCAAATCCTTTGGCTATCACAGGGTATTCATCCACCTGCAAGCCAATGCCATGACCTAAGAAGTTGACATGATTGCCCGTCGAACCCATAAAGTACGGCAGAACCGTCTTGTCCACAGCGCTCATAATGGTTTGATAAATTTCACTAGGGACAGCCCCAGGTTTGAGCAAGGCGGCCGCTTTCTGCTGAAGGTCGATACACGCGTTGTGAACACGGTGCATGTCCGTCGTGGGCGTATCACCAAACAAATACAACTGCGTTTTATCGGTATGGTAGCCGTTGTAACCGTATCCCACATCCACAAACACCAAGTCGCCTTTTTGCAATAACCGCTCGCGGCTGCCCAACGTCGGCACAGCGTGGCAGATACCCAGATTGCCGCCTGCCCCGTCAAAACAAGTGGGGCTAAGGGAACTATCCCCAAACCCTAACTGCCCTGTTATCATTTCTGTTTGAAACATAGAAAAACGTGTCAGCCCATGATACCCCAGCCCAATCATCCGCTCATACATACGGGCTGTTAAGGTAGCTTCACTCATGCCCTCTTCTAACAGCGTCGGCACGACCTCACACAATAAGGTGCGGTGCTGTCTGCCTGATTCCTCCATAATTTGCAGTTCATACGGGCTTTTAACGGCACGAACCTGTGATAGAATACCGTCAGCAGGCAAAATCGTATCCATTTGTATGTACTTTTTCAGCCGTTCTAGTAAATCGACAGTCACCGTTTTTGTGTCCATGAACACTTCTTGACAATGGTTGCCCGTAAAGCCCAACAAATCCTTATAACTAACCATGGGGTAAAGTTCTGTCAGGGTGCTTTGCTGTTTGCCTAGGGCTAAGCTATTGCGGATAAAGTAGCCAAAGTCGCCATTCCGTTTTAAGACAAAGACGCCTGTTTGCATTGTATCGGTTAGGTAAAAATGCGTCAGTTTGTCCATGAAAAAAGCGGCATCCCATGTCGCTGATTGGGCTGTTAATGCCTGATGGACGGCTTGTATGCGCGATAGTAATTCCTGTCTTTCTGGTTGCATGGTTACTCTCCTACCTGTTCATTTTGGGGTTGTTTGCGCTGCATAATATAATCATCCTGAATGTAGCCGTTGCCGATGTCGATGGTTACCATATCTGTTACCACAAAACCCATGCGCTGATATGCGGCGATACTGCCCGCATTATGCTTGTAGACGTTTAACTGCATCATGTCGTTGTGGTGGGGAAATGCCGCACATATCGCGTCTAACAGCGTCGTGGCTAGCCCTCTGCCCCTGTGTGCGGCGCTGACATATAATTTACTAAGATACAGCCCTGCGCCCTTTGGCTTGGCGGCGGCGTACGCACAGGGCGTATCGTCCACCACGGCAAACAGATAGTACATGCCGTCCTCTTGGATACTTCGCCATATTTCCTCTGTGTTTTGAAAGGTGCGTAGCATGTAATCAACCTGTTCGCGCCCTAGCAAGGGGGTGTAATGCTCGCGCCAAATACTTTGCGCCAATGCCGTGATACGCTCGCAATCCTGCCAGCTTTTCACTGTTTCTATTTGAATATTCCTCACCTTTTTCTGGACGTATGTTGCTTAAGTATGATACAATGACAAGTAACAACAAAATCATAACTAGGAGATGTGCCCAATGAAACACCGCTTCATACTCATTTTGTTCCTATGTGTCGTTTTAATGGGTTGCGCGCCAGCGCCAAAGCAAACAACGATGGTTATCGCTGTCGCCTCCAGTCTTGAGTCAATCATGACAAATTCGATATTTCCCCTGTTTCACGAACAGCACCCTGACATTATCCTGCAAGGGGTGTATGGCAGTTCTGGTGCTTTGCAAGTGCAGATAGAGCAGGGCTTGGCGGCGGACGTGTTTTGCGCGGCGGCTGAAAAGCCCGTCAAGCTACTGCAACAACATCAACACATTGCTAGTAGCATCCCATGGGTTAGCAATGCCCTAGCACTCATCACCAGTAAGGGTTCAAACACAGAGGTAACGGAATTTAGCACAGCACCGCTAGCCGACAGTATCGCCTTGGGCGACCCCGCGTACGTACCCGTTGGCATGTATGCAAAGGACGCTTTTTTGGCACTGCAAAACTGGGATAGTATCGAGCGGCACGCCACCTATGCTAGTAACGCAACGGAAGTGCTTGGCTGGGTTGCCGCTGGCAATGCGGAGGTGGGCGTGGTTTATAACACCGATGTCATGTCACGAGACGATATCCTCGTTTTGGACACCTATGAAATTCAAACAGTGTACCCTGTTGCCATTCTCCGCGAGGCAGCGCACCCAACGCAGGCACAGGCATTTGTGGACTTTTTACAAACACCTGCTATAATACAAATTCTCTTAGATGCTGGCTTTACCTCTCT
>JAVBKJ010000080.1:0-10008 GCA_031554075.1 Oscillospiraceae bacterium | reverse complement strand
AGCAGGGGTTAGGTATTGACGTGGATCAAAATGGTCAGGATGCACTGCGAAATGCTCACGGATAGAAGCAGTCATCGCCAAACGCAAGTCGGAGTCGATGTTGATTTTACAAACAGCAGACTTAGCGGCTTGGCGCAGCATGTCTTCAGGAATACCAATCGCGTCAGGCATTTTGCCGCCGTACTGGTTGACCTTCGCAACAAACTCAGGAATGACAGAGGAAGCACCGTGCAACACGATTGGGAAATTAGGCAACAGCACTTCAATTTTCTGCAAAATGTCAAAACGTAGTTGTGGGTTTTGACCAGGCTTGAATTTATAAGCGCCGTGGCTTGTGCCAATCGCAATGGCCAAGGAGTCAACGCCTGTGCGCTGTACAAACTCTTGGACTTCCGCTGGGTTGGTAAACTGAGCGTCCGCATCTGACACATCAACATCGTCTTCAACACCAGCTAGTTTGCCAAGCTCACCTTCAACAACAACGCCGTGTGCGTGTGCATACTCAACAACTTGCTTTGTTAGCTTAATGTTATCCTCGAAGGAGTGCTTCGAGCCGTCAATCATAACAGAGGTGAAGCCGCCGTCAATGCAGGATTTGCAAATTTCAAAGTCGTCGCCGTGGTCAAGATGCACAGCAATTGGCAAGCCTGTGTCTTCGATTGCCGCTTCCACCAACTTCATCAAGTACACATGCTTCGCGTACTTACGGGCGCCAGAGGATACTTGCAAAATCAAAGGGGCATTTTCTTCCTTCGCCGCCTCTGTTATGCCTTGGATAATCTCCATATTGTTGACATTAAAAGCACCAATTGCGTAGCCGCCTTTGTAGGCTTTTTCAAACATCTCTTTTGTCGATACTGGTTTCATCATACAATTCTCCTTATTATGACAATTTCGGGCTGCGTCCATTCCTCGCTCTTGTACTCTGAGATTATATCAATTCACAAGCGCAAAAGCAAGTGTTATTGCGCGGTAAATTATAAAAATCCGACGACCTGCCCTTTACCAATAGCACGACGGACGACAGCACACGCAGATAGCCCGCTTTGTTTTGACCATACTTCAGTCCCCCTCAGGCATATTGCCTAGGAGTTTCCCGAAATTTTGCAATGGCTTTCCACGATGGCTAGCAGCTCGCTCGGCGCGTATGGTTTCTGCAAGAACGCAACCGCCCCTAATGCAAAACCCTCTGCGCGCTTATCCGCTTCATCATGCCCTGAAAGCAAGACAATCGGTATATCGCGTAATTTTTCATTCTGACGCATCCTCGACATAACCTCAAAACCTGAGATGTCGGGCATACTAATATCAAGCAACAGCAAATTAGGTGTTTCTTCCATCCGTTCAAGCGCTTGCAACGCTTTCACCCCTGATGTGACTGGCAACACTTCATACGTTTGTTTTAATATTTCTCTTGCGACGCTCAATTGCGTAATGGTATCGTCTACCACCATCACCCTAATTTTTGGCATAAGCGCCCCCCTTTTACATCAAACCTCTTCATATTAACAGTATACTATTTTTGCAAGTAGATGTCTAGGGGTATTCCACGCTAGAAAAACCAAAACAATCCGTGCAGGATAGAACCAGCGATACTCAGCCCAAACATGACCCCTAGCACCGCCAACAACAACGCCACCATAATCGTGACACCCACAGCGCCAAATACAAACGATATCAATCTCATTTTCATATCCCCCTCTTTTTTTCTGTCATCATTATAGCAAGACAAGATTATAAACAGCAGAGAGATATCATTAGAAAATAATGAGAGTTTTATAATCAAATATTTTTTACGGCATAAAAAGAGACATCCTGTACTATTACGCACAGGATGCCCTATTGCAGCTGTTTCGTGCCCTTTAATGTGTTTCATGCTGTCATGGCACCGGCCATTCCGTTTCGATGAAGGGTGTGAACCCTTGAGACATCGACTCTGAAAGGACCGAAACTAAATGCTAACCTTTCACGCAAATCCTTACGGACTTCAAGACATTACACCTCAAAACAACTACAAGCATAGTTGGCGCACCGGTCTAAGCATTAGGAATTCGACTTCACTAAAACTTCCCAATAGAAAGCGTCCACAGTGTAAAATCACTGCCAACGGTGCTTAGGCACCACGCCACAAAAGCGGCGGCTTTTATTTGAAACACCTTGCGTATCATGCTGCCATAGGCAACATGTGAAACGAATCTCATCACAAGTTGTTCTAGTGTTTATCAATCGAAGCTGAGCTGCTTGCGAAACGCTATTGCATTTCACAACCATAGTATACACCGTATGCACCTTCTTATACTTACAAATTTTTGGTATATATTGTATTGTGTCTTGGCTTTTTGTCCATACTGGAGGTAGCTGGTAAAATTGGAATAGAATTCCAGACTTTCACATACTATGCAGTGGGCAAGCCTAAAGGAGGACGTCATATGAATCGCAAAGAAAAAAAGGAACAAACCGCCGCCAATGACGAAATACTACGTCAAATGAGCCTATTAACCGAGCAGCTCCGCATTGCTCGCTTACAATTCAACCAAGCCATCGAGCCCGAAATCGTTGACGCCTGCGTGTTTGAGATGAATGCGCTGCAAGCACGGTACAATTATTATTTGCGCCTTGCTCGTGAAATGGGACTTGCACAAGCTTACACAGAGAGCGGACGTTCTCTTGCGTACCGAGAATAGGAGGTGTTTGGATGACTTCATTTCAAATCACATTGATGGTTGGCTTTGGGCTGCTCGTCGTTTTAGCAGCCTCAAGACTGTTCAAAGGTCCGTTTCGATGGGCGATGCGGGCAGCCCTGCACACCTTACTAGGGATTGCCGCACTTGTCGCTTTCCATTTTTGGGGCGGTGGTATCGGGCTTAGCTTGGGGCTGACGCTCGTTAACATTGCGGTCGTTTCGTTGCTAGGGGTGCCCGGGTTCGGGCTGTTACTGTTTGCCCAGTGGCTTTTTTAGTACATATAGCGGTGGCATTTTCAACTTTGTTATGATATACTGTATATGTTGCGTAGTAGCGACAAAAATCAAATCGTACGACTATCATAGCGAGGGGTGTTGTTCATGGCAAAGAAAATATTTGTTGGCGAAATGCTGCTGAAGGCAGGCTTAATCACCGACCAGCAACTGGCTGACGCATTACAAATTCAAAGCGCCACTGGCAAGCGTATTGGTGACATTTTTGTTGAAAAGGGCATTCTCTCTCACACTGACCTTATGAACGTTCTCGAAAATCAGTTTAAGGTGCCGTATGTGGATTTAGAGAAGGTCACGCTCGATTACGATTTGACCCGTTTAGTCCCTGTCGCGTTGGCGAAGCGTAATAATCTGGTGCCTGTTCGTATTGTGAACAATGTCCTGTATGTTGCCATCGAGGACCCCAAAAACTTTCCTGCGCTGGATGATGTGCGCGTTACCTCACATTTAGATGTCCAACCCTTGTTGGCCAAAAGCCAATCTATCAAAGACACCATTGAAAAACTTTACGGCAGCCAGTACGCCGAACGCGCACTAGAGGATGTCAAAAAGGAAATCGACCTTGAAGAAATGGTGTCCAATATTAACCAAAATGACGACACGGTGAATGCACCCATTGTCCGTTTGGTGAGCGCCATACTAGAACAAGCCGTTATGTCTGGCGCGTCTGATATTCATGTGGAACAATTGCCCACCGAGGTACGTGTCCGCACACGGGTTGACGGTGTGCTTGCCACAGCGTTAAAAGCCCCTCGTTCTGTGGCGAGTGCTGTGCTGACGCGTCTTAAAATTTTGGCAAACTTGAATATTGCCGAAAAACGGTTGCCCCAAGATGGTCGTTTTGAGCTGACGGTGCTCGGGCACAGTATTGACATTCGTTTGTCTACCCTGCCGACGGTGTATGGCGAAAAGGCGGTCATGCGTCTGCTAGACCGCAGTAACTTTTTGAAGCCAAAGTCCGCGCTGGGCTTTACCGAAGAAAACTTAAAGCGTTTTGACGACTTATTACACACGCCACACGGCATCATTCTTGTGTCGGGACCCACTGGCTCAGGAAAATCCACGACCTTGTACACCATGCTATCCGAAATGAATTCTGTGACAGACAATATTGTCACGGTGGAAGACCCTGTTGAATATATGATAACAGGTCTAAATCAGGTGCATGTCAATCCCAAGGCGGGGCTTGACTTTGCAACAGGACTGCGCTCGATTTTACGGCAAGACCCCGATATTATTATGGTGGGTGAAATCCGCGATGCCGAGACTGTGCAAATCGCCATTCGTGCCGCCATTACGGGTCACTTAGTGCTGTCAACGATACATACGAATGACGCAGTCTCGACGGTGTTTCGATTAGCAGATATGGGCATTCCCTACTATATGATTGCCGCCGCGCTTGTGGGCGTTATTTCGCAACGCCTCGTTCGTGTTATCTGCAAGCAGTGCAAGCAAGCGTATACGCCGACCCAAAATGAACTGGATTTGGCAGGGCTGGAAACTGGTATCTTTTATAAAGGCATCGGCTGTGCCGCTTGCGGCGGTTCAGGTTACAAGGGACGTATCGCAGTCCACGAGGTGCTTACCATAGACGCCAAACTGCGCGACATGATTCATACAGAACAGCCCATGGGGTTGTTACGCGAACAGGCCATCCAAAACGGCATGGTACCTGTCCGCCACTCCGCCATTGAGCTTCTCAAGCGCGGTGTTACCACCATCGAACAAGTGATTGACGTCGCACACGGGCTATAGGGTTCACCATTTTAACAGCTTCCTCATAGAATGATATGTCAGGATTCGACAGCGCGTTCGCGCTGTCGTCTGACGCTATGAGGAGGTTTTTTCATGTACGAACACACGCAAGAACCACATCAGCTTTTTAGTCAAGAGGGTAGCCTATTTATTAGCGAGATTTACCCGCAAGGTACTGTTTATGGGCAGGATACGACGGGCTATCCTGCCGCCTTGTTTGAAGTGATCGTCGGCTCGCAACCCCTAAAAGGTTACTGCGTGGATTACAGCACACCCTTTCAATGCACCGCTCCCTATCATATCGCCACACCGCAAGAGCAGGACATGTTTATGGCGTTGCCATCACAAGACCACCTGCGTTGGCTCTTAAACCACACCCCACACACAATGCCGCTGCGTCATCTGCGCACCATGTCGAATCTACCGACCCTAACCCTAGAGCAAGCCACAAAAGCAACACAAGCCGTCATTTGGCAGCTACTCAGCCCCGATTTATACCGCATTGGGGATGATAACGAGGCGAATGTACTCCTATTTGCCGCCTTTTTAGACGCTCACAAGGAAAACGGTTGGACAAAAGAGGAACTACACACCAGCGGTCATCAAATCGCTATCTGTTGTTCTGTCGCAAACCTACGCAATCAGGGCGGACATAGGCTCTATGGTCCGTTACACATTATCGGCAACAATTGGGCGACCATGGAGGTCGACTATGCCCTATCCTCAAATGTCGAAATCGTGGACGAAGACGGGCATAGTATCCGTCATGCAACCTCCGCAACGTCTTTCTTTTTACGCTATGGTGCGCATAAGCCGTTGCACCAGCTTACTGTGTCCGCTGACGCCACCGACGTGGTGTATGGTTGCGATGTGCAACTTTGTCTTTGCAATCATGGGCACAAAGCGTCCCAAACCCTTGTTCTTGCCATCCCACACACCTGCTCAATCATGACGAATCTTTCCATCCCCCTTGGTTGCTTGGAGATACGAAAGGTCGATTGTGACAAACGCGACATCGTGCTGCCCAATGCAGACATGAGGCTTTACAGCGGGCAACATCTTATCTCACAGGGTGTCACAGACACGCAAGGTTTGATACGATTTACGGCACTCCCCTTTGGTGCCTATAAAGTGCTGGAGACAGCGCCGCCACCTGGCTACATCGCGTCGACCACGCCTGTTTCGATTATTCTGCGTACGACACATGACCGCGTTTTCCTTTGCAACCATCGAAAGCGAAAGTGCCGTTACTATCCCTATTCCCACTGACATTTCTAAAACTAGCCTCTTGCGACAAAGCGCAAGAGGCTAGTTTTGAAGGCATTCGGCGGCTTGTATCCGCCTATGGCGACAATGCGAGAAGGTTCACAGGAAACATCCTGTGAACCTTCTTGTTTATTCGTCTGCTATATTCGTTGCTTTAAGCATATTGCCTGTAAGGGCGTTGCGCAGGGTATCGTCAATTTGTATCTTCCATAGTTCGTCCTCTTGCGCCAGTTTCACAGGCACAACAGTGGACACAGTGTCGGCTGTGTTTTTCACAATATCAATAAACATACGGACAAGCTCGGCTTGCAGTTGTTCGTCTCCATACTGCTCCTCGGCGGGTTTCGAGTCGTTTTCATTCGTCATCTGCAAGCTATCCACGGTAAACTGCGCAATCGCAACTTCCATATCAACTGCTGTGATAGACACTGTAACGACGGGCAAGCCATCGTCAGCCAAACCTATCGCTTGAATCTGCCAGCTTAGATTTTGAAACAACGCCGTTGCCAACGCATGTTGCTGTGTATCGACCGCTTGCGCCGCTTCGTCGTAGCCTGTTAGCATTTCGTAGCTGAGGTATTCATTTACCTTTTGCACGTCATTTGCCTTCAGGGCTGTGAGCGCATTTTCCACAATGCTGCGTTGTTGCTCCTGCGTTAGTTCTGCGGGCGGGGCAGGTGTTGGTTGTGGGGTTGGCGTTGCTGTCGGGGAGGGCGAAGGGGACGGAGATTCTGTCTCTTGTGTTGCCTCTATCGGCGAGGGTGTGGGGGTCGGGCTTGGCAGATTTGTTTCGTTTGAACAGCCCGTTACCAGTAGTAACATCAGCAGTAATAACGGTATGTATGGCTTCATATTTCCTCCTTTGGGTTTATTCAAAAACCCGTAACGGCGTCAGTTGTCTTGTGGCAGCCTTGGGGAACAACGCACGCCAAACAGATTGTCCACGCTCTGTTGCTCATACGAAAGTATACTACAATATGCCCTAGAATGCAACCACAGTTATCGCAAGACGCCTACAAGCTACAGGAAAAAGTGGGGTTACCCCCCACTTTTTCCTGTAGCTTGTATTGCATTAGGCATCATTGCACCTAAAACCTATTGAATGACACGTAAACTGTTACATATCCTCCGCGTGATTATGACGGTCGCGGAACAACAGTGATACACACCAAATGCCAGCAAGGCCCACCAATGTATACACAATACGGCTAATGGTTGCGTCAGCGCCGCCAAATGAGTAAGCAACGACGTCAAACTTAAAAACACCGACACTTAGCCAGTTTAGCGCACCAATAATTACTAGAATTAACGAAACTCTATCCAAAACGTACAACTCCTTTTAGAAAAGCGGTAAACCGCTTTAGGAAATACTTAACCACGGCATTACACCGCTGTTATAGTATGTACGTCAGATTTGAAAGTATACATTACGGTTGCGGTAAGATTTCTGAAACAGAAATTTCGTACGCTATTTTCACCATTTCGCCTTCTAATTCGACTTTTGTGTACTGGCGGCTTTGCAACCGCCCCTTAAAGGCCAACTTGTCACCCACTTTGCGTGTGGCGCATGTGCGGGCGGTTGCCCCCCATGTAATACAGGGCAAATAGTCGCTTCGCCCGTGATATCGAGTGACCGCCAAGAGCAGGTCGCAAATCTCACGCCCTAGCGGTGTTTTTCGATAGATCGGCGCGCGGCAAATCGTCCCCGATAGCAATAAGGCGTTCGTATGTTCTTGTGGTTCTGTGGACAATTCACGTGCCAGCACAGACAATAGCAAACGATTGCCCACGCCACTTTTATTATTATAAGAACGCATATGCCCTTTGACAGCGATAGGTTGTCCCAATGTCGGGGTGATAGTGTCTAGCACCGACTTCGGCACTTGCACCCTTAGAAAATCTGTGCTGCCAGACAGACGATTTGTGCCGACCATGATGGTGTAAAAGCTTTGACCGTGGGATTCGTGAGAAAGCACAGGCAGTTCGGTCAGAACGCCAGCAATGCGGATAGAGTTATCATCCATGTTGACCACCTCATTAGTTATACTCATGATTATATCATCAATGCAGTATATTCTCGTTGAGGGGTCACTATGCCCAATATAGTGTAGTTTCTTACTGAATCGTAAAAGCTATTATGATTGCCCGAAAATATGTTCCAACGTTTGGGGCGCTGCGCCGTACGCCAATAATGCCGTCGCGGTGGCAAGTGTTAGCGGTGTTGCCGGCATGTGCCGCACAACAAGCTCTTGCCGCTCTAAACGCGTCCCTGTCAGACCCACAATTTCACGTTGTAAGGCTAGAAATAGACGTTGGTCGTCTACACTGGACACTGTCAGCGTATTGCGCCCCGACAACCCATAGGTTATCACGCGCGCCGCCAATAAATGCTCACAGTCTAACGGTTGGTCGCCAGATACGACCGCCAATTGACAGCGGCAAGGGTGCGCTGCGTCGGGCATCGGTCCATCCGAAATCATCAAATCACACTGAGACGCGCGCGCTACAACGAGGGCATCGGCTGGCAACAGCCGCCCTAACAGTTGCTGTAATGAGGAAGTATTTCGCTGCCAAACGCCAACAATCATCCAATCACTCCTACTAACATTCTTGTTTATGGCACAACATCAGCGTATTTGTCCATATGTGACTGTTAGTAGGGTGGTCAAAAGAGCGCAAAATATGCAAAAATTCGTAAAGGCTAAAAGTGTCTGGTAAAAATTTCACTGTCGTGCAGTAAACTTTCGACAGTGTCAAACCCTAGTCGTTCTAGTAATGCCAACACATAGGGGTTATCTGCGGGGGTTTTGTAAGTTGCCTCATCACCGTACGACATCACATGTTCTTTGGCAGTGGCGGCATCAATCAACACCTTAGGACCGCCGACACAGCCGCCCTTACAGCCCATACCTTCATAAAAATTAGCCGTCACGACGCCGTTACGCAGCTCATTCATCATCTCTTTGCAGGCTGGTATCCCATCTGCCGTCCGTGTCTGCACTGTAATTTCACGATGGGGGTTAAGACGTTCCACCGTGGATTTCACGGCTTCGCTAACGCCGCCTGCATACGCATAGATGCGCCCAGCACGCGAGGAATGGTCTTTTTCAGTGTCCTCTTGGGCGGCTGGGTCTACGCCCGCAAACTTAAAAGTGTCTGCCATTTCTTGAAAGGTCAGCACATAGTCAACCGCACCGACAAGGTCTGCTTCGCGCGCCTCTGCCTTTTTTGCCATGCAGGGACCTATGAATATCGTGACGGCATCGGGGTGCATTTGCTTCACCGCACGCCCTGATGCAATCATCGGCGACACTGAACCAGGGATATGGGGCATCATTTCGTTATAAATCTTCCGAATCAGGGCAATCCACATCGGGCAGCAGCAGCTTGTTAGCTGATAATCCGCCTCAGTGACAATATTGCGGTCAAACTCCAAGGCTTCCTTTAAGGTAAGAATATCCGCAAACAGTGCTACCTCGAGCATCCCATGAAACCCTATTTTTTTGAACGCGTTGCGAAGCTTGCCAGGGGTCACATCATGCGAAAACTGCCCTAAAAAAGAGGGCGCAATCAGCGCATAAACTGGTCCTTTTGCTTCTTTTATCGAATGCAGTGCGGGCAGAATATCCTTGCTGTTGACAAAGTTTTGACGGTTACACGCCGCAACACAAGCGGCACAGCCATTACATTTTGTGGCGTCAATTCTAACGCCGCCCTTCTCATCGGGGACAATCGCGCCAAATAAACAACTCTCCACACAGGAGGCATGTTCTCTATCGGGGCAGTCACAGCGTCCCACTGTCCACACCACGGCATGTTTTTCGGGATGCAGTAGGCAATCCAGATGGTGCGGGTCGTAGTCAGTCACTATTTCTTCGCTATTTTGAACCGCTTGCTGCAGCACGCGGTCATATAACTCTTGTAGTGTAAGCATTTGTACTCCTTTTGTAATCTCCAAAAATCGTCAAATATATAAATAGGGCAACATATCAACGTTGCCCTGGGTGTTA
>JAVBKJ010000141.1:0-5195 GCA_031554075.1 Oscillospiraceae bacterium | reverse complement strand
AAGGTCGTCTAAATCACTTGATAGGCAAAGGGTCGCCATGACTTCTGATGCAACGGTAATGTCAAAACCGTCCTCACGCGTTACACCATTTGTTTTGCCGCCTAAACCGCCGACAAGGGAACGCAAGAAGCGGTCGTTCATATCCACACAACGTTTCCAAACGATGTTGTTGGGGTCTATGCGTAACGCATTTCCTGGGTGGAGATGGTTATCAAGCAAGGCTGCAAGTAGATTGTTTGCCGCACCTATCGCATGAAAATCACCAGTAAAGTGCAAGTTTATGTCTTCCATAGGCACAACTTGGGCATAGCCGCCCCCCGCCGCACCCCCCTTCATCCCAAACACAGGACCAAGAGAAGGTTCACGCAATGCGACAACGGCAGACTTGCCAATATGCCGCAATCCGTCTGCTAGCCCCACGGTTGTCGTCGTCTTACCTTCGCCGGCAGGCGTAGGGGTGATGGCAGTCACGAGAATCAGTTTGCCATTTGGTCTGCGTAACTCATGCAAAATGCTTGGGTCGATTTTTGCTTTATAGTGACCATATGGCTCTAAAAAGTGTGGGTCGATGCCTGCTTTTGTCGCCACTTCGGCAATCGGAAACGGATGATTTTGCTGTGCTATGTCAATATCTGATAGTATATTCATTGTAAACCCCCAAAAATTTCGCATGTATTGGCGCTGTCATTAGCGCGATATGTCTATGTTGCATTAAGATAAACGACCGAACAACGCGACAAGTAACACCCCTGCACACAAGAATGGTCCAAAGGCAAAGTATGCCCCTGCAATTGCTTTTTTGGTAAGGAGCAGATAGACGGCAAATGCACCGCCCAACAGCACCCCCACATATAATGCCCATAAAATGCCCCAAATGCCTAAAAATAAGCCGCAGACGGCCATCAGCTTCATATCGCCGCCACCCATGCCATCTTTTTTGAGTACAAAGCGGGAGACAAGATTCACAAGATACAATATAGCATACCCTAAAAGTGCGCCTAGCAGAGGCGAAATGGCGGCTGACATGCCCCGCTGTAAAACTTGGCTTAGGATGAATAGCAAGCCCCACACAGCGCCACAGATGGTCAGTCGGTCGGGAATTAGTTGCGTGTCTGCATCTATAAACGCCACACAGACAAGAAACAACCCCAAACCACACCAAAAAATAACGTCCAGATTTGGGTGACGAAGCGCCATGCCCCAAAAGATAGCGGCGGTCAGCAGCTCGACCAATGGGTAACGGGCAGAGATGGGCGTATGACAAAAGGCACATTGACGCCCTAAGAAAACCCAGCTGAAAACAGGCACAAGGTGTACAGATTTTAGCGGCGTTTGACAACGTGGGCAATAGGAATTGGGCGTGCGGATACTTAACCCCAGGGGCAAACGGTAGATAACCACATTGGCAAAAGAGCCAAAAACAAGCCCAAACAGGGGGGCGATGGCGATAAGATATAGTTCGATAGACAATGTGGTTCACCTCCTTATGAAAACGCACCCCACCAAGCGGCAGGGTGCGTGCGTATGTATATGTGGGTTAGGTGGAAGTGAGGGTAGATGGAACAATCGTAAAGTATCTTTTATTGTCATAGCCAATAAAAGGCGATGCACTGGCAATCTCGGTATCTGACAAATTTGGGTATAGAATGCCAGTATTGTTTGCAGTATCACTTTTCAAAGTTGCTAAATCTGACATATAAGCCCCTGTAGCAACTGACGAGCCTTTAAGTGTATAATAGTCATTGAGCGTGCTAACGATTACTGTCGCATTTGTTACCATGGCTGTTGTTTTGGATTTTGCAGTTATATTACCAAACACTTGGAAGCCTACAGTCGCCAAAATGGCAAGGATGGCGATGACGATGATGAGTTCGACGAGTGAAAACCCCTTTTGAGACTTCTGTCTCCGCTGTAATTGCTCCATGATTACCCCTCCTCAATATCCAAACTTACTAAATATAGTATAGCATAGCCTTTGATTTAGTGCAAGTAGCCATGGAAATATTTATGCCCTTTATCCTATCATGGTATATGAGGCAAACATCGGCTGCAATATGGATAGCACCACAAATAACACGACAAAACCCATGACAACGATGATGGCAGGCTCAAGTAAGGCGGTCAATTGGGCGATGGCACTTTCGGATTGTTCCTCATAGTTGTCTGCTGTTTGCTCAAGAAGTTCATCTAATGTACCGCTTTCTTCTCCGAGTCTTGTCATATGTGTAATAAGTGGCGGAAAAATTTTCATGCGCCCCAAAGGGGCTGACATACTTTCACCCATACGAACAGCTTCCAATAGTTCTAAAATCTTTTTTTCAAGATAGTGGTTTCCAATACTCTTGGCTGTTACCTCTAAAGCGTCAGTCAGTGGAACACCTGCGGCGTTCATAGTAGACAGAGTTCGTGTGTAGCGAGAAGCACATACAATACGCAACAGCGTACCTATTCTTGGTATACGTAGCTTAAAATGGTCAAACGTCGTGCGTCCTGCATCACTGGCTAGCCAAACATTAAAGAGAATAATCACAGAGGTTATGACAATGAGGATGAGTACATAATCGCGTTTGACGGTTTCGGCGATATTGATGAGCAATTGGGTTGTGGCTGGCAAATCCTGCCCCTGTTTGGCAAACATATCTGCAAACTGCGGCACGATAAATACAATCAAAAATACACTAATCAGCATGGTGAGAACCAGCAGTACTGATGGATACATCATAGCGGCTTTGACTTTTTCATTAATTTTTTGTTGTTTTGTAAGTGTTTCGCCCGCACGCCGCAAACAGCTGTCGAGCTGACCAGACAGTTCGCCCGCTTCAATCATGTTCATGAAAATAAAGGGCAAACGGTCACGAAATGGATAAAACGATTCCGTAAGACCGCGACCTGCTTGTAATTTTTGGGATACTTCAGCGAGAATTTTGTGAAACGCTTTGTCCTCCACTTGGTCACGTATGATATCCAGCGACGTGACAAGCGGCACGCCCGCCTTTAACACAGAACTGAGCTGTATGCAAAACAGCGATAAGGACTTGATACGTATTTTTTGTTGAAAGAGCGTGAGGGGCTTTGTCGTCCGTTGCTCTGAAATGGCGGTGGGGTATAGGCTTCGACTGCGGAGCATCGAAATGACAGATTGTGTATCTGGTGCTTCTAATACGCCCTCATGTGCTTCTCCAACGGTATTTGTTGCCGAGTAGTTAAACTTGGGCATCGTTTATCACCCTCTGCCTTGGAGTAAATTTGTAAAGGCATCCACATCAACGCAATACTGCAGTGCCGTCGTTTGAGAAATATGTCCCGCACGTGTCAGCTCAAATAACGAGGCATCCATGGCTTTCATGCCTTGGCGTGCAGAAGTGGCTATTGCATTGTTGACCTGTGGTGTCTTATTCTCACGAATCAGATTGCGGATAGCAGGTGTGGCAAGCATGATTTCCAGCGCTGCAATGCGACCCATACCATCGAACCGCGGACAAAGTTGCTGGGATATAACAGCTTGCAGGGAGGTGGAAAGCTGTGTCCGAATTTGCGGCTGTTGGTAAGGTGGAAAAACATCAATGACGCGGTCTATCGTTTTGGCTGCGCCTGTCGTGTGCAATGTAGACAGGACTAAATGCCCTGTTTCTGCCGCTGTCAGCGCAATGCCAATGGTTTCCTCGTCGCGCATTTCGCCAACAAGAATCACGTCGGGGTCTTCGCGTAAGGCGGCACGTAACGCCGCGCCGTAACTGCGCGTATCTGTCCCAATTTCACGTTGATTGACCATACACTTTTTGTGCGTATGAATGTACTCTATGGGGTCCTCTAACGTCAAAATATGGCAACTTCTAGTCAAATTTATCTGGTCTATCATCGCCGCTAGCGTGGTGGATTTACCAGAACCCGTGGGTCCTGTTACCAAAATTAAACCACGTGCGCGTGTGGTTAGTTCGCCAATCACAGGCGGCAACCCTAAGGATTGTAGTGTGGGGGTATTCGGATTGATATAGCGTAATGCCAATGAAGTGGAGGCCTTCTGCCGATAGGCATTCAAGCGAAATCGGTGTCCTTGCGGCGTGGTCACTGCGGCGTCTAGGTCGCCTGTAGTTGAAAAGGTGGATAATTGGGCAGGGGATACAAGCTGTGACAAAAACGCACTGGTATGCTCGGCGGTCAGCGTCAGGTCGTCAAGTGGTCCTAACTCACCATGGATTCGGGCTGAGGGAGGTAACCCCATGGTTAGATGAATATCTGACGCCCGTAAGGACACTGCCTTTTGTATGAGTTCTTGTAACGATAACATGAAGCCCCTCCTTTTCGTGCCGACATTCGATGCCGATTGATACCACTGCTAATAAATCGTACCGCTTCTATGGTTAGATATATTAGTATCGACCTGCCCAACCAGAGATAAGAAATGTTGGCACTGTCCAAAGTACTTGGTAAAGCAACACGTTTGCTGGTGCGGCTGTGGCGGCTGACCCTGAAAATGTTAAATAGTACATGATAAACATGCCCACAATGGCACAGATAACCGATAATACAAGGTTTAGACGTGCCGTTTTGCGCAAACTAAGACTGCCCACAACACATTCTGCATAGGGAAGCAAGCCTTCTTTGCTCGTCACCGCAATCGGCTTTGCAAAAATGGGACGCTGTGTATCAGACAACAACAGTCGTTCTTCTATCACAGGGAAATCAAGTTGGTCATCTGTTAGCTTAAAACGGCTTTTTAGATTAGGCGCGGTCAGATTAAAATCGCGTACTGCAAATAATGGTAGCATGTCATGCCGACCAAGCATATGCAGGGACGATTTCACGCTATTGAGAGGGGTGTAGTTGATGGCAAAAATCCCAGCCATCTCCATATTAATGGAGATAAACACCGCATCCTTAATATTTAACTCACGCGGCATGGAGATGCTCATACTTACCATAAAGTTGTAAGAACCCACCATCACGCGGTCATTACTAACATACGCGCCCATGCCGCCGCCTTCATAATGTTGAAAATCAGTGACACGACGGATAGCATCCAGATTCCCATTGAGCAGTTCGCTAAATGCACGGCTAAGACCACTGCCAGAAGCCGAAACGACACTCGTGGCATAGGAAATAACTTTATCAAAGCTATGATTCCCAAATACTTTTAGCCCATTCAAAGAGACAGTATTGGCAGGAAATACATCTGAATCTGTCAACACACAGAC
>JAVBKJ010000099.1:0-29315 GCA_031554075.1 Oscillospiraceae bacterium | reverse complement strand
CGTACATAAAGCGGATAGCCACCCTAGGGATTAGTGGTGTGTATATAACGGATGAGCTTAGTCAGGAAATTGAAATCGTTAGCGCCCTGTCAGATGAAGTGCGAATCAAAACCGTGCAAGGTGTGCGTGATGCGTTCCTGCTTGTCACCAGCGACGACCCCGCCAAGACGGCAGAGAGTGCGCGCGAAATGCAGTCAAACGCGGAATACATCGTAGACGAAATTATGTCGCATGACAATCTGCTCATGAACATGGTAGACCTAAAAATGTATGATGACTACACCTTTAGTCACTGTGTGGATGTGTCCGTTCTATCTGTGCTGGTGGGTGTCAGCCTAGGGTATTCGCGCGACAAATTGCTACGTTTGGCGTATGGCGGGCTGCTGCATGATGTAGGCAAGGTGTTTATTGACACAGATATCATAGGCAAGCGGGGACGCCTCACCACAGAAGAATACGAAATTGTGAAGCGCCACCCCCTAGTGGGCTATAACTATCTCCGTGAAAAATACGGCATGGGGGAAGAAGCGGCACGCGGCGTACTGGAACATCACGAACGATTTGACGGCAATGGCTATCCAAGCGGGTTAAAGGGATACGAAATCTCTGAATTTGGGCGCATTGTCGCTGTTTGTGATGTGTATGACGCGTTGGTATCTGATCGCTCGTATCGCAAGGGCGTGTTTGAGTTAGAAGTTATGGAGTACCTGCTTGGCGGCAGCGGCAATTTGTTTGACCCCGAAATGGTGCTTCATTTTTCGCGACGGGTGGCGCTGTTCCCTGTGGGGACATGTGTGAAAATGTCGGATAAATCCGTTGGGCTTGTGGTTGAAAACTTTGAAGGCTTCCCACAGCGTCCGAAAGTGAAAGTTTTTATGACAGAAGATAAGCCAGTTACCCCCCATATGTTGGATTTATGCCATGACCGCTCCACCTTAGACATTACCATCATAGCAACTGTTGCGGTGTGAGCAGCGTGCGCAACATGAAAGGAACAATTCATGCCAGATTTAGACGCACAAGACCAATACAAACAACATCGTAAACGTGCCAAACGGTATGTCTCTGAGCATGGGGATGACCAGTGGCAGGGCTTATTGCCTGTGCTAGAACAGATCGTGCCGAATCTCAAAGAGCTGCCCACTGTCAGTCTGGGGATTATTGACGTGCCCATGACAAAGGTACGTGGTACGGTGATGGCAGGGCGCGCCGCCGCTTTTGCGGGCAATTTTTTGCCGTTGCTAAGCGAGGTCAGTGAGTTTGGTTCGAAATGGGCCAGCCTGTATAACGCCCATATAAGAGAGGGCATACGCGACCCCGGCACCGCCATTGAGTACTTGGGGTACTATTACATTATCGAAGGACATAAGCGCGTTAGTGTGCTACACGCGTTTGACGCGGCGTCCATTCAGCTTGATGTGTCGCGCGCCTTGCCGCCGATGTCAGACGATTTAGAGGTACAGCTCTATCTTGAAATGTTAGATGGAGACTCACGTACGCCGTTTCGCAACATGTGGTTTTCGCGGCTTGGTAGTTATCCTGCCTTGCGCGCTATGGCGGCAGAATACGAAAACGAGCATCCAGACACGGCAGAGGGCTGGGTGCATGACGCATTTCTCGATTTTCGCAAGGCGTACCACGAGGTCGATTTGCGTCTGCACGACATTACAACAGGGGATGCCTTTTTGGCATGTATCAAAGTGTATGGCTTTCCGTATCTAAGAGAATCGGGGCTTATACTCCAGCAAATACAGCTACTTGAGCCGCAATTGCAGTACCTAAATGGGACGCCTAAATTACTAATGCGCGTGATGCGACCCAAAATCCCCAGAGCTGTCTTTGTGTATGACCAGACGCCGCAAACACGTTTTTGGGATGCCGCGCATGATTACGGGCGCCGTCGTGTCGCCCATGCCTTCCCTGAGGTTGCATTGCAAATTGTAACAAATGCCAGCGCGGCGGATATGAGCGAGATGGTCAGCGCCCACCCCAATGGGGAGATTTTGTTTTTCGTCTCTGGCATTGCGCACGGCGATGCTTCATTGCGCGCGCTGTTAGACCAAAAGGATTCAATTATCTGGCAGTGCAGTCCGCTACCGCGTCAGGATGTGCTACCCACCTTTTATGGCGACACAACACAACCAGCCTTTGTGCTAGGCGCACTAGCGGCGTCGCTATCCACAACGGGGCAGATTGGTTGGATTGACGCCGTACAGGGTTGTCCGCTGGATAGCGGCATTGAGGAAACGTTTGCCATGGGAGCGACGATGGTGAGTGACCGCGCAAAAGTGTGGCGCACAACATGGGGGATAGGGGACACACTGTCTGAGGTGTTGTGTCGTTTTGACCGCGTGGGCGTTGATATGGTGCTGATTCCCACCCTGACAGAAGCGCAGGGGGGTCACGCGTTTCCCGGCGTGTTTGCACAACTTGCACGATTGAAACCAACTGGTAACGTATCGCAGTACATTGCCGCGATTGGGTGGGATTTTGGCAGCCTGTATACGTCGCTGTGCGGCGCGCATTGGTTCGCCGATAATGAGCTGTTAACCTCTCTGTACCCAGGGGCAGCCCCTGTGCATTTGAAACAGGGATTACAAGAAGGGCTATTGCGCCTGTACTACTACCATGCGGCACTTAGCCCGTATGCACACGCACTCGCAGGGGCAATGACAACCTTAGTGGGGCAAAAGGCAGTCGCTCTGCATCCGCCAAATCCATTAGTGTTGACACTGTGAATTGAGCATACATTGTATGAACGGATAAAAGTTTACCACTTATAACCATATAATTTGTAAGAATATACAACTAATATGGAAAAGTTTAGTTGTCTTGCTATTGCATTTTGTGTAATGGCGGGGTATACTTTAATGACAGCGTGTAATTTCTAGTAACAACAAAGGAGAGACAACATGAAAAAGACAACAGCGCGTTTTCTATCGTTCCTAACAATCATCGTGGCTATCACAAGCAACGTTGCATTTGCAACCCCTGCGGCATCGAGTGTCATAGGGAAACACACCTATTTCGTTTGGGCAGACCACGTCCCTTTAGAGGAACGGACAGAGGAAAAAGCACGTGAAATACTGGAGACAATGGATAGGATGCACGAACGAAATGCTGGCAACGAGGAGATACATACCTCGAATGAAAGTCAAGAAAATGGGCAATCTTCCACGAATAGCGCAGTCGAAGATGGTAGAATAGTTGAGCGTGCTTCGTTCCACATTGTTATGCCTGGTGCTATTCTCGTTTCATATCAAAATAACTGCGTTGCAATATATGGCGGCAATCGCTGTAAGCAAGATGTTGTTAAGACATATTATTGTGGTCAAACTGGACATACGGATTTAATTCATGTCTATGCCAATACACAGGTTTCGTATTGCGCAAATCATCTGTAACCGTAAAGTGACTGTCACTTGCGGCAACCATACACTATAAATAGCAATAAGTCTCCGAAGAAGCAACGCTTCATCGGGGACTTATTGCTATTCAAGACAATGATTATAGTAGGAATACCAAGCTTTATTTTTCAACAACCTTCACAGTAGCGGACTTACTAATTTTTAGTGTACCATGACACACCACGCGACCAATGACGCAACCTTTGCCGATGGTAATGTTTGTCCCTCGCACCTCATCCGCGACGACGTAAAAGAGTTCGGCAGTGTCAACTTCAATAGACTGACAAGTTAGAGCAGGCTTTTGGCTTATGAGTCCGTCGAGAAAGGTTTTACGAACAGTCAGTGATTTGCCACCGATTTCGCCCATCACATTGGTTTCAGGGGAGCGTATGACCAACGTATCCACATTGCACAACCCCTTTACATTTAGCACGCCGCGCACCTCGGCATGTTCAACGGCGCAAGCATCGCCAACATCCACAAGCCCGACAACATTCAGTTTTTGACCCTTCCAAGCCCCTTTTACCAACATATCGCCCACAACACGCGCATCACCAACGTGGGCACTGCCGTTTACGTTCATATCACCGATAATGCGCATATCCGCGCTAGTGATATCGCCCTCGACCGTCATATTCCCTGTTAAACGCAGGCTATCACAGCTAACCGCGCTGCTAACAGTACAATCGCCAGTCACACGTACCTTGCCGTACTGTCCGCCCTCTACGACACCGTCGCCTGTCATTTTCAAATCATTCGCCATGAGCTTATACCCCTCTTTTTTGTTGTGTTTCCACCTTCGCGGTGGGGTCGATTTCCAAACTCTCTGAGTACTCGACAAGCTTAATCTGGCACTTTGGACCAATGACAACACGTGCGCCGCTAACACGCTGTGCGTCACAGTACTCGACATAGACATCATCGCATTCGATGGTTTTCACAGACAGACGGTGGGGTTTGATGCGCAATATGGCGAGTATGTGACCACCATTAATGCGGCGAGCTTCTAATTTGCCGCCCCCGATTTCGCTGTAGCCGCACCCCTGTGAGAAACGCAACGCAATACTGTCTGCCGTCATAGCACCCTTGCAGTCGACTGCCCCCTCGATATCAATGTTTGTGGCGGCGAAATCGCCCCGTAAGTCAACCGCACCGTTAATGGTTGCTTGCTCGGCGGTCAGATTACCATGTAGCTCACACGTGCCATTTAAGTGAATTTTCGTTGTCGTGACATTGCCCTTGAGGGTCGATACCCCGTTTATGGTGAGTGTGTCACAGGTGAGTTCGTTATTAATGGTGGCAATACCGTCTATGGTAACGTCTCCAAATACGCCGCCATTACTACTGGAAATGCCGTTAATGTGTAAATGTTGCATTATGATTGCTCCTTTATCCATGTTTTAAGTTGTGATACACGCTGTTCTAGCGGAAGATTTAGCAGGAGGGCAGTGCCTTCTGACACCCCGAGAACAGTCCCCGACACCAGCTCGCAAAAGAAGACACCCGATTTGCGAAAGGCAACAATACGCGACGTGACGTCAAGCGGCTGGTGCGAGAGTAACACTTGCAGAAGTTCGGCACATTCAGAAACCGCTAGTATGCCACTGTCAAGCGCCACATGCGCGGTGTAAATCGCCAACAATGCGTCAAATTGCAATTGTTCAGTGTCGCCCAAGGCGGTGACGATGGCTTGCAAAGGGGGGCTGATTTTCGGCAGTAGTGCGTCGCGGCGTATGCTCAAATGGGTCGGCTGTCCTGATAACACATCTGCCATTTCATCAAGTGATATATCTTCTTTCAGATTGCGAATCTGCTCCATGCGCTCTAAGATTTGCGCTTTTGGGAAAAATGTCTCTTGCCCTGTAAATGTTGCTTTACGGATAAACCAGTCGTCGGGGATAAGCCCCTTGCGCTTGTATCGGTACAACGCGCCGTAGGAAAGCCCCGTGAGGTCTAGTAAGTCTTTTTTGGATATCAATTCTTGTTCCATGTGTCTCACCTCGTGTATATAGTAACATAACACTGTTACGTTGTCAATGGTTTTGTAAAAAATTTTTCTTAAAAACATAGTGTGGTAATTATACAACACAATAACGGGGGCGAATCGTTACGATTCGCCCCCGTTATACTGATTTCTATATAAATCGACCTGTTATGGAACGAGCGCAGTCTTTTAGCGGGAGCGGCGGTCCTTCGTACAGCACTTCGCCGCCGCCACTGCCACCGTCAGGTCCTAAATCGACGACCCAATCGGCATTGCGTATCATATCCAAATTATGCTCAATGACAATCACTGTGTTACCCTTTTTCACAAGACGCTGGATAATGTCCAGAATATAATCAATATCGGACATATGCAGCCCTGTTGTCGGCTCGTCCAAAATATAAATATTGCCTTTTTTGTTAAGTTCGCGCGCAAGCTTTAGCCGTTGACACTCACCGCCAGACAGGGTGTTTAGCGGTTGACCCAAGGTCATGTAGTGCAGCCCGACATCCATGATACTTTTTAGCTTACTACTAACGTCCTTGTGTTCAAAGAAGTCGGACGCCTCAGCCACAGTCATCGCCATCACGTCCACAATGTTCTTGCCACCCAAACGGTACGCCAGCACCTCCGACTTAAACCGTGTGCCGCCACATTCTTCGCATTCTGTGCGGACGACATCCATAAAGCTAAGATTCGTTTCCACATAACCGACACCGCCGCAGTTTTCACAGCCACCCTCGGAATTGTAGCTAAACAGCCCAGGACTCACTGTGTTTTTCGTGCCAAAAATCTGACGTATGGTGTCCATAATGCCAGAAAATGTGGCAGGATTGGAGCGCAAATTTGTGCTAACCGCGCTTTGGTCGATGCGAATGGATTGGGGATAGGCGGCAAAAAACACCTCGTTGACAAGGGTGCTTTTGCCAGAACCAGCCACGCCTGTGACGGCGGTATACAGTCCTTGGGGAATCCGCAGATCTGCATTTTTAAGGTTGTGCAAACTGCTGGGTGGTGATGAAAAGAAGGTGGTGGGGGCGAGCGGTTTGGCATTAATGGGGGTGACGCGCCCTAAAAAGCGCCCTGTCAATGTGTCTGCTGTGGTCAACGCTTGATACGTGCCCGCAAATACAATATGACCGCCCTTTGCACCCGCATTAGGACCGACATCCACAACATAATCCGCAATTTTAATAACATCGGGATCATGTTCAACCACCAGCACGGTGTTGCCCTTGTCACGAAGCTTGGTGAGTAGTTCATTCAGCCTGTGAACATCACGGGGATGCAACCCAATACTAGGCTCATCGAAAATATATAGCACATCTGTTAAACTACTTGATAAGTGCTTCACCATCTTAACCCGCTGTGATTCGCCGCCCGACAAGGTAGACGATTCGCGTGTTAAGCAGAGATAGCCCAGCCCAATATCTATCAGCCCTTGTAGCCGCTGTATGATATTACTCACAATGGGGGCGGAAACCGCATCCTGTAGTTGCGACAAAACCGCAATGAGGTCGCTCAGCTGCATTTCTGTGAGTTCATAAATGGAGTACCCCAACAGCTTGCTATCTAGTACTTCCGCCGCATACCGCGCCCCATGGCAAGTGGAACATGTTTGTACTTTTGTAAATTGTTCCATTTTCTTCTGATTGGCTTCGGACTTTTCACGCTCTGTTTTAATGTTCTGACGTTCAAAACGGGCGGCAAGCCCTTCATACGTCGTGTTCATATCGCCATCCATAAACGACACAACGCGTTTTTCGGGGGCGGCATGTACTAATTTGTAAAATTCGTCGGGGGTGTAATCCTTCAGTTTTTTGTCCAAATCAAAGAAACCAGTGGTCGAATACGATTTCCAGAGATACGTACCAACGCCGAAACCAGGCAGCAGAATCGCACCCTCGTTGAGTGATTTTTCATAATCTAGCACCGTGTCTAAGTTCAAAGCCATAATTTTGCCAATGCCTTCACAGTTTTGGCACATGCCATGAGGGTCATTGAAGCTGTAGTGGTTGGCTGACCCTAAATGCGGTTGTGCCATACGAGAAAATAGCAACCGCAGCAGGGAATTGATATCGGTAATCGTACCCAGTGTGGAGCGAGAGTTGCCCCCCAGACGTTTCTGGTCAATGACAATAGCGGTGGATAGATTGGTAATCGAATCGACATCGGGGCGGCTGTATTTGGGCAGAAAACCACGTATAAAGTTACTATACGTTTCGTTTAGCTGACGTCCTGCCTCTTGCGCAATGGTTTCAAACACAATCGACGATTTACCCGAGCCAGATACCCCTGTAAAAATTGTTATCTTGCGTTTGGGCAGTGTGAGGGTGACGTTTTTTAAGTTGTTTTCGCGCGCGCCGACTATTTCTATATACTCCATGAAAACCTCCCATATGAATGTTGAAGAATGCCATATGTATGGTGATTAGGCGTCGGGGTCGTCCCAGTTATGCCAAACGTTTTGCACGTCATCGTTATCATCGAGCAGTTCCAGTAGTTTTTCCATGCGCTTGCAATCGTCAGGGTCGGTGAGTGGGACATACGTCTGCGGCACCATCTCGACCTCGGCGCTCAGAAAGGCATAGCCTTTAAGCTCTAGTGCGTCACGCACAGCACTAAACGAATCAGGCGAGGTGGTCACTTCAAATGCACCCTCCTGCGCCATAAAATCATCCGCGCCACATTCGAGCGCATGTTCTAGCACCGTGTCCTCCACAAGCCCTGTGCTGTCTATCGCCAGCACGCCGCGGCGGTCAAACGACCACGAAACGCAGCCTGTTGCGCCCAAGTTGCCGCCGTATTTATCAAAGTAGTGACGCATGTCAGACGCCGTCCGATTTTTATTGTCTGTCATGGTTTCGACGATAACCGCCACGCCGCAAGGACCATACCCTTCGTACGTGTTGCTTTCGTAGGACGCGCCGCCTTTTTCGCCAGCGGCACGTTCGATGACACGCTTGATGTTATCTTGGGGGACATTCCCCGCGCGTGCCTTTGCCACAACGTCCTTTAAGCGGGCGTTATTGTTCATATCCGTGCCGCCCTCGCGCACGGCAACGGTGATTTCGCGGCTCAGTTTTGTAAACAGCTTGGCACGCTGGGCGTCAGTCTTCCCTTTTTTGTGCAGTATGTTCTTCCATTTTGAATGACCAGACATACGCTACCTCCCATTGACTGTGAGTAATATTAAAGTTTGTTGTGTCCTTACGAACATGCGTGTGCGCTGGTTGCACCAAGTGGTAACGTTTACCCTACGGCATATACTCAAACGTTAAATTAAACATTTGAATCGTGTCGCCCTCTTCAACGCCCTTGGCTTCTAGCAGATCGAATACGCCCGCACGGCGTAGCACCTTATCAAAGTACTGCCGCGCTTCGAAATCGTCAAAACGAATATTTTTCATCGTACGAGCCAGCCAGTCACCCTCGACAACCCAGACACCATCCTCTGTGCAACGCACGGTGAAGTCCTGCTCAGGTACAGCATCAGGCGGCGCGGTAATAATCTCTGGTTGATAAATGGTCACAGGTGGCAATGTGGCAAGCAAAGCGGCAGCCGCCTCCATGAGCGCATCTACCCCCTGACGGGTGGCAGTGGAAATCGCAAACACCTGACGTGGGGCGCAATGCGCCACCAGCGCGTCAAACATCGTCGTATCCTCCCAGATGTCAGCTTTATTGGCAACTATCAGCTGGGGACGGTCGGCCAGTTCTGGGGCGTACTGTGACAGCTCGGCATTAATGGCATCGTAGTCCTCAAGGGGGTTGCGTCCGTCAAGCCCTGCGACATCAATGACATGCAATAACAAGCGGCAGCGGTCCACATGCCGCAGAAAGTCATGACCAAGACCGACGCCCTGCGCCGCGCCCTCAATCAAACCCGGAATATCCGCCACGACAAAGGTGCGGTCGGTGTCCACCTGCACGACACCAAGGTATGGCGTTAGTGTGGTAAAGGGATAGTTGGCCACCTTAGGTTTCGCCGCAGAAACCACAGACAAAAGCGACGATTTGCCCGCATTGGGGAAGCCCACCAAGCCGACATCGGCAAGCAATTTCAGCTCAAGTAACACATCAAGCAAAACGCCATCTGCACCAGACTTAGCAAACCGAGGTGCCTGACGGCTAGGCGTTGCAAAGCGACGATTGCCCCAGCCACCACGACCACCGCGTGCTAACATAAACGGCTCGTTGCTAGAAGCATCGTGCAAAATTTGCCCTGTGTGAGCGTCTTTAATCAGCGTGCCGCGCGGTACTTTGATCGTTAAATCCTGACCGTCCTTGCCAGAACGGCTACGCGCACTGCCGTCCTCGCCATTTGGAGCGCCGTACTTGCGCTTGTAGCGAAAGTCCATCAGTGTGGACATGTTGTCATCCACAACAATGTAAATATGACCGCCGCGACCGCCGTCGCCGCCGTCTGGACCGCCCGCCGATATATACTTTTCACGATGAAACGAAACTGCGCCGTGCCCGCCCCGCCCAGAGGACAGAGTGATCCGCGCGATATCAATAAACATAAGCCATCCTTAGGTACGAAAGTACCCTACATATAAGTAAGGTGTTTTGGGCGCAATCACCCAAAACACCCTGCCAAAAGATTCACATCAATTTGAATAGCATCCACCGCCCGTGTGCGTGTCAACGAAGCGCGTGAAGACCAAATCTACGTATGCGTAACCGCGGCATGACACAGACCAAACATCTGCACCGCCATGGTCACTATTGAGCGGTATACACCGAAACTTGGGTGCGGTCACGACCTAAACGCTCAAAACGAACTTTACCAGAAGCAAGTGCAAACAAGGTGTCATCTCTGCCGCGACCGACATTAGTACCAGGGTGAATTTTCGTGCCACGTTGACGCACTAAAATATTGCCTGCCAATACGGTTTGACCGTCAGCACGCTTTGCGCCCAGTCGCTTAGATTCAGAATCGCGACCGTTACGAGAGGAACCGACGCCCTTTTTGTGGGCAAAAAACTGTAAGCTAATATGCAACATAATTGTTAATCCTCCATTATACGAACATTTCTAGGGTGTTCCAGTGCCAATTGCCTGATATAGCGACGAAACGCCGCGACAATAATTTGTGCGGTAGGGTGCGCCGCCTGCGCTTTGTCAAGCTGTAGGGTAATGCTCGCTGTTTCGGGCTTAATCACGGGGTGCGTGTCAAGCCCCAATTCGTCACTTAGCGCACAGTCCAAAAACCGAACAGCGCTGGTGACAGCGGCGCAAACAATATCCGTCCCCGCGGTGCTATGCCCTGCGTGACCATGGACGTGTATGGTAAGCCCGTCCCGTTCGGTCACTGTCACAGTGGTCATAGCTTAGCCAATCACCGCAAT
Source organism: Oscillospiraceae bacterium (assembly GCA_031554075.1). Taxonomy (GTDB): domain Bacteria; phylum Bacillota; class Clostridia; order Oscillospirales; family UBA929; genus WRMG01. Next base: position 18,570 of record JAVBKJ010000099.1, on the reverse strand, counting down.
GGTGTCGATTTGAACCTTGGTGTATGGCTGACGATGTCCTGTCAGCTTACGATAGCCCTTTTTGGCTTTGTATTTGAAAATTTTGATTTTCTTCTGCTTGCCGTTCTTTAGCACTTTCGCAGTGACTTGAACGCCCTTAACAGGATTGCCGATTTTGACCTTGTCGCCTTCAAAGACAGTTAAAACGCGGTCAAATTGGATGGTTTCACCCTCAGTTTTTTCTAATTTCTCGATGTAAATGATGTCGCCTTCTGCTACGCGGTACTGTTTGCCGCCTGTTTCAATAATTGCTAACATTCTATTTCTCCTCTTGTAGAGTCTCGCTCTCTAGGCGGTGTCAAAAGGACACACTTTTGCCTTTTCGATGCGGCTATACTATTTTACAGATAAATAGAACAAATGTCAAGATATATTTTCGCATATCCGCTTTCGTTCGTTGCCGTGTCGGCAATCACACTGGTCAAACTTGGAATTTCAACGGTTTTCGGCGAAACAATACAAAAGCTGTGTAGCCTAGTAGGACACTGATGCCATTTAGAAAAATGTCGTCAACGTCAAACGACCCCAACCCAGTGTATAGTTGTAATGTCTCCAAGCCGACAATCAGCAAAAGGCACAAGGGGATCGCCACATACAGGGGGCGAAGTTTCGCAAATGCCGCTGGTAGCAAGAACCCCAAGGGAATAAAGGGCAAAATGTTCCCCCATAAATTGTATTGATGTACTTGATAATCGTAATTATGCAGGTAGCTTTTAATGGTGTGAAACAGTGTCAGACTATAGCGCGGGGTAAAGGGGTCGCCGTTCCAAAAACGTTGCCACCCATACATAAAGTTTGGGTGCTGCACTTTTAATACGACGATTAAAAACAGAGCAAGAAAGTAAACGAAAAACAGAACCTTCCAAATTCCATTTCGATGAATACGACTCACCTCAAATTCCTAATGTCTGCGCCAAGCAGTTGGCACTAGTAGCACTAAAATCGGAAAAACCTCTAATCGTCCTATCAGCATACAAACAGACAGCACAATTTTTGAAAAAGGCGAAAACATAGCATAATTACCCATAGGACCAACGAGGTCAAGACCAGGCCCTGTGTTGCCGACACAGGCAATGACGGCGGTGAGTGATGTGGTAAACCCTAAATTATCCCAAGTTATTAATAAGGTTGACAGGGCAATCACCATGATATACGCCACAAAAAATAAAGGCACATTGGCGATAATTTGTTCCTCGAGGGCCTTGCCATCCACACGAATGATGGGGACAGAGCGCGGATGCACAATCTTTTTAATCTCGCGGTGGAGAGACTTAAACAAAATGACAATACGCGATACCTTAATACCGCCGCCAGTTGAGCCACCGCACGCCCCTACAAACATTAGCGCGACTAAGATAAAGCGAGAAAAATCGGGCCATGTATTATAGTCCGTCGTGGAAAATCCAGACGAGGACATGATGGAGGCCACTTGGAAAAGAGAATGGCGGAAGCCCTCCGCGTAGCTTACGGTACTGCCAATATTAATCCATATTAACATCACAGCGGCAAACACAATCGCCCCGAAGTACTTAAGCTCCGTATTAGACGTGATAGACAACCATTTTTTTGTTAGCACCAGATGATACATCGTAAAATTTACTGAAAATAGTAGCATGAATATCGCGATAATGTACTCAACTGCGGGGCTTTGATACTGCCCAATACTGGTGTTGGTAATCGCAAAACCACCTGTGCCCGCCGTTGCAAATGCGTTGCACAGGGCATCAAAAAAGGGTTGTCCCGCCAGCAGCAGCGCAACCACCATCACCGCTGTCATGCCCGTATAAATGGCATACAGTCGCTTGGCAGTGCCTGCTAAACGGGGGACAAGCTTCCCAGGGGAGGGACCAGGGCTTTCTGCCTTCATTAAGTTTTGACCACGCATACCAATCGTCGGTAGCAGTGCCATAAACAAAATAAGAACGCCCATGCCGCCAATCCATTGGGTAAACGAGCGCCAAAACAGCAGCCCCTTTGGCATTGTTTCAATTTCGCGTAGAATGGTAGCACCTGTTGTCGAAAATCCAGAGATACATTCAAACAGGCTATCCACATAGGTTGGGATAGCGCCAGACAAATAGTAGGGCAACGCGCCAAAGGCAGAAATCAGCACCCAACTTAAACCGACAACCATAAACCCTTCTCGCGCATAGATGTTGTGCTTTTCGGATTTACGGGTTAAAAGCCACAGAATCGCGCCCACCGACCCAGTGATGCCAATGGACATTAGAAACGCAAGATAGTCATACTGCTGATACACGAGTGAGACAGCAAGGGGCAGACACATCGCGGCGGCTTCTAATAGTAAGATAAAGCCTGCTAATCGGAATACCAACAATTTATTCATGTTGTATGCCTCTATCCATGAAACGCATCCTCAAGATTGGTGAGCAATTGGTCGTGTGCGACAAGAATCACACCATCGCCAATCGCTAAATGGTCGTTGCCGTCAGGGATGATGACACGATTTTCACGAATAATCGCCGCTAAAAGAGTGTTTTTGTTCAGCGGCAAATTCTTGAGCGGAATCTCCACATAGGGGGACGATTTGCCGACGCTAAATTCCAAAATATCCAGCTGCCCTTCTATAATGCGATACATAGCATCAAGGTGCGTGTCACCAGTGTTGTGGATGGCGCGAACATAGCGGACAATCTGGGCGGCGGTGATGTGCTTGGGCGAGACGACACTCGTAAGCCCCATGCCGCGCACCAACGCCGCATAGTTTTGACGCGTCGCCTTTGCCACCACCTTGGCTATGCCGCTTTGGTGCGCATACAGCGACACCATGAGATTATCCTCGTCGCGCCCTGTGAGGGCAATAAAGGCGTCCATTTGTTGTAAGCCTTCGGCGTTTAATAAGTCTTGGTCTGTACCGTCGCCTAAGATAACAAGTGCGTCTGGCACTTCTTCCTGCAATTGCGCACAAATTTCGGGGTCGATTTCAACAATGCGAACAGAAACACCAAGTTTTAGCATGTAGACTGCTAGGTAGCGACCAATACGACCGCCGCCGACAATCATCATGTTTTTAACGCGTACGGTTTGAATGTGTTGCTGTTTGCAAAAGGTGGAAAGCCCTGTGGGTTCGCCGATTACGTAAACCTTATCGCCCACCTCAAACGCCGTATCGCCATGAGGGATAAAAATATCGTCGGCGCGTTCCACGGCACAAAACAGGATATTGCCCAGCGACCGTTTGCGAACGGAGGATAATTTGACGCGGCATAAGGGGTCACTTTCTGTTATCACAATGCGCATGAGTTCCACGCGTCCGCGCGAAAAATGCTCAATGTTGGACGCTCCTGTAAAGCGGAGTAAGCGCGATATTTCGGCGGCTGTGGCCTGCTCGGGGTTTATGACGAGGTTTATGCCAAGTTCACGTTTTAACATGGTGATATCTCGCGCATACTCGGGGTCACGAATACGCGCGGCGGTGTTGCGCGCCCCAAGTTTCTTCGCAGTGAGACAACACACCATATTCATTTCGTCGCCAGAGGTGGCGGCAATTAGCATGTCGCATTTATCCACCCCAGCTTCGCGTAGCACAGCACCAGAGGCACCATTCCCCTTGACACACATGACGTCCAGCGCATCTGAGGCACGGCGCAACGCATCGTCATCGCGATCTATAATAACAACATCATGGTTTTCCTTTGATAACTGCTCCGCCAAGGTATACCCCACCTTGCCGTCGCCTACAATGATTATTCGCACTTCTACACTTCCACTTATCCATTATTTCAATTTTCAGAGCAATTGATAGTTTTACAGGCACAATTCACGCGCAAAAAGGAGCGAGACAATTGCCCCACTCTCCATCATATGAGCTAGTATAGCACTAGTTGTGTGTCACGTCAATATCTGCCATGTTTGGTCTGAGAAAAGTTGCTCCTTTTTTACAAAATGTAAAATTTTTTCCAAAACCTGCATAGATTGGGTAACTTTTGCCCACACTAAAAAATATAGGAAGCGAGGTGAAATGAGTATGAGTAAAGATAAACAAAACAAGAAGCCTCAAGGCACCAACAACAACGCTAACAATAACGCAAACAACAACGCCAACAACAATCGTGGCGATATGAAGAACAACGACCAACAAGCAAGATAGTGACACGGCAGGGGGCTATGCCCCCATACATATAAGGTAGAATCGTTTGCAGAAGCTGTCGCGAGACACATGGCAAAATTACGAGGTCATTTTGAACCCTTTGCCCAAGACTTCGTTTGCGTTTAGCATAATCACAAAGGCCTGGTTATGCTGTTCGTAGACGATACGCTTGAGAACCCCTACTTCATGGCTGCGAACCGCCACGAGCAGAACGACGCGGTCAGCTTTTGAGTACATGCCATGACCTGTGAGCCCCGTGACACCGCGCTTCATTTTTGTCTGTATGGCTTCGGCCATGCCGTCTGCATCGGGGGTAATAATTAAACAAGCATTTGCGTGGTCTAAACCATGTAAAATAGAGTCAATAACAGAGGAGGACACAAACTGCACAATTAGCGCAAACAAAGCCGATTCAAGGCTTTTGAACACGATGGTTGCGATACTAATGACGATGGCGTTGATAATTAAACTTATGCGCCCCATCGATAGGAACTCTACGCGGCGATGGATAAGCTTGGCGATAATGTCAGAGCCACCTGTTGTGCCGCCGCGCGAGAACACAAGCCCCAAGCCTGCCCCCATGATGACACCGCCATACAGGGCAGATAGCAAGCGGTTGTCGGTGATAATGGGGACTGTGCCGTGCATCAAGTCAATCAGAACCGACGAGACAACGGTAGCCACCAAGGCAAGCATCATAAATTTGCGCCCGAAGCTCTTCCAGCTGATTAAAAAGAGGGGAATATTCATGATAATAATGAGGATACCCATGGGCAGGTTGGTTAAAAAACTAATGACCTGTGCAATACCGCTCAAGCCGCCAAGCGGCGCGTTGATGGGGCGGATAAATACAGCTGTGGCAACGGCTAGGAGTGCTGAACCAACAATTGTTAGCAAGTAGTCGAGAATTGATTCCTTAATACTTGATTTAGTCATATCCAAATCACCTCAAAAAGTTCCGATAAACGGTCTGTTTGCCCTGTTAAGTACAAATAGCCCCATACGCTTTCCAGCGCGGTCGCAGACATGTACTCTTCGCGCGTGACACTTTTAGGCACTTGTGTTACCTGTGCATTGCGTCCACGACGACATATTTCAAGCTCATCCTCATGCAGGAGGGGCATAATTTTTTGCAGTGCTTTTGCCTGTGCGGCGGCATTGACATGATGCACACGAGCGCGGTGTAATTTGCCTGCCGTTGGCTGTGATAGGCAAAGTCTGGTTCGCACCATTAATTCATACGCCGCATCACCAACCTGCGCTATCGCTAGTATGCCCAAACCATGTAATTCTTGCGCTGATAGTTGTGTCTTAAAAGTTGTCATTCGTTACGCCCCTTTTCACAGGCTTCATCATAACAGGAAATGCTTGCTAATGCAACTAGAATACGAATTTTACAAAAAAATTTGCGTATCGATGTCAGTGTTTGTTTTGGAGCGTGTGCGGCAAACTGCACGTGTTGACTAAGTTGCCTTTCCACCCCTATTGTAATCAATTAAAAACTGCGTTATACTGGTTGTGCGGCAACCATAGCTTGTTACGTGCAAACAAGGCAGGCGGTAGCAGCATACAGGATAGTATATTAGAGGAGGGCGACACATGCAGATAGATACGAACGCCTTATTGCAACAGGCCAGAGAGATGCTTGACAAGGCCTATGTCCCATATTCAAAATTTCCCGTTGGCGCGGCATTACTTTGCGAAGATGGCACCGTTTACGGCGGTTGCAACATTGAAAATGCCGCCTATGGTCCTACCATTTGCGCTGAACGAGCAGCGATGTGTCGCGCTATCTGTGACGGACACCAAAAATTCGTTGCGGTAGCCGTCGTTGCCAAAACTGGGGACTACTGTTTCCCCTGTGGTGTTTGCCGACAGACCCTGTATGAATTTAACCCAGACCTAACTGTTATCACAGGGCGCAATGATGGTGAATTTGTGGTGATGAAGCTACACGAGCTATTACCCAATGCGTTTGGACCTGTCACCCTGCATTCGATGTGCGAATAGCTGTTTACAACTTTTTTCGGGTTTGCCAATTGCAGGCAAAAGTCACTGACCGCTCTGGAGCGATTCTGAATTGCGAAAATGATGTGCGGCTTACAAGAATTGATTCTATTGGCTAGAAAGCAGTTTTGCGCAATATTGAGAAATTCTATTTCCAAAGCAATGATTTTATGAAAAAACACATTAGCAGACGCAAAACAACCGCAAGGGTAAAAATTACCCTTGCGGTTGTTTTGCGTGAAACTTAGTTAGTTATACACATAATGAACTAAAAATGAAACAGTGTCATAATGTCCATGGGTTCATTGCTGTAGTAACTATGGTAAAGAAAAAATGAGAAAAATACCATAAATGCCCAAATATGCACGAATGAGATAATTTGCAAAACTAAAAATTATCAGCTAGAAATGAGTAATTTACAATAAAATAATGCAAAACTAATAATATTATCAATTATGAGAACAATAATGCTAAGCTATAAAGCCCCTATTTTTGCAAAGGAATATCCTTTTGCAAGAGAAATCCTGCAAAATACAAGGCAATATTTGAAGACTGTAACTAAAAAATGGGGTCAAAATAAGTTACACAGTATTGTACAGAACTAATGTGGCTTAGACGTAGCGCGTAAAAATCTAAAATAATGAGAATTCTGAGAATTATTTGACGCTCATTGTGACTTTGCAGCGGTATTGACATCTAAGCTGGTGGCTTGTCAGACTGTCTGTGGTTGCGAAATGTGTGCATTCATATTCTTATATCGTCGATAAATGGCAAAAGTTAAAGGGGGTAAATATTATATTGTTGTGAAATAATAAGGGTTATAAAAAGATTTGAAAAATTCTGCTTGCATAGTGACAAAGATTTTGGTAATATACTGTAATGAAGTATAGAATATCCAATTTAGCTAAAATCATCCAAAATGTGAGGGTGCCGTATGTCGATGCGACGTTTTTTTTGGAATGGGAGCCACGCAGACGGCATGGTGACCATTGACGGAACGGAAGCCCACCATATGAGCAGTGTCCTGCGACTAGAGGTTGGCGACAAGGTAATACTCTGTGACGGCATCGGACACGACTTTGAAGCTACGGTGGAACAAGTTGCCGCTAAATTCGTCTTACTGCAATTGGGTGCTTCTGTGCCTGTTACGCACGAGCCGAAACTAGATTGCTCACTGTTCCTAGCCTATACCAAGGGGGAGCGACTTGACTTTGCTGTTCAAAAGTCGGTCGAAATCGGCGCAAACCGCATTTATCTGTTTGAGTCGTCACGTTGTATCACACAGTTTCGTCAAAGTAAAGTAGATAGAGTGGCGCGCATTGCCCTCGAAGCGTGCAAACAAAGTGGACGAAGTAGGGTTGTGACCGTGACGCATGTTGGTGACTTTGGTGCGGCACTAATGCACACCCGTAAAGTTGGCTTGAAGGTGTTTTGCTTTGAGGAGGAAACGACTTCTGTGCGGCAAGGATTATTTCCCTTACCTACTTCTGTGAATATCATGTGCGGGCCTGAGGGCGGCTTTACAAAAGAAGAAGCCGTGTTTGCCCAAAAGACAGGTTGGCGCTCCGTCTCGTTAGGACCACGTATCTTACGAGCCGAAACCGCCCCGCTTGTGGCATTGACTGTATTACTGTATCAAGCACAGGACATATAGCGCATAACAAGTATTCATGAAACGTATTTTGTATCATCTGCCATTGCAAACTTGCGGCATAAACGCAAGAGGCAAGTATTGACACATTTCGGTGACCATCGGTCGCCTGTCACTCTAAGTGCCACTGACAACATGTGTAACAGTAACATTAGCAAAACTTGAATTGAACGAGCGTGTAGGAGGTTCTTGCAAATGGCAAAGGATTTGAAAAGCATTAAGGGCAAAAGTCAGGACGAAGAGTTGACCAACCGTATACTAATTGCGTTTGGGATGAGTCTGGTGGGGCTGTTGGCAGTCATTTTGATTGGCAGACAGCTAGATGACGTGTACAAATTTGTACCAACGGTGCTTGCCTGTGGGTATGCTGCGATTGCCTTCGCCGTCGCCAGTGTCGTTTTTGTGACCGTAGCAGTGACGGGGCGTAAAAAGAACCCCGAAAATATTTGGAACGGTCGATTTGTTCAGTTTGCGGTACTTTCCTGTATTGCCGCACTGTCACTAACGGCGATTCGCCTGTTTCCAACAGAGTCCTTTGGGGTGCTATATGCGGCACTGCCATCCTTAGCGTTTGTGTATTTAATTTTTAAGATTTATCAAAAGGATTTCTTTGCCCAGACGATGTTTATCGGGCTTGGCGGCATTACATTATTTATTTTAAGCCGACTAAACGATGTGTCACCTCTGCCGATGCTATCGTACGTTGTGTCTGGTGCGGCTGTGCTTGCACTGGTCATTTGCTTGATTATGCTGACAACGTTACCTAAAAAAGAGGGCAAGATTGGCAAAACCGTGCTGTTTTCCAAAAAAGCGAATTACAAACTGATGTACACAACAATCGCCATTATGATTGCATGTATCATTGTTGCCATGGTGCTGGGCAGTGTCGTCGCATTTTGGCTTATGATTGGTGCGTTTGCGTACCTATTTGTGTTAGCAGTCTACTACACGATTAAACTGATGTAGTAGGGACGGATGGGAAAATACCATTGGTCATGTTATCGTCACACGGCATGAATGTAAGATACAAAGGGACTTCCTTGAGCGGCTGCTCAAGGAAGTCCCTTTTATGTTGCACATATGAAAAGCCAGCGATAAAAGTCTAGATAATGCGTGGGCAAAGGGGCGCAAGTTCGCAATCTCCACAGCGTGGACGTTGGGCAACGCAAACGCCGCGCCCATGCAAAATCAGACGATGACAAAACAACGTTTGCTCCTCAGGCGGAATCATCGCCTGTAATTGATGTTCGATTTTTTCGGGGTCCTTCGCTGACACCAAACCTAACCGATTGGAAAGTCGTATGCAATGCGTATCGACAACAATACTTGGTTGCCCAAACAAATCGCCCAGAAGCAGGTTGGCAGTTTTGCGACCAACGCCAGCAAGGGATAATAGTTCGTCCATCGTCTGTGGCACACGACCGTCAAATCGTTCTATAAGTTGCGCGGCGCAGAGCTTGATGTCGCGCGCCTTGTGTTTATAAAATCCGCACGAATGTACCGCGTCCTCCAAATCTTGGAGGGGGGCATGTGCGTAGTCCGTGAGGAGGGGGTAGGCACGAAACAAGGCAGGCGTTACCAAATTCACACGCGCGTCTGTGCATTGCGCAGATAAACGCGTGGCAAACAGCAGCTCATAATCATGTGTATAAACAAGACTGCACTTCGCATCGGGATAGAGTGCCGCCAATTTGCTCACAATAGCAAGTACCAACATACACACCACCTTTCTGTTAGAGAGTATACCACAACTGCTTGTGGTTGAAAACCCCCAAGGAAAGGAATTGGTACGATAGGAGCAGTTTTATGAAGTTCAAAACGTTATTATGCGCGGTTGTTATGTCAATTGGAATGACAAATTCTCTCTCTTTTGCGGCAGATTCGACAGCCTTTTGGCCCAGCGACGTGTACGCGACCCCAACAGAGTTTGAAAAAGCACGTCAATTCGTGGGATTATCGCAACAGATTAGTGTGTTACAGGGGGGGCTTGCGGATCCTGAAAAATTACTGGGCGCGCTGGCATTACTGTCCGAGGGGGAAGAACGATTTGAAAAGTTGTACGGCTGTGCGTACCTTAGTTACGCGGCAAACCAACGAGATACCGCCGCACAAGAACGCTATCGTGGTCTTAAAAACACAGCGGCACAGTATGAAAACACCGTTGGCGTACTACGTTCCGAGCTGCAACAGCTGCCAAGCGAGTATCTACGGCAATGCGCAGAACGGGCGGCCTTTGCGCCGTATGCGATACAACTACAGCAATTAGCGGCGCGCGGTGGCAATCCACATGAAAATATTAGTCTGCTACAAGCGATACAGCCGAGCATTGCTGTGCCGTCCGAAGTGGCGTCAATTGTACTCAATGCCGATTTTAATGCCAAAGAAGTGAAAACACCTGATGGCAAACGCGAGCTGGCAAATGCGGCGGCATTGTCGTCAGCACTATCCAAACCCGACAAAGCGTATCGACGCGACATGTACAATGCGTACTACGAAGGGTTGCAACAGCATCGCAATACCCTAGCCGCCACGCTCGAGGCGCATATTGCAGGACGTGTACAGCAAGCACAGCTCATCAGCCGTGACGCAAATCACGAAACACAAATGCTTGTCGCGCGTTATGAAATGCCCGAAGAGACGGCGGACGTACTGCTTCGTGCTGTGACTGTCAGCTTGCCAATCTACAGACGTGGCGCACAACAGCAAGCGCGCGCGCTTAAACAAGATAGCATTGCGCCGTATGACGTCGTACCGTCGCCCGAATCGCAAGCAGGACAGTACACGTATGAAGAAGCGGTAACGCTCGTTCTGGATGCAGTAGCACCCCTAGGGGACATCTACATGCAACATGCAAAGCGGATTCTACAATCCAACCATGTAAACACAACGCCAAGTGCAGGTAAACAGGGCGGCGCGTTCTGCATGAGTGCAGGTTGGGGGACTGACCCCTATATCCATTTGAACTTTGATGGTTCGTTGCAAAGTGTCGAAACCTTAGCCCATGAGTTAGGGCACGCGGTGCATACCGTTCTAGCGCGTGAAACACAAAACCGCGAACAGGCAAAGTCAGCACTCGCCACAACGGAAACCGCCGCCATCGTAAACGAAGTGTTACTCATGCGGCATATCATCGCTCACGCCAAAAATGACAGCAAACGCAAGGCGGCAGAGACATCGTACGCTGGGTTAATTGGTGCTACACTATACCAACAAACCAGATACTTTGCCTTTGAACGCGCTGCCTATCAGCTGATAGAGGAGGGCGGTGTATTGACAGCGGACAAAGGGGATGCGCTCTGGGCGGCGATTAGCGCGCCATATTGGGGGACAGCGGTGAAGATACCAGCCGTCGCATCTGGCGCATGGAGCAGTATACCGCATTTATACCGCGATTTCTATGTAGTGAACTATGCCTTTAGCATGGCGGCGGCAGAAACCTTTGCCGACCAAATAGAAAAGGGACATCCCGAACCTTACTTGACAATGTTGCGTGCTGGTGGCGTACAGCCCGCGTATGAACTTTTTGCCAGTAGGGGTGTTGATTTTTTAAGTGGGGAGGCATATAATACTGTGATAGCGAAGCTCGATTTGTTGTATGACCATTTAGAGCCGCAACAAATCGCTGCTTAGGGTGAATAAACATGAGGGAGTGGTTGCGCAATGATTAAAGAAATGATGGACTATGTGGCAAATGCTGACCCAGAAATTGGACAAGCGATTCATGCAGAGTACGCACGCCAACAGGATGGACTAGAATTAATTGCCTCAGAGAATTTTGTTTCCCCAGCTGTTATGGCTGCCATGGGCACTGTTTTGACGAATAAATATGCCGAGGGGTTACCAGGAAAGCGATACTACGGCGGTTGCGACTGCGTGGACGTGGCGGAAAATATCGCACGCAAACGCGCCTGCGAATTATTTGGCGCAGACCATGCCAACGTACAGCCTCATAGCGGCGCGTCTGCCAACAATGCGGTGTACTTTGCGTTTTGCAAGCCGGGTGACACAGTGCTAGCGATGAATCTCTCTCATGGCGGACATCTAACCCACGGCAGCCCTGTGAATATTTCTGGCAGTTACTACAACATTGTCCCCTATGGTGTCGAGGAGGACACGCACCTGATTGATATGGATAAGGTACGTGCGCTGGCACTTGAGCATAGACCAAAAATGATTTTAGCAGGCTATTCTGCGTATCCACGTGTGTTAGATTTCCCACGTTTTCAAGCCATTGCCAAAGAAGTTGGTGCGATTTTATTTGTCGATATGGCACATTTTGCAGGATTGGTGGCGGCGAAACTGCATCCCAATCCTGTAGAGTACGCCGATGTGGTCACCTGTACCACCCATAAAACGTTGCGCGGTCCGCGCGGCGGCATGATTCTCTGCAAAGAAGAACACGCCAAGGCGATTGATAAAGCGGTGTTCCCAGGAACGCAAGGCGGCCCTTTAATGCATGTCATTGCCGCAAAAGCGGTAGCCTTGGGGGAGGCATTACATCCTTCGTTTGTGGCATACCAAGAACGTGTGTTGGAAAACGCGAAAACCTTGGCGGCGGCCCTTATGAGCAAAGGGTTCCGTCTTATTTCGGGCGGCACAGACAACCATCTCATGTTGGTGGATTTGCGTCCCTTTGACCTAACGGGTAAGGAAATGCAGCGTCGTCTGGACGAGGTACATCTCACTGTTAATAAAAATTCCTTCCCCGGCGACCCACAAAGCCCGTTTATCACCAGTGGCGTTCGTATCGGAACGCCTGCTGTGACAACGCGTGGCTTGTGCCCCGAGGATATGAAAACGCTGGCGCATCTTATTTACTTAACGGCCTCAGATTTTGAGGCGCAAGGCGATTATATTCGCGCCGAAGTTGCCAAGCTCTGCCAGCAATACCCCTTGTATGAATAACGTACAAACCCCATTAGCGGATAAATTGCGCCCCACTGCACTAGAGGATGTAGTGGGGCAGGCGCATATACTAGGGCAGAAAGGGGTTCTACGCCGCATTGTGGAGAATGGACTACTGCCAAATCTCATCTTCTATGGACCGTCTGGCACAGGCAAATCCACCGTGTCCTCCATTTTAGCGGGGGTCACAGGACGCCGACTTTGCAGGCTCAACGCCACAACCGCGTCGCTTTCGGATATCAAGGATATCATAGATTCACTTGACACCATGCTAACGCCAAACGGAGTATTGTTATACTTAGACGAAATTCAGTACTTTAATAAAAAACAGCAACAATCACTACTGGAGTACATGGAAAACGGTAAAATAACCCTGATAGCCTCGACGACTGAAAACCCCTATTTTGCCATCTACAACGCGCTGTTGTCGCGCTCCACAGTGTTTGAATTTAAGCCCTTAGAACCCAAGGACGTGACAAAAGCACTCGAACGTGCGTTACGTATCCTGCAAGCAGAGGAAACGATTGTCTGCCCTGCCGAGATATTGGCGCATATTGCCGAGGCTTGCGGCGGAGATGTTCGTAAAGCACTGACGGCGCTAGAACTGTTGCTGGCGGCGGCGGTGCGCAAAGACGGCGTCGCGACCCTAACACTGGACGATGCACAAGAGGTGACGCAACGCTCAGCCATGCGCTTTGACAGGGATGGGGACAGCCATTATGATGTGCTATCCGCCTTTCAAAAATCCATGCGAGGGTCTGACCCTCAGGCGGCGGTGCATTACTTGGCACGATTATTAGCAGGGGGTGACCTAACATCTGCGTGCCGTCGCTTACTTGTAACAGCGGCGGAGGATGTGGGGCTAGCGCACCCGCAATGCCTGTCGATTGTGAAAGCCTGTGTGGATGCCGCTTTGCAAATAGGGATGCCAGAAGCGCAGATTCCATTAGCGCAAGCGGTGCTACTCGTGGCGACGTCACCGAAGTCCAATTCGGCAGTCACCGCGATTGCGTCGGCAATGGCAGACGTGCAAGCAGGGCGCGCGGGGGATATCCCTGTACATCTTAAGGACAGTCACTATCAAGGCGCGCAAACACTTGGGCGGGGTCTTACGTACCAGTATGCCCACGACTTTCCCAATCACTATGTAAAGCAACAATACTTGCCCAATGCCATATGTGAGCGCATGTATTACGAATATGGCGAAAACAAGGTGGAGCAGGCGGCGAAGCGCTATTGGGAGGCCATACAAGCACCACATACGACAACAGACAGTTAAAAGTTTGATAGAATCAGAAAATCAACATTGGAGGAGACAACATGAAGCGAACCGTATCCGCAATTTTATGTCTATGCTTATTGCTCGCGTTACTGCCTGTCACGATGGCCGCCGCACCGCAAACCATAGAGGTACGCTTAAATGGCAAGCCCCTTGTCATCCCTGCGGCGTATGGCGCGCCCTTTTACGACAAGGCAGGCAAACTGCAAATCCCACTACGCTACATATTTGAAACCTGCGGCTATCGTGTGGATTGGGATCAAAGCAAGCAACAGGCTACATTACCGACAACAAAGGGCAATGTAGTACTCACAGTAGGCTCAGCAGAGCTACAAAGCGGCACAAAAAAGGTATCTATGCCCACCGCGCCAGTGAAAGCGGCGGATGGTCGCACCTATGTGCCGTTGCGTGAAGCCTTGCAGGAATTAGGGTTTACTGTCGGGTGGGCGCGACAGGGCGGTAATGATGTCATTAGTATTGACGGGAAAATTGGCAACCTGCGACAAACAATGACCGCGGTGGAGATTGCCGCCGCCGCGTCCCCTGCCGTTTTTATGATGGAGGTAGGATCGCCGCTAACGGACGAGTACTCAACGGGGAGTGGCTTTTTTATTAGTGCCGACGGTGTGGCAATCACCAATCATCATGTGATTGAAAAGGGAACAGAAGCATACGTTGTAACCGCTGAAAAGCGGAAGTATCCTGTGGAATCAGTTCTCTTTGCCAGTGAAACGCTTGATATGGTTGTGTTGAAGGTCAGTATGACGGATTCGAGTAGTGTAAAGCGTGCCGCCTTCCCATACCTGCTATTGGGCGATTCTGACGCAGTCCAAAACGGCGAAACAGTCTACGCTATCGGCAGTCCCCTAGGGCTAGACAACAGCATTTCGAATGGTATCGTGAACAATCGCGACCGCGATTTATTTGACAGACGGTGGATACAGACCTCAGCACCCACCTCCCCTGGTAATAGTGGCGGACCGTTGCTGAATGACCGCGGCAATGTCATTGGTATCAATACAGCCAAGGTAGTGGGCGGCGAAAATATCAATCTCTCTGGCAAGATAAACGATATAAAGGGCGTTGATCTGGCAGTATCACCAACGCCGTTTCACCGATTTTACCCAGAAGCGTTTTTAGCATCTCTGGAGAGCCAATTTCTGCCCTTTGAGAATTATTTTAGCGAAACAGATTACGGCGAAGACGCAGGAACAATACAAGACGACACGTATATTGCCGAGGCAGGACTCACAATAAAGGGTACATTTGCCAACTGGAAAGATGTCGATGTATACTCCCTACGGGTGCCAACCGAGTGTACGATTTCCGTTGTGGCGCAAGGAGAGGAAATGCCCTTTAATGAGGCGCTGGAAGCCATAGGACAACGCACCCATGGTGTCTCAGGCGAGCAGTACGCGCGTGACGCACTATTTGTGCAGTTGTTGGACAAAGATGGTGAAGTGGTTGCTAGCTGCGTTAAAACGGACGATAAAAAAGGGCATAGTATCTCTGTAATTGTGGAAACCGTACCAGCGGGCGTTTATTATGTCAGCGTGTTTCAGCAAATTAAAGACGATACCATTGCGTGGGCGGGCAGACCGTATAATGTGTATTTTGGCATAGAACGACCAACCCCCTAAACGTAAAAGCAGCGTAGCGTCAAACGTTGACCGCTACGCTGCTTTTTGGGCAGATGGGTTCTATTGCCCCCTACCCTCGGCATACAGTGTGTACAGGTGTTGCAACGCCGTGAGCGTCAAATTAGGCAGGTGCGTTGTGATAGAGGGCGCATGGGGTGCAATGAGACGAGCTAATCCCCCTGTGCAGACCGTGGGCAGTGGGGCAGTTAGCCCCAATTGCTCCTTAAAACGGGCAATGATAAACTCCACACTGCCCACAAAGCCATACAAGGCGCCCGATTGCATTTGCTCGACGGTATTCATGCCGATGGCGTGTGCAGGTTTTTTAAGCTCAATGCGTGGCAGTTTGGCAGCCTTGGCAAACAACGCCTCCATGGAAATATCCACACCAGGGCAAATAACACCACCCAAATACGCACCCGCATCGTCTAGGATGTCAATTTTCGTTGCGGTACCAAAATCGACAACGATACAGGGTGCGCCCACCAAGGCACGTGCGCCAACTAAAGTGACGGCGCGGTCAACACCCAAGGGTTCTTGGCATAGATTAGCCAAGGGGATGGGCAACGTCTCCCCCGCAATAAGGGGCTCTTGCCCTAAGTACTTATCAATGGCGTGGCGCAGAGTGTACATGATATGCGGCACAACTGAGCAGATTACCACCTGTTCCACTTCGGCAAGTGGTAAATGAAAGTGATTAAAAAATTGCACAATGGTAAGCCCGATTTCATCAGCAGTGCGAATAGCGGCGGTAGAAAGCCGAAATTTCGCTTTCAGTTCGCTACCCTCGAACAGACCCAACACCATATTCGTGTTCCCGACGTCAATTGTTAATAACATTTGTTTGCACCTCATCTGTATTTCTTGTAACGCGGTAGACCCTCTGCTCATATAATACCACAGAGGTGAGTAAATGAGCAATCAACTTGAATCGTTAGCCCGCTCGTTTCTAGCGTCCAGCAAGGGCAGTATTCCTAATATGGAAAAATATATGGGAATACTGGACTCGGCAGAGGGAAAGAAACTGCTGCAAGCCCTGTCGGCAAACGGAGGCGACGCCCTCAAACAAAGCGCACAACAAGCGGCATCAGGCGATGCGGCGGCCACCAAACGTCTGATCTCCTCCTTATTGTCCAGCAAGGAAGGGGCGGCGCTAGCCGCACAGGTCATGGCCATTAGCAAGAAAAAATAGCACCAAACAAGTCTGAGGGGAGGACGACCAATCATGGATAATTTTGAAGAAAAACTCAACCAAGTGTTGTCCTCGCCTGAGACGATGGACAAAGTAATGATGATGATGAAATCCCTTGGCGGCGCAGGGGAATCCGAAACAGAGCAACAGGCAGATAGCCAGCAAACACCAGATTTGTCGGGGTTATTATCGGGTTTCATGGGCGGCGGCGATGGCGGCATTGACCCAGCGATGATGGGTAAGCTGCTACAGCTATGGGGTGTATACAACCAAGGCGACCCGCAAAAGGCGGGGTTACTAACAGCGATGAAACCCTATTTGCGCAAAGAACGAGCGGACAGGGTTGACCGTGCGTTACAAACACTCAAGCTAACCAAGGTAGCCAGAGAAGCATTAGGCAGTGGTTTGCTAAACGGATTCTTTGGCAAGAAATAAGACAAAGCTCGATGCAGGATATATAACAATATGAAATTCGTATAAAGTTCGGGGGCAGGGAAATGTACAGTCGATATATGCAGAATCGCGGCTTTTTCGAGCCAGAATACACGCAAGGTTACTCGTATGCCCGCGAACGCCAACCGTTGTTTCAACCGGAACCGTTGCCAGAAGCGGCACCAGTGGTAAAACAGGTCATTGAGGAAGTCGCGGCGGTGACCATACCTGAAAAACCGCGCCACAACGCACTAGCGCGTGAACAACGGCTAGAAGCACGCCGCAAAGACCGCGAGGAACGCGAGGTCGAACGCGAGCGGCAAGCAAAGGAGCGGCGCGAGAGTAACGAGAGCCAGCGTCGGTCGCGGCGCGGCAGTCGTGATGGGAAACAAGCGTTACTAAATCTCAAAAAGTCGGCACATCAAAAGACACCCAAAGGCACCAACCTGTTAGATTCATTAGGGCTTGACATGGGCGATATTTTGTTGATACTGGTGTTGCTATACCTATACCAAGAAAGTGAAGACACTGATATGCTGATATTATTGGGCATTTTGTTTTTGGGATAGTCCTTTGGAAAAATTTTTAAGTCTGAATCCAAAAGATGTCGTGCGATGGGGGGTGTACAGGGTACAGCCTCTTTTTTTTGCGCAGGGGGTAAAGTTCAACTACCAAGACACGATATACGTTACAGGAATATTATTCCCCGATTGGATGTATGTGTATGGCGTCAACTGTAAACAAAGCAATAGTTGCCTTACAACAGTACCCACAAAGCGTCCAAAAAGGCATTCAAAGTGACTTTACGCTGTATGCTCGCATTGACCACCCGCGTAAGCAGGTCAGCGAACCAAGTGCCACCACCATGCGTGGCTTAATGCAGCAAGGTGTTACCAGACCGGTTGCCATACGGCAAACGTCGCCAATTGAAGCGGCCTCACAGGGAGGACCAATCACCACCCCTGCGGCCAGCCACATTATGGAGCTTCGTGAGTTAAATATGAACTTGCCTGCGTTTAGTACAGCGCAGCCTGTGCTAACGGCTAATTTTGATGCCAGTGTATTGCTGGCGTTTACTCGCTCTGCCCAAAAACAAGGAAACGTGAAATTGGCAGATATCACGGTGGGGGAGATTGTTCTCTTTGCTGTGTCGCGTACTCTCCCGAATTTCCCTTACTTAAATGCACATTTTGTGGGTGACTCCTTGCGGCACTTTGCCGATGTCAATTTAGGGTTTGATTGCGATTCAGAACGTGGGTTATTAATCCCTGTGTTGGCAGGTGCGCAAAAGATGAGCTTGGTGAACATGTCGCA
>JAVBKJ010000142.1:0-4170 GCA_031554075.1 Oscillospiraceae bacterium | reverse complement strand
GCAACAACGGCAAAGCCCTTACCATGCTGACCAGCACGGGCTGCTTCAACAGCGGCATTCAGTGCCAAAATGTTCGTTTGGAACGCGATATCATCGATGACTTTAATAACCTTGTTAATGCTCTGGCTGGCTTCGTTAATTTCACGAACAGCCTGCATCATGTTATTCATTTGCTCAGAACCCTTTTGCGCATTATGCTTAATACTGTTGGAAAGGTTCGCGGCTGTGTCTGCCTTATGGGCATTTTCCTTTGTCTTTTCAGCAATTTCAGAAATGGAACTCGACAGCTGTTCAACGGCGGCGGCTTGCTCTGTTGAGCCTTGAGCCAAGGACTGTGAGCCATCTGCAATTTGCTTAGAGCCAGTGGAAACCTGTGTGGTGGCGTTGTTAATCTCACTAAACATAGAGTTTAGGCTGTTGACCAATTTTTCAAGACCCACACCCATGACATCTTCTGGGCAACGGGGGTGGATATCGACGGTTAAATCGCCTTCCGCCAGCTGAGTAACAGCGACCACTTGCGCATTAATCGACTTTATCATGCTCGTAAACGCCAGCGATAGCTGACCAACTTCATCTTTCGATTCATAATGTGCGTCAACATTCATATCGCCCTTTGCGATATTATTGGCAGCTATGACCATTTTTGTAATTGGTTTGCTGATGCCCGCAGAGATAAATATGCCCAGCAAAATAGCGATAATCATGGAAACGGCGGCTATAATAATCAGAATTATCGATGTCATAATGGAACCATTGGTCAACTCTGTCGAAATCTCGTTGGAGAACGTATCGTTCAGGTCAACCAATTCCGCCAAACCGTTCCCAATCGGCGTAGCCGCTTGTGCCGTTATTTTAATTCCTTCAACAGCTGCTGCCGCATCGCCCGCTAACGCAGCGGCACGGATGGCTTGGGCTGCATCCGTAAAAGCACCTTCATACGCGGATTGCGCTGTATAAAAGGCAGTTTCACGGGATTTGTCGGTAATCGACTTTTCGTATTCAATCATGCTTTGTGTAACGCCCGCGGAGATTTCGTCGTATTCTTTTGCTCTTGTCTCAACTTCGGTTGGTTCATTGCTAGCGGCAATGACAATGTTACGAAGGGCAACGCGTTCTTTTTGAAAACTTTCACGCATATCTGCCAAAGACATGAGGGCGTGGTTATTATTCAAAAGCATGTTAGAGTAGGAAGTATCTGTTTGAATAATCATGATAGCGCCAAAACCACCCACAAAGGCGGTTAGGATAGAGACAATGACAAACCCTAGGATTAGTTTCGCTGATATTTTCATATTTCTCATGTATAGTCCTCACTTTCGAATCTATCTGATAAATATCTTCGCTACATAAGCACACATTACGCGTTTTCTTACCGAAATAAAAAAGCGGTTAGCGTATGCCTATACAATGCACCACATCTTTTCATTCTCCTCTCTCTAAACAAAACAAAGTAAACTCAAAATTTGTACTGCGGTGTCGAGAAAAAACTAATAATACAATACCATGTTAAACCCAAGCCTGTCAATACATTTTAGGAAATTTTATCCTCTATCGAGCGTTCCACGCCTCTGTCACACCGTTCTGATGTTCGCGCGCAAACGACTTATTACCATTATGCGTCGTACTATGCAAAAAATGAATGCAAACTTGTCCATCTATACCGTTATCGTCAATGACACCGCCGCCATGCGGCATACCATTGATAGACGCCGCCATAGTATGCCCATTAATCGTAACCCAAACAGGGCGCACCGACCATTGCCAACGATTGTCGAACGTTTGGTGCAGAATCTCCGTATCTGCTTTTGTCAATGGCTCAACATCAGCATGGCTACCGTTTGAAAAACTCTGCACAGTATACGTCAGCCCAGAACGCACATCATACACTTGCGCAGGGGCATTTAGCGTAAAAATTGTTTTAGCCACAGACCATTCCAGTAATTCGACCGTACCCTTGTCTTGCACCTTGCTATCCGTTAAGTATTCAGACTTAATGTACCCCGTAACGCCGTCTAGCACAACAAGTGACCACCCTAACGGGTCGTACGTTTCCACTGTGATAGACACGCCCGCATTGATTGTCTTTAACACCTTCGCTGTTAGTTCAGGTGCGGCACGAAAATTCACGCGTTTTGCTGTACGCAACGTTGTTAGGGCAGTGGACGCTATCGGTTCTGCCACTGTCTGTGCTAGCGGTACGGCGTCGGCAGGTTTGGTTGTGACACTCGTTTCTGTTGCTAACGGTGTTTGTATCGTATGTAAAAATTCCGATTTCATGTAGCCTTCTTGTTTGCCAGCGCGAACTTTCGACCAACCATTGGGGTCAAATTCGATAATATCCACCGCAGTATTTGCCTTAACCGTTTTCAGCACGGCGGCGTCTAATGCGGCACGTGCGCGAAGGTTGACCCGCGCGGTGGTGGTTGCCTCTGCGGCAGCGAGCGCACTCATATGACACAACAAAAGGCAGATACATAGGGCAAATCCCCGTTTGACCAAGCGACAAAAAGCGTCCATACAGTCTCCTCATAGTCATTTTGTATATACACATACCATGTTTATTTTTGGCTTACAGCGCGAAAGCGACCCTTGGTCTACGACATGCCACTAACACTTGCCTATGGCAACTCTGCCGTAAGTCCGACGAAGCGGACGAACATAAACAGGCTGATTGTTATCAAGCACTTGTTTTTTGTGACAGTTAATGCTTTAATAATACCTTTTTAGATAAAAATTGTCAAGGACTTTGGTGCATATTTCACAATAATGAGAATTATTGCTAATGTTTCAAATATTTGCTAAAGACTGTCAGCAATTGTTCGATATACGGTATGGAGGGTTCTATCTATTGTTTGGAGGCAGGTATGCCCTCCAATTATGAGATAGGGGCGATGGCAAGGAATGTGGAGCATGATGCTCTGTGAGCCACGCCTCGACACAGGGAGGTGTCACCATGAAAATTTCGGCAACACAACTTCAAATGCAGGCGACAAGTTACTACCAACGAACGGAATCGATTCATGTAACACAAGAGCGGATGCTCCAAAATCCGCCCACGGCAGAGGCAGAAGACTCCGTGGAACTGTCAGAAGAAGGGCGTAACCAAGCCCAAAACGCAAAAGCGAAAGGCAACAATACCGTCGATGAAACAGACGACCCGATTGACATTCACGAAAGCTATCGAGACGCCAAGCTTAAAGCAAGACTTATGCTAATCAAGGCATTCCTAGCCCAGCTCGACGGCAAAAACCCCGCGGCATTCGACACACTGCTCGAGAGCTTGCGCGAAGAAATGCGCAAAAACGACGCAGGGCAAAACGGCGCTGTCAATCACCCTGTGTCAGTTTCAAAACCGCTTCAACGTGGCGGTAGGACTGTAGAGGTACTCACCAAAACCAGTCATGAAATCAGTGTCGAAAGCGGTTTGCAATTTTCCACCAAGGCGCAGGTCAAAACAGCTGATGGGCGTACCATTGACATTGATATGGAGATTAACATGTCACAGTCATTTTACGCTAAGGTCAGTTCGGAATCGCGGCACGAAATGAAGCTTGTCGACCCCTTGGTCGTCAACTTTGATGGTCCTTCTGCCGCACTGACAGAGCGAAAATTTGCCTTTGACCTCGACGCTGACGGCACAACCGATCAGATTTCGCAGCTTGGCAAGGGCAGCGGTTTTCTAGCGCTAGACAAAAACAACGATGGCACAATTAACGATGGCACAGAGCTATTTGGGACAGCAAGCGGTGACGGCTTTGCCGATTTAGCCGCCTTTGACCAAGATCAAAATGGTTGGATTGATGAATCCGACAGTATCTTTGATAAACTTCGCATTTGGACACATGAGGAGGATGGTACCTCCAAGCTAGTGGGTCTGGGAGAGAAGGGCATTGGTGCTATTTTCCTTGGCAGTGTCAAGGGTAATTACGAACTTGGCAACGTCGAAAATCCTGATGGCATGATTCGTCGCACAGGTATATTCTTATCAGAAAATGGCAAGGCTGGCACAGTGCAGCATGTTGACTTAGCCATATAATACGCATCTCAGCAAAAAAATCCCCCAACCGACTGGTTGGGGGATTTATCTCGTAATTGGAAATTCAGTATTATGCCTTGCCGTTGCAGCCAAGTACATTGACAAGCTTGCGCTTGACCATGTCCTTAATC
>JAVBKJ010000076.1:0-9824 GCA_031554075.1 Oscillospiraceae bacterium | reverse complement strand
CCGCCTGACGCGCGCCGGCCTGCGCGCTGCACCGTTGTTCCAAATACCCCCGCGGCGCTTGCCGTCGCGCGGGTCAGTCGAGCGGCAATGAGGTCGTTGCCTTCAGTTCTTCCATCGAGAGAAGCGCGGTGACGTTGTGGACATATCCCCACTCATCGTATCGCTAAAAACCGCGCTAACAGCCGCTGTCATCACCTTTTTCGCAGGCTTACTGGCGGCGCATCTGGTGCTTCGGTTGCCCCGACCCTATAGAATCGTGTGGGACACCTTGTTCATGTTACCGCTCGTGTTGCCGCCCACAGTGCTTGGCTTTGGACTACTGTATCTGCTGGGCGCAAACCGCCCGTTGGGTTCGTTTTTGTACGACAACTTTGGGATACGGCTCGCGTTCACATGGAGTGCCACCGTCATTGCCGCCGTGGTTGTGTCGTTTCCCCTTATGTATCGGGCGGCACGGGGCGCGTTAGCCCAAGTTGACACCGAGTTGTTAGACGCGGCACGCACGATGGGCTACAGTGAATTTTCTATCTTTTGGAAAGTATGGGTGCCTGTGGCACGCCCCGGCGTCATCACAGGCGCAGTGCTATCCTTTGCCCGTGGGCTTGGGGAATTTGGCGCCACCGCGATGTTGGCAGGAAACATACCGGGGCAAACGCGCACGCTACCCTTGGCAATTTATGCCGGTGTTGCCAGCGGGCAGGAAGCGCAGGTGGTCGGCTATGTGACGCTAACGGTCGCCGTGAGTATTTGTTTGGTGGCATTACTAAGCACTTACGCTGACAGAGAACTATAAATACGCCTCACACCAAGGCTTGTACCATGTTGCATGTTAGGAATGCGCTCGTTTATAGCATTAATTCAATCAGCTGGTCTGGGCGTATGCCTGCAATGTATTGGTCTAAATCACAGGTTGCCAGCACGTCACTGAGGGCGCGGCGCGACAAGGCTGTGCCCACTAACATTTGGCAAAGGGTCTCCATGTCGCCGTTACCAAAAAAGTCACCCCAGATGGACAAATTGCGCAGGACGCCGCCGTCTGCATCTAAGCTAACCAGCACACTGCCAAAGGGGAATCGATTTTCTTTTGTCATACTGTAAGCAGGCGATTTCCCGTAGTTCCAATCCCATGTTTCGTACTTTTCGCGCGCCAACGTGTCAATCGCCGCATGGTCAGCCTCAGTCAGTGTATACTGTGTTAGGGCATTATGGGCAAACATGCGCTCGTGTAAAATAATCTTAAAAGCCTCAATCGAAACAGGCGTCGCCATGTGCGGCAGAATATTCGTCACACGACTGCGAACCGAACTGACTCCCTTTGATTGGATTTTAGCGTTACTGACAACCAATGCCTCGCCAATACTATCCAAGTCGGAATTAAACAGCAGTGTGCCGTGGTGCAGGGTACGCCCTTTTTCGTGAAACTGGGCATTGCCCGATATCTTCTTGTCGTCAACGACAATATCGTTGCGCCCGTTGAGTTGCGCGTCTACCCCCATATGGCGCAGGGCGTCTATCACAGGCAGGGCAAACATGCCAAAATCCAGCACCTTGGATACATGCTGTTTGACCACAAACGTGAAGTTTAAGTTGCCCAAATCTTGGTACATCGCGCCACCGCCAGATAAACGCCGCACG
This sequence comes from Oscillospiraceae bacterium, assembly GCA_031554075.1. Classification (GTDB taxonomy): domain Bacteria; phylum Bacillota; class Clostridia; order Oscillospirales; family UBA929; genus WRMG01. Next base: position 8,189 of record JAVBKJ010000076.1, on the reverse strand, counting down.
ACCTGCGTGCCGTGGGCTGAGACATGCGCGCTGTTGACCTCGGCAACTGTGTTTTGGAATCGTCCCACAACGATGGCATTGCGGTTTTGCCACAGCATAAAAAAGTCATGCTTGTCGGACAATGTCCGCAGGACATATTCCTCTAATGCCATGTTCCAAAAGGCGTCATGGCTGCTACTTTCGATATAATACATAAAATCCTCTCCCCCCTATATACAATAGTATGCTTTAGCCATATTGTCAAGGCAAAAAGCAGTTTGAAATCTGTATAAATATGTGATATACTGAGGGAAGTAAGCAGAAAGGGGCTGTGGCATGTCCAAAAATTTTTTTGAAGCGACCTATGCCAATCTATCCAAGCTTAATGATACAGAACGTGCGTTGTTTGATTACGTTGTTAAAAACATTAGCCGCGTCAAACAGCTGAGTATACAAAAACTTGCGTCGGAGTGTTTTCTCTCTACCACCACCGTATTTCGGTTTACCCAGAAGCTAGGCTTCGAGGGCTACAGCGACTTTGTGAGTGCGTTATTGGTCACCGATTTTGCTGTGCCGTCCCCCACTGTGCCGCCTGTGTTTCGTGCCAAACGCTATAGTGAGGAATACCTCAAAAACATATACGAGGCTGTGCGCGTTATGCCAGAGCCACATATTCGCCGTGTCACTGCCAAACTGTCGGAGCGTCCCGACGTTTACATCTTAGCAGACGGTCATTCCGCCGACATTGGTAGGTACGCCGAGCGACTTTTTTTAAGCCTTGGGCTGCGTGCGTACTTCCCAGAGGCAGACTATCAATTTGTGCATGTGTACAACAATATTAAGGACGCGGACGTACTCGTCGCACTATCGTTTACAGGGAAAAACCAAACCGTTGTGAGTGCCTTAGAGCAAATCATGAGCCGCCACAAACCGTTTCTATTATCACTCACACGTGCTGATAACAACATCGTGCAAAATATGAGCGATGTTAATTTTTACGTATTTGCCGATGAAGTAATCCACGGCGGCATTGAGCTAACCTCGCGCGTTGCTATGCTCACCATTTTGGAACTACTCGTTTATGAACATCTAAAAGTCGACACAATACCCGTAACGGAATAATATTCACAAGAACGTAACATAATTCACATAGTGTACTACTCTTTCTATTCGACGAAAAAGTATTTACACGATGTGAATTTTTTGTTACACTCATTTTAGTAAACCTAACCAACCATTTTTAACATATATGGGTGGGTTTGTGCAATAGTAATAATATTAGGAGGAAATCACTATGCCACGTATCAAAGACTTTATTGACACCACACCGTTCACAAAGAAGGAACTACTAGACATCGCTAACCTTTCCTTGAAGATTAAAAAGTGCATTAATGTCGGCTATTATCCACAATTGCTTGAGCACAAAACCTTGGGTATGATTTTTGAGCAAAGTTCCACCCGTACCCGTGTTTCTTTTGAAACCGCTATGGAGCAGCTGGGCGGACACGCACAGTACCTAGCACCAGGGCAAATCCAACTCGGTGGTCACGAAACGATTGAAGATACCAGCCGCGTGTTGTCTCGCCTCGTCGATATCGTTATGGCGCGCGTAAACCGTCATGCCACTGTCGCAAACCTAGCCGCTAACGCCACCATTCCTGTCTTGAACGCGATGTCCGATTACAACCACCCCACACAGGAAATCGGCGATTTGATTACTATTATGGAGAACATTCCCGAAGGTAAAAAGCTAGAGGATTTGAAAGTTGTCTTTGTTGGCGACGCGACACAGGTTTGCGCTTCGCTCATGTTTATCACCACAAAAATGGGCATGAACTTTGTGCAATTTGGGCCAAAGGGCTTCCAACTAAAGCCACACCATATCGAGATTGCAGAAAAGAATTGCGCTATCTCTGGCGGTACGTTTACAATCACTGAGGATGTCAACGAAGCCCTAAAAGATGCCGATTTTGTTTACACCGACGTCTGGTACGGCTTGTACGATGCTGAGCTTTCCGAAGAAGAGCGCCTAAAAGCCTTCTTCCCCAAATACCAAGTCACAGATGCTATGATGAAGCTTGCCTCCCCTAACGTGAAGTTTATGCACTGTCTGCCAGCCAGCCGCGGCGAAGAAGTCACAGGCGAAGTGTTGGAAGCTGACTACTCCCGTTGCTTTGAAGAAGCAGGCAACCGCTTAACCGCTATGCGCGGTCTGCTCGTTTACTTCCTCAACCCACAAGCCCCCAATCCTGCCAAGGTCGCCGCTGCCAAGGCAGAACTCGACGCCTTGATTGTGGACGTTCTGTAACACAATTTACTGATTAAAATGTAGCGTGAAATCGTATGAATTATACGCTACCGAACCGCAGTGCAGTCTCTTGGATTGCACTGCGAAATCAACTACAAAGGAGCTTGCCTATATGCCAGAGAACAAAAAGAAATTCAAACTCCTAGACGCGGTACTTGCCGCCGTTTGTATTATCTTGGTGGTAGAAGCCGCCGCGCCCTCCGCCGCGATTGGTAACAGTCAGTATTTCTGGTGGATTCTTTTATTGGGACTTTTCTTTCTGCCGTATGGTTTGGTTTCCGCTGAGCTTGGCACCACGTATTGCGATGACGAAGGCGGTATTTATCAATGGGTCAGCCGCGCCTTTGGAAAACGTTGGGGCAGCCGTGTGGCATGGTATTACTGGATTAACTTCCCGCTTTGGATGGCGTCACTCGCTGTCTTGGTCACTGGTGTCATAGACCAAGTGTTCGGCACAACTATCGGCACTGTGCCTGCCATTTTGATTCAACTTTTGTTCATATGGGGCGTTTGCTTCTTAAGCTTCTTCTCCATTTCCGAAAACAAGGGGCTTATCAATGTCGGCACGCTGTTCAAAACCCTGCTAATGTTAGGGCTGGGCGGACTGGGCGTGTACTACGCCATTACCCATGGTGTGGCAAACCCAATCACCTCTGTCTCTGACTTACTACCAACAGCGGACGGCATCCCCTTTATCGCTGTTATCTTGTTTAACTTTATGGGCTTTGAAGTCGTGACCACGTTTGCCTCGCAAATGCAGAACCCACGCAAGGACATCCCCAAAGCGCTGTTGCTTGGCGGCGGTCTTATCGCGTTCTTCTACATGTTCGCAAGCTTTGGCATCGGCGTCGCTGTACCAACTGACCAACTATCGACCTCTGGCGGTCTGATTGACAGCTTTAACCTATTCTTTAATAATGAGCAACCTATTCTGCTAATTATTGTTGGCATCATGTTCCTCTTTACCTTGATTGTAAATCTACTCTCTTGGGCGTTGGGCGTCAACTATGTCGCCAAGCACGCCGCTGATAATGGGGCGATGCCGAAGCTGTTTTCGTCTGTGACCAAAAAGGATCAGCCTAAGGGCGCCGCTATCATGAACGGTGTGGTCGCTAGTGTGCTTGTTATCGCCGTACCCTTTATCCCCAATGAAGATGTGTTCTGGAGCTTCTTCGCGCTGAATGTCATTACCCTCCTCTTTAGCTACATTCTGATGTTCCCCGCGTTCCTAAAACTTCGCCAGATTGACAAAAACATTGAGCGTCCGTTTAGTGTCCCTGGTGGTCCTGTTTTAACAAAACTTATCTCCATTGTCCCTGTTATTTTGTTGATACTTGCCTGTATCTTTTGCGTTGTTTTCCCTGGCGAAGATGGTGGCTGGGTTGTAGACTGGGCGTTGCTCGTCGGTACCCTCGTTGCTGTCGCTGTTGGTGAAGTCATTGCATGGAAGGCAAGCAAATCGAAATAGACACCTCCGCATGTATTCACAATCGTGTACCAAAATTTTCATAAAGGAGAATTTCTATGAAACCAATCGAAGGAACACCACGCGCAGACGGCTACCGTATGCCCGGTGAATTTGAACAGCACGAAGGGTGTTGGATGCTCTGGCCCGAACGACCAGATAACTGGCGTCTTGGTGGCAAACCTGCACAACATGCCTTTGTTGCCGTCGCGACCGCCATTTCCAAATTTGAACCAGTGACGATGGGTGTGTCTCGCACACAATACGATAATGCACGTTCTATGCTGCCCGACCATATTCGCGTTGTCGAGATTTCCAACGATGATTCGTGGGTGCGTGACTGCGGCCCGACCTTTGTTGTCAACGACAAACAAGATGTCCGCGGTGTTGACTGGAGCTTTAACGCATGGGGCGGCTTGGTGAATGGACTGTACTTCCCTTGGGACCAAGACGACAAGGTGGCGCACAAGATTTGCGAAATTGAACGCAAACAAAGCGATCGCATTGACGATTTTGTGCTAGAGGGCGGCTCTATCCACGTTGACGGCGAGGGTACATTGCTCGTCACAGAAGAATGCCTGCTAGACGAAGGGCGCAACGCACATCTTGACAGAGAGGGCATTGAAGCCAATCTAAAAGAATACCTGAATGTTGAGAAAATCATCTGGCTAAAAGACGGCATTTATAACGATGAAACAAACGGACATGTCGATAACATTTGCTGCTATGTGCGTCCTGGTGTTGTTATGTTGGCTTGGACAGACGATAAAAACGACCCACAGTATGCAATTTCCGCTGAAAACTTGGCAATTTTAGAAGCCGCCACAGACGCAAAAGGGCGCAAGCTCGAAGTCATCAAAATGCCGATGCCAACCCCCATTTTGATTACCGCAGAAGAATCCAGTGGGGTGGATGCTATCAATGGGACACTACCGCGCCAAGAAGGCGACCGCTTGGCAGCCTCCTATGTGAATTTCTACATTGCCAACGGCGCCATCGTTCATCCCGTATTCCATGACCCAGCAGACGAAAAAGCCGCCGCCGTTTTGGCAAAAGCCTTCCCCGACCGCAAGATTGTGGGCGTGTATGCTCGTGAAATTTTGCTTGGTGGCGGCAATATCCACTGTATTACCCAACAACAACCTAAATAATCATTTTTCGCACGAACACATCAGCAGGGCAAACACACATTCCGTGGTGTTGCCCTGCTTGGTTCGTGGTTTTTTGAGTAGGTGATTTTGAGAAGGTGTTGCTACGTGACAAAGCGATTCAAGCTACTAGACTGTGTCCTAGCCGTTGTTTGCGTTGTGCTAACAGTGGAAGCCGCCGCACCTGCGGCGGCGATTGGTCCGAGCCAATATTTCTGGTGGATACTGCTGCTCGTTACGTTTTGTCTACCCTATAGTCTGATTTCCGCGGAACTGGGCACAACGTATGAAGGCGAGGGTGGCTTGTCTGATTGGGTCAGCCGCGCGTTTGGCAAGGGCTGGGGCAGTCGTGTCGCATGGTATTATTGGGTAAACTTTCCACTTTGGATGGCATCGATTGCTGTCTTTTTTACAGAAAACATACCCATAATCTTTGGTATTGAAAGCCCCTTCTGGCTAACAATGCTCATACGCCTCACCTTTATCTGGGCAATTGTTGGGCTGAGCCTCGGTGGTGCTGCTGAAAATAAGTGGCTCTTTAACCTTGGTACATTCTTCAAAATTATCATTATGGCAATTCTAGGGCTTGGGGGCATTTGGGTCGCCATGCGGCAGGGCGTTGCCACTGTTATCACACCACGGTCGTTGTTACCTGGGCTTGACCTTGGCAGTCTGTCGTTTATTTCCGTTATTCTATTTAATTTCATGGGTTTTGAAGTCGTCACCACGTATGTAAAGCAAATGGAGAAGCCCAAAAAACAAATCCCACAAGCGATACTCGTGGGCGGTGTCATCGTGACTGTGATGTACTTACTGGCCAGTTTTGGTATCAGTGTCGCGATTCCGCTTGAGCAGCTCTCGACCTCGTCTGGCATACTGGATAGTATCCATTTTTTATTGGGGCAACCTGCACAGTGGCTAATGATAATACTTGGCTGTATGCTGTTGTTTGCTATGTTTGTGAACCAGCTTTCTTGGGCGTTTGGGATAAACTTTGTGGCGCGTTACGCCGCCCAAACTGCTGGGATGCCCAGAATATTTGCCCTTTCGACCAAAAAAGACGCCCCCTTAGGGGCGGCGCTAATGAATGGTCTGCTGGCGTCCTTATTGGTGGTGCTAGCGCCGCTGATTCCGTCTGAAGAAATTTTTTGGAGTTTCTTTGCGCTAAATTTAGTGACACTATTATTGTCCTATATTCCACTGTTTCCTGCATTTTTGAAGCTACGGCGCGTGGATGCTGACATTGAACGCCCGTACCACGTTTGGGGCGGCAAGACATTCATCACCTGTTTGGCGATAGTCCCCATGGTACTGTTGATGCTTGCGGTGTTGTTTACCATTATGCCGCTATCCGAAGCAGAAATCATAAGCAAGATACCATTGTTAATCGGCACTTTGTTAGCCCTTTTATCGGGTGAAATCATAGCCTATCGAGCGCGCAAACGAGTGTACAAACCCTGATGCCATACAAACGAGTGTGTCAACAAAACTTTATATACAGTAGGAGGATTCTTTTATGTCCAAGATTGTCATTGCTTTAGGTGGTAACGCATTGGGTAACAATGCAAAGGAACAACTCGAAAAAACAAAGGATGCCGCGCGCGCAATTGCTGACCTAGTGTTGGACGGTCACGACGTCGTCGTCGCACATGGTAACGGACCACAAGTTGGTGCGATTAATTTGGCGTTTGAGAAATCGGGCGCAACTATGCCATTTCCAGAATGTACCGCGATGAGCCAAGGCTACATCGGCTACCATTTGCAACAATCCATTGATGCAGAACTTGAAAGACGCGGTCGCAGTGATATCCCTGTTGTAACCATGCTCACACAGGTAATCGTTGATGAAAACGATGCCGCGTTCCAACATCCTACAAAGCCGATTGGTTCCTATTATGATGAAGCCGCCGCAAAGCAAATCATGGCAGACACAGGCTACACATTTGGGGAAGATGCTGGCAGAGGTTGGCGCCGCATGGTACCCTCACCCAAGCCTGTAGACATTTATGAAGCCAGATCGCTGAAATGCCTGATGGACGCAAAGAACCTCGTAATTGCGTGTGGCGGCGGCGGCATTCCCATTGTCAAACGCAATGGACATTACGAGGGCATTGCCGCTGTGATTGATAAGGATTTTGCCGCATCTAAAATGGCCTCCTTGATAGACGCCGACTTCTTATTTATCCTAACGGCTGTTGACCGTGTCGCTATCCGTTTTGGCAAGCCCGATGTGAAGTGGCTCGAATCTATGACAGCCGCAGAAGCGCAACAGTACTGTGATGAAGGTCACTTCGCGCCAGGCTCTATGCTGCCTAAGGTGCAAGCCGCCATGCAGTTTGCCGCCATCGGTGCAGGACGTAAAGCCGTCATTGGCTCACTCGAAAAAGCGGCCGCCGCGCTAAAGGGCGAAAGCGGCACGATCATCTGCAACTCATAGCACCTCGTACACACTCACAATTCGTATTCAAAAAGTCAAAAGGCGTCTGCTCGGTTTTCGAGCAGACGCCTTTTGCATGAATTATGTGGGTGACAATAGGTAAATTGCCAGACCTTCACGTTTTGCCATCTCTATGGTTTGATGGGTACCACCACCATGTTTACCGTCTGACACGGCAATCAATACCGCCGACCGCTGTACCATAAATGCGTTACGCACCGCCATACAGCCCTGCGTGTAATGGGATTGTAGCACCTGCACGCAGTCTGCCTGTGATAAAATTTCCCTGTAGCGTGCTTGGCATTGGGGCGACCAGCCGCGGTCCTGCCCTGCAAAGGGCACAGCAATTTCAAGTGTTAGTGACTCGTATGTATGTTTCAATGATAGTATAAGCTCCGCCGCCCATGTGTCCGTGCCCTGCGCCCCGCCTGACACAAAATGTAAAAACCCAGCGTTGATGCAGTTTATGACCGTGGCTTCGAGTGCCTGTTTTAGGCTAACACAGCGGCTGTCTTGCTCCTCGAATTGCCAAGGCAAACGCTGTGGACGATGCCCTGAAAAGCATACAGTCTGTTCTTTACAAGGTAACATAAGCACATTCATCACTCCGATTGTCCAGTATGGGTATGGATACCTATTTTCAATAAAATCCATTCTATTGTATACGAACTTTTGTTCGGTGTCAAGCGGGTATCTATGTATCATTTTAGATCGTAAATTCCCAAAGTAAATTCCACAGCAGTAGTGGGTGCGGAACTTAGTGTGAGAAACGAAATCTGATAGAATTAAGTCTGGGAAGATTTCCTCAGAGAGGAGAACGCTATGACAGACTTAAAAAAACACAAACACCTG
>JAVBKJ010000072.1:0-8844 GCA_031554075.1 Oscillospiraceae bacterium | reverse complement strand
GACCCCTATCAGATTGTCCCCGGCGGTGTGACAGGCATTGCCATGATGCTCAACTTTACGTTTCCGCAAATCCCCATCGGTACTGCCATTTTAGTCATGAATATACCATTATTTCTCGTCGGCTGGCGTGTGCTAGGACATCAGTTTTTAGTGCGGTCGCTGATTGGCACGCTATCGAGCGCGCTCATCATAGACGCGCTGTCCTTTTTGCCGTTCCCAAAGGTTGATACATTAGCGGCGGCGATTATGGGTGGTATCCTTGGCGGTGCTGGGATGGGTCTTGTGTTTAGCCGCGGCGCTACCACAGGCGGTAGTGATATTCTGGCAAGATTGCTCAAGGTGGCGTTCCCCTCTACGCAAATGGGCGTGCTGATGATGCTTGTGGATGGTTGCGTTGTGTTGTCCTCTACCTTTGTGTTTGGGTCACTCAATAATGGCTTTTACGCCGTTGCTGGTGTGTTTGCCGCAATGCACGTGACCGATGCCATTCTGTATGGTTTGAATGTGCAGTGGACTGTTCATATTATAACAGAACATACAAAAGAGGTCAATCAAGCAATTCAATCGAAATTAGATCGCGGCACAACGATTCTAACTGCCGAGGGCGGCTACACAGGTGAGCCACGCAAAGTCATCCTAACCGCGGTGGGACGTCAGCAAATTTCGACGCTGAAACGTCTGGTGAAGGAGACTGACCCAGCGGCCTTTATCATCGTCAATAAGGCATATGAAGTGTTAGGCGAAGGATTTCGCAAATATGATAAGAATCGAGTGTAGATAATTATGATACGAGCGGTAATTTTTGATATGGACGGAGTCTTGATTGACTCCGAACCAAGCTATAATGTAGCAGAGGCGGCTATGCTTGCGCAATTTGGGCTGCCGTTTGGCCCGCGTGAGATTACAGCCATCACGGGGGCTTCCTACCGAACCTTGGGTCAAACCATCAGAGGATGGTTGCCCGACGTCAAAGCCACGGACGCCGAAATTCAAAAAATGTATTTAGACGGCTTATTGGGGGCGCTTCAACAGGAAGTTAAGACGCTCATCCCTGGCGTGTTGCCCTTTATACAAACATTGCACAAAAAGGGTATTACAATGGGTATCGGCTCTGCTTCTCACGAGAAAATGGTACAATACGTTGTGTCGCATTTTGGTCTGACAGACTATATGTCAGCGATTGTCACAGGAACAGATACCGCCGTTGGCAAGCCTGCGCCCGATATTTTTCTGCTGGCGGCTGAACGGCTTGGTGTGCCACCTGCGGAATGCCTTGTCATTGAGGATTCGCTCAACGGGGTCAAAGCGGCGCTCGCGGCAGGCATGACCTGTGTGGCGTTTCTCGGCACAGCACACCACGGGTTTGACTTGAGCATGGCACATCTGTCCATCGATAGCTATGCGGATATGTCAGCAGTCTTAGCGCTGATGGAGTCACCCGTTAGTCAATAACCCAGATGCAGTCTGGAAAACACATATGTATGAAAAAAACAACGACAAAACATAGAGGGGTGAGAACATGCGGCGTATCGCGCTGTTACTTGTGATAGCAATACTTTGTTCGGGTTGCTCGCGTTTACTGGAAACAGAGTTTCAATCTATCGCCCCTCATACAGAAGCATCGCCAACCGTTACGGAGGACGGCACACAAACAGCCAAAAACAAAGCAGAGCTGAAGTCTGCCATTTTGCGTCTTGTTCGTGCGGGCAGTACGCAAGGGCGTGTTCTCTTGCGAAATTATGTGGGTGATGTGGATACAGATGTATACGACACCTGCCGCACTGTTTTGCGTCAAGAACCGATAGGCTCTTACGCTGTGGATTATCTAACGCCCGAAATCAACAGATTATTGGCAGATTACGAAGTAAACCTCTCTCTAAACTACAGGCGCACGAATGAACAAGTACAGTCAGTAACCCCGATTAGCGGGCTACAGGATTTTCGGAAACGACTTGGCACGGCGCTTGCCACCTATAGCACTGAATTTGTGGTGGAGACAAATTTTTACGAAGAAGGGCAGTACGCCTATCCTAATTTATTGCAGCAAGAGTACTACGCCCAGCCATTAACAGCGCAAGGAATGCCAGAATTATCAGTCACGTTATATCCAGAAACGGGGCCCAGACGCATTATCGAGGTTAAGCTATCCTACCCTGATACCATCAGTGCGTTGCGCGCCCAAACTGTTGCCTGCGATAACGAGATACAGTCTATGATTGCCCATATCGCACGAGAAAGCAGCAAGGCGCAGCAAGCATTGGCGGCATTTGTCCTGTTGGCAGATAAAACGACGTTTGATGCCGAGGTGTTCCAAGCGATGACAGAAGGGCAGATTGTGGACGATTCCCTTAACGATGTGCTAATTGACGGTCGTGGTGTATCACAGGGGTATGCACTCGCGTATAAGGCACTCTGTGACGCGCTGCAAATTCCATGTCGTGTGGTGGTGGGCAGACGGGGTGTCGATGAGCATTTTTGGAATGTCATACAGCTTGACGACGCGTGGTATCATGTAGATGTCGCCACTAGTGACGCGGGAGAAGCGTTACAATACCAGTTCTTCCTCTGCGATGATACTGTGATGATGCTTGACTACCGCTGGGATGTCAACGATACACCTGCCTGCACAGGCACATTAACATACGAGCGGTTGTCGCAGGAAGCGCAGTAATCTGTTAGCCAATAGGATACAAAAAAGGTGGTTGTTACATGAATCGTATTATTCCGATTTTACCATGCCCCTCTATCACTGAGCAGGTTAAGTTTTACGAATCGCTTGGGTTTCACACGGTTGAAATGTTTACAAGCCCTAACCCATATGCGGTCGTGCAGTATGACACAATTGTCCTTCATTTTTACGGTAGCAAAAAAATGGTGCCGAATGAAAACGCCAGTATGTGCTATGTACAAGTCGATGATGTCGATAGCTTGTACGAACTGTTTATAAAGGGACTAAAGGAGACGACAGGTAAAATCCCACGGGCAGGCTTGCCCCGTCTGACAAAGCTAAAGGATTTAACAAGCGATAGGCGATTTACATTGACGGATACAGGCGGCAACACACTTTACATAGGGATGCCGCATACAGCAAAGGTAGACGAAAATCCATTCTTTAGAAGTTTGGAAAGTGCGGAGCATCAACAGCATTTTGGCACTGTGTATAATTTGTTGTATTCAAAGGAAGATGTTACCTTGGCGGCGCAGACACTCGAAAAGTACTTTCCTGACGATGTGACGTTAATAAAACTACCGCCCATGGACAAAGCGAAACTATTATTGTTGGCACTTGATATCCAGTTTCAGCAACACGAGACAATCGACAAGCGTTTAGATGCTACATTACAGGGTCTACAGGCATTGTGTAACGATACGCCAGAGGATTGGGCAAAAATCGAGACACGATACCACGAACTGTTTGAACAAGCGTAACATATCCTAAAATTTTTTATTTTTCGGATTGATTTGGAAAAAGCGGAGAGAAAGTAAACATGCCAACAACTATAGAATTATTTGCAGGTGGTGGTGGTCTTGCACTTGGCGTTGAACGAGCTGGGTTCACAACACTAGGCTTGGTCGAGTTTGATAAGTCGGCAGCCACAACACTGAAGACAAATAGACCACATTGGAACGTGATTTGTGACGATATAGCAAATATATCGCCATTGAATCTTGAGGAATTATTTCATATTAAAAAAGGTGAACTGGATCTTTTATCTGGGGGCGCACCATGTCAATCATTCTCGTATGCGGGTAATAGACTAGGTTTGCACGATGCCAGAGGGACGTTGTTTTATCACTATGCTGTTTTCCTAGAAAAATTACAGCCCAAGACGTTTTTGTTTGAGAATGTACGTGGCTTGCTAACCCATGACCACGGGAAAACCTATGCAGCGATGCTTGCTATTTTTAGTGACGCAGGGTACACGATTCAAAAGAAAGTCTTAAATGCGTGGGATTATGGTGTTGCTCAAAAACGAGAACGCCTCATAACCATTGGCGTAAGGCATGATTTGAAGGATACAATAGAGTTTCATTTCCCTAACCCATATGGATATAAACCTGTGTTACGTGATGTTTTAGAGGGCGTTCCCCAGAGTATCGGCACTCAATACTCGCGAGAGAAAGCAAAAATTTTTGAACTCGTCCCTGCTGGTGGCTATTGGCGAGATATAGAGGAGCATATTGCCAAACAATATATGAAAAGCTGCTGGGATATGGGTGGTGGTAGAACAGGCATACTACGACGATTAAGTTGGGATGAACCTTCCCTAACCGTGCTGACTTCGCCAAGCCAAAAGCAAACTGATAGATGTCACCCCGTAGAAGTGAGACCGTTTACCGTTAGGGAAAATGCTCGTTGTCAAAGTTTTCCTGACGATTGGAAATTTTGTGGCAGTGTGGGACAACAATATAAGCAAGTTGGCAATGCTGTACCTGTCAATTTGGCATATGAGATTGCCTTGCAAATAAAAGAAGCCTTGGGGTGTTTATAATGTGGACGATACCGTTTATTACAGAACAAGAGTTTACCCAACATGTGCAATCAACAATACAGAAATACGGCGAAAAGTTGGAGTCTTATGATCTTAAAAAGTTTAACAGCAATTTAATTGATCCGATAAAACTTATTTTTGATAAAACTGTGTATCGCTCGACATGGGAAGAAATTGTAAAAAACGAAACGTCACGCCAACGAGATAAATCAAACAACAACGACATCGGCTATTTCCATCAAAAGTTCTTCTCATATTTGACGGGCTGTGTCGTTCCAGAAACCGGTTGGGATGTTATATATAAAAATCCCAATGGCATTGTGTTTCCAGATGGTGATACAGTGCATACAATTTATGTAGAAATGAAGAACAAGCACAACACAATGAATGCTGCGTCATCAGGCAAGACATACATAAAAATGCAAGACCAGATTTTGAATGATGATGACTGCATTTGCTGCTTGGTGGAAGCAATTGCAAAAAAATCGCAGAACATAACGTGGGAAGCGTCTGTTGATGGTCGCAAAGTACATCATCGGCGCATTCGGCGAATGAGTATGGACCAGTTTTACGCTTTGGTGACTGGTGTTGACGATGCTTTTTATCGAATTTGCATGGCACTACCAGAAACCATAAAGACAGTTGTTGACAATTCCGTAAATGCACTTGTACCCCATGATACTGTGATGGAGGAATTAAGAGTAATTGCCAACGAAAAGACAGGTAATTCAGAGGATCTTTCAATGGCCTTGGCTGTTTATATGCTTGGATTTAGCTCGTATAGTGGGTTTAGTCAAAAAGCGATACGCCAACAAGCGTGAAAACAACACCCCCCTATGTCAGTGACATAGGGGGGTGACACATGTTAATTAAAGAATTGTTCGTGGATGGCTTGCAGCGCTTTTTCGGATTGTGATTGCTCAATCAAGACAGATACTTTAATCTCACTGGTTGAAATCATCTGAATGTTCACACCCGCTTTATAGAGCGATTCAAACATTCTGGCGGCAACACCAGGGTTATTCACCATGCCAGAGCCAACGATTGACACCTTGCTTACGTCTTCTCTTATAATCATTTCTTCATAATTGATAATTTCGCGATGCTGTTCGAGCAGTAACTTCGCGGCCTCAGCGGACGTACGTGTGACTGTAAAGCTGATATCCTTGGAATCCTGACGCCCGATACTCTGCAAAATAATGTCCACATTGACCTTGTGTTGCGCCAGCAATGAAAACAGTCTAAACGCAATACCAGGGACGTCGGGCAAATTGGTTAGCGAAATACGAGCCACATTATTATCACGAGCGACACCGCTCACTTGCATACTTTCCATTTTAACAACCTCCTTGACTTTAGTACCGGGTTTGCCAGAAAAACTGGATAACACTTCTAGTGGCACATGGTAACGCTTCGCAAGCTCAACAGACCGATTATGAAGCACTTGCGCGCCGAGCGACGCTAACTCTAGCATTTCATCATATGTAATTTCCGCCAGCTGCCGTGCTTCTTTCACCAAACGAGGGTCAGTAGTGAAAACGCCGTCTACATCTGTGTAGATTTGGCATAAATCGGCGCCTAATGTGGCGGCAATCGCAACGGCTGAGGTATCAGAACCACCGCGCCCTAAGGTCGTGATATCTTCATACTTGTTGATGCCTTGGAAGCCTGCGACGAGCACAATGTTGTTTCTGTCAAGTTCAGCGCGTATGCGTGCGCCATCCACTTTTTTAATACGCGCTGACCCATAATTAGAATCTGTGCGTAAGCCCACCTGCCAGCCTGTAAGGGATACGACAGGAATGCCCAACGCTTCTATCGCCATCGCACAAAGGGAAATGGAAATCTGTTCGCCGTTGCAAAGCAGCATATCCATCTCACGCTTGGACGGGTTTGGGTTGACTTCAAGCGCTTTTTCTATCAGGTCGTCGGTCGTGTCTCCTTGGGCAGACAGGATAACGACGACTTGGTTTCCCTTTTTATAGGTGTCGGTGATGACGCGCGCTACATTTTGAAGTCGTTCTGTGTTGGCAACAGAGCTGCCGCCAAATTTTTGCACAATCAATGCCACGCTATTTGCTCCTTTCGAGTTGGTAACAGATACCCGCTACCTAGAGTTTACACATGTGCCACAGTGGCACCGATTTCGTCGCAATGGAGGGCAATGGGCTTCCAGTTGGGAAATGCGACAGCGCAACGAGCGGCGACATCCATGAGAAACTGGGTGTCGTTTCGCTTGGTTATGGCAACAATAGACGGTCCAGCCCCCGATATGTACACGCCTAAAGCACCAAGACTATCCGCCATTTCCATAATCTCTGCCCCTTCTGGAATGAGGGGTAACCGATACTGCTGGTGCAGCCTATCGGCTGTGGCTACCCTTATGTTATGCAGATCACCCGTAACAAGCGACCCCGCCAGCAGTGCGGCACGCCCTAAATTGAAAATAGCGTCCTCACGAGTGACGGTTTTTGGCAACACAGCACGCGCTTTTTCTGTTTTTAGCTCGAAATTGGGGACAAACACACAGAAGCTAACACTGCCAGAAATCGGCACGCGCACCTGCCACACCTTGCCGTTTTCCACCATAGCGGCCACAAAACCGCCGCGTAGGGCGGGGGTGGAGTTGTCGGGATGTCCTTCAATTTGTGCCGCTAGGTCGATAATGGTGTCAGGTGATAAAGGGTCACCCAACAGTGCATTCGCCCCTAGTAGACCAGCAACTGTACAAGCAGAGGACGAGCCAAGCCCGCGCACCATGGGAATATGGCACGCCTCGACAATTTTCAGCCCTTTCATCGGGCGTCCGACAGTCTTGTACACAACAGAGGCGCATTGGTAAATTAAATTCTGCTCTGTGGTATTGATATCATGACCCGTAATACAGGAAATGTCAATGTGGTCGGACTCCTCAAACAGCACCTCGTTGTGCATATCCAACGCCACGCCAATGCTGTCAAAACCAGAACCCATGTTGGCGGACGTGGCAGGAACTCTTACCCGAATCATGCTTCCAGTACCCGCATACAAAAGTGACCGTCAACCGCTGCATCACGCAACCCTAGGTCGCGCACATACCATTCGGGAGATAGCACAGAAGGAGGCATGACAAAACCCTCCTTGTGGGCAGCCCACGCCGCGGTTTTCGGGGCTTTGCGGTGTTTCACGGCATCAATCACATCCGCAACAACAGCGGAGGCAGTCGGCAGACGTCCTGCGCCTCTGCCGTAAAACATCACATCCCCGATAGCGTCACCGCAAACCATAATGCCGTTATATACATCAGACACAGTGGACAATGGATGCTCTTTTGGTACAAGATGGGGGGCTACATAGGCTGTGATATGACCATCCTCTAAGGCAACCGCGCGTCCAAGTAGTTTAATTGCATAGCCATGATGCTCCGCCCAAGAGACGTCCTCTGGGGTAATATCCTCAATGCCTTGCGTTTCGACATCGCTGGGGTAGACATGCGTGCCAAAGGCAAGCGAGGACAAGATGCAAATTTTACGGCACACGTCTTTGCCAGAGATATCGTCGCTGGGATTGCGCTCTGCGTATCCCAATGCCTGTGCTTGTTGCAGTGCTTTGTCAAACGCCACGCCATGTTGAAACATTTGTGTGAGAATGTAGTTCGTTGTCCCGTTTAGGATGCCGAACACCTCTAATATATCGTTTGCAAGCAAGCATTGGCCCATCGGGCGAATAATGGGAATGCCGCCGCCCACACTTGCTTCAAATAGATAGTCGCAACCATGCTGATGCGCCAACGTCAGTAGTTCGTGACCGTGTTGCGCCACCAACTCCTTGTTAGAGGTAACAACACTTTTGCCAGCCATCAGCGCACGTTTGGTAAATTCTAGCGCATGTGTCGCCCCACCAATGGTTTCAACGACAACAACACAGCTAGTATCCTGCAGAATAATATTAAAATCGGTAATAAACTTATCAGCGTAAGGGCTGTCGGGAAAGGCGCGGACATCCAGAATATATCCCAATGTGATGACATGTCCAGATCTCATACGGTGTTCATTCTGGGCTAACACCTGTGCCACCCCTGCGCCCACGACGCCGTATCCTAAAATGGCTACTTTATTCATGGTAACTCTCCTTTCGGGCTTGGTTCGCAAAAAACCATATACACTCGATGCTCACCATAATACAATATTTTGTGAAAAAATACAAGAGTAATCTTGCGTTCCAACACGACTGCAAATTGCAAGTTTAATTGCCCACCATAAATCACCAGTTTGTTTAAGCCGCCATTTCATTGGCTGTCTTATAACCTAAAATCTTGCGCGGGTAATTGTTTACCCAGTCTTCAATACGTTGTAGTTCTTTTGTGGACAGT
>JAVBKJ010000144.1:0-34040 GCA_031554075.1 Oscillospiraceae bacterium | reverse complement strand
ACTGTCCACAAAAGAACTACAACGTATTGAAGACTGGGTAAACAATTACCCGCGCAAGATTTTAGGTTATAAGACAGCCAATGAAATGGCGGCTTAAACAAACTGGTGATTTATGGTGGGCAATTAAACTTGCAATTTGCATAAAAATGTTCTCATGCAATTCCTATTTGACATAACTGTAAGCCACGCGTATAATACACAGTAGGTATAGCAACAAGACGCTTCTTGTAAAACGTATTGTCTGGAGGTAACCGCCCATGTCTCGTGTATTTAATTTCTCGGCAGGACCCGCCGCAATGCCCGAATCGGTGCTCAAACGAGCCGCCGCCGAAATCACAGACTACAACGGCACAGGTATGTCCGTCATGGAAATGAGCCATCGCTCAAAAACCTACGTCGCACTTTATGAAAAAGTCGAGGCTGATTTTTGCAAGGCGCTGAACATACCCGACACCCACAAGGTGCTGTTTTTACAGGGCGGCGCCACGCTACAATTTGCGTCAGTACCGATGAACTTATTGTCGGCAGGACGCTCCGCCGACTATGCCATAACGGGCTTCTTTTCCCAAAAGGCGTACACAGAAAGCGTAAAGTACGGCAATGTGCGCGTCGCCGCGACAGGCAAGGACACAGAGTACACCGTGATTCCCCCGCAGTCCTCCCTGTTGCTTGACCCAAACGCCGCTTATTTCCACTACTGCCATAACAACACGATTTTCGGCACACGGTGGTCATACGTTCCCGAAACAGCGGATGTACCGCTTGCGTGCGACATGAGTTCCTCCATTTTGTCTGAGCCACTCGACGTCAGCAAATACGGCGTGATTTATGCTGGCGCGCAGAAAAACATGGGACCCGCTGGGCTAACAGTCGTTATCGTCCGCAAGGATTTAGCAGGACACGCGCAACCCTGCACCCCGTCCATCATGGACTATGCGGCACAGATACAAAATGACTCCATGATAAACACACCCGCGACCTACGGCATATACTTACTAGGCTTGATGCTCGACTGGCTTAATGAGCAGGGCGGCGTGTCGGCTATGGCGAAAATCAATCGCGAAAAAGCGACATTATTATATGACCTTATTGACGATTCCGATTTGTACCGCACCACCGTTGATATAGAATCACGTTCCCTGATGAATGTCACGTTCAATTTGGGAAATGCTGAACTAGACGACGAATTTGTCAAGCAAGCGAGCAAGCGTGGTTTATCCACCTTAAAGGGACATCGTGCCACAGGGGGCATACGCGCCTCGATTTACAATGCTATGCCGCGCGAGGGCGTAGAGGCACTTTGCACCTTTATGAAAGAGTTTGCGTTTCAACACAGCAAATAAACAGTAGAGGGAGGAAAATTGTATGAATGGCAAGCGTATTTACAAAATTCGCAATGGCGTGCTATGGGGCGTCTGCGGCGGTATCGGTGAGTATCTAAACATCGACCCCGTAGTGTTACGTATCATATGGGCGTTACTAGGATTTACAGGGTTTGGCATTGTCGCATATGTCGTTGCGGCTTTGTTAATGCCGTATCAAGACGAAATAAGATAACACTTCGTAGTAAGGCGGCACATGCCGCCTTACTACTTAATTATGTATTTGTTTATACTAATTTTAAGTAAAAACATACACTGTTTTTGAAAGCGCACAAAGTGCACGTGGCGGCTACAAGCCGCCGAAATGCCGTCAATACTAGTCTTTTGCTACTGTTTTATGTATGCTTGGTCTTACTATTATCTAAATTTTGAGGGGGATACCACTATGTACTCTATTAAATGCGTCAACAAGATTGCCAAAATCGGCTTACAGCGTTTCGACACCAGTGTATTCAACCTAGAGGACAGCGCGTCACCAGACGGGCTACTCGTACGTTCCGCCAGCCTTCACGAAGAAGCGTTGCCGCCCTCAGTACTAGCCATTGCGCGTGCTGGCGCTGGTGTGAATAACATACCGCTGTCAGATTGTGCCGAAAAAGGCATTGTCGTCTTTAATACCCCTGGGGCAAACGCGAACGCCGTTCGTGAGCTTGCCGTCTGCGCCCTATTTCTTGCCTCCCGCGATATCTATGGCGGCATCACATGGGCACGCACACTAGCAGACCAAGGCGACCAAGTGCCTGCCCTTGTCGAAAAAGGTAAGGCGGCATATGCTGGTCCTGAAATTGCGGGTAAAACATTGGGCGTTATCGGGTTAGGGGCTATCGGCGTCGGCGTTGCTAACGCTGGACATCATTTAGGCATGGACGTGATTGGTTACGACCCCTACATATCCGTCGATGCCGCTTGGGGACTGTCCCGCAGTGTGCGTCGCTGTCACGACCTAAAAGCACTGCTTTCGGAATGCGACTACATTAGCTTACATGTGCCGCTTAACCCCAACACAAAGGGCATGATAAACGCTGACACCCTAGCCCTAGCGCGCGACGGGCTACGCATTCTCAACTTTGCACGCGCCGAACTTGTCAACGACACAGATGTCCTAGCAGCGTTAGATTCTGGCAAGGTCGCACGTTACATTACTGACTTCCCCACCGCCGCCGTCGTGGCGCACCCCAGCGTCGTACCCATACCGCATCTTGGTGCGTCAACGCCCGAAAGTGAAGATAACTGCGCCGTCATGGCAGTTGACCAACTGGCTGACTACCTACGTTTTGGCAATATTAAGAATGCTGTCAACTATCCAGATGTTGACCTGCCATGGGTGCCAGGACCACGTCTATGTGTTGCCCACAAGAATGTGCCCAGTATACTGTCCACGATTACCGAATGTGTCGCAGAATACGGTGTAAACATTGAAAATATGATCAATAAGTCCAAAAAAGAGTACGCATATACGCTACTTGATACCACGACAGAAATTCCCCCTGCGGTTGCGGCAAAGCTTGCGACTGTGCCTGCCATCATACGTGTTCGCATTATTGCCGAATAACCCCTAGATACCCTGTACCGTCTAACTTTTCTTACATTCGATAAAGGAGCAATATGAAACTCAAAACATCCGTTGGGGGGCGCGCTGAAGAACGTCCGCGCCGCCGCTGGCCATTGGTACTACTCGTGATTCTCATTCCCATTGCTATCGTGTTGTATTTTTGGTACACAACCGCGCGTCTGCCCACCGCGCCATGGAAACCGACAGGCGCACTGGTTGCCAACGGCAATCAGCAAACCCAAAACAACGCCTCCAACCAAGAGGGTGGCGACCCTATCCCCGCCGCGCAGGATTGGGGCGACCGCAAAGAGGGCGTGTACACCTTTCTCATTTGCGGCACAGATGAGGACAAAACTCGTACCGATACTATCATGGTTGCGAGCCTAGACATCAAAAATGACACTTTAGGGTTAATAAGTATCCCCCGCGACACCTACAGTCCTTCTGCCAAACGCTCTGTGAAAAAGATAAATGGCGCGTACAACAAGCAGGACATGAACATCGTGTTAGACGAAGTGGCTGTCTTAATCGGGTTTCGACCCGACTACTGGGTGTTGGTTGACTATGATGGGTTTGTCGAACTCATTGATGAAATCGGCGGCGTGGATTACGAATTGCCCTATGATATCATAGCCAAAACAGGGATGCACCAGCCCTACAATGTGAATCTACCCAAGGGAATGCACCATCTAAACGGCGAAGACGCGCTAAAAGTCGCCCGTTTTCGCAAGAACTACGCCCAGCAGGATTTAACCCGCGCGAGTGTCCAACAAGGGTTACTAAAGGCCGTGGCGAAAAAGATGCTAACGCCTGCCAGCTTGGCGAAAATCCCTCAATTAAAGGATGTCGTCACCAAAAACGTCCAATCAGATCTCACATGGTGGTACATGGTAAACTTTGCGACAGAATTGGCACAGGTCAATTTAGACACCGCCGTCACAGCTGGCGTATTACCCACAAAATCGAAGGATATCAAGGGTGGCGCTTATCAGATTTTAGATGAAGAAGCGGCTCTCCAAATGCTAAACGACACCGTGAACCCCCATATAGCCCCCCTAACAAAAGACAATATCACCGCAAATTAGTCCCCTTTGTCGAGCAGCCCGTCAATATCATTTGATGGGCTGCTTGTGTATACGCATTATGAAACTTGAAAGGAAGGTTGACATGCCAGCGAATCAACAAACGGTGGACGAACTTCTAGCCAAACAGGAGGGTCAAGCCCTCGAATGGCTAACTGTGTTTGTATCCCACATGCGCAAAACGTACCCACAACTTGAAGAAGTTGTGAGCTTTCAAATGCCCACCTATCGGTTAGGCGAAGGTGCGAACCGTCATTACATTAGCTTTTCTGTGGCAAAGGAGCATTTTTCCCTGCATACGATGGACTTTGATTACATAGTGTCTCTCAGAGAAAGATTGAAAACACCGGGCAAGGGCAAGGGTTGCGTCAACGTAAAGTACACTGCAGTGACAGAGCGCGATGTCTTATTTGCGGCAATCGACGAGATAGTAGCCCGCACAAACAACGCATAGCCAAAAAAGTCCCCTAAAAAACCAAAGATTCCATGCAGTATTTTGTAATTTCATGCTTGTGAATTACACCGCAACAGTGTTATAATGATTGTGTGCGTGTTTTTATAGCCGCAAACAAATCGACACAAAGGGGTATGAAGATGAAGCTATCAGAAGTTCAAGAAATCCTTAGTGCCACAGTCCTATGCTGCGACCACCGACTACCAGAAGAGGTCTTGTCTGCCTGCGGTTCGGATATGATGAGTGATGTGTTAGCGTTTGTAAAGGATCAAAGTGTTCTCCTAACAGGGCTAATGAATCAACAGGTTGTCCGTACTGCTGAAATGATGGATATGAAATGTATCGTGTTTGTGCGCGGCAAACAACCAGACGACTTGGTCTTACAACTTGCCACCGACCGTGACATTTGTGTGATGGCGTCGCCCCATCGATTGTATGAGGCTTGCGGACGTCTTTACATAGCGGGGCTTGTATAATGGAGCCATATCGCCTTGAATTTGAGGTGGATGGGGATAATTTTCACGCCGCTGGCGAAGCCTCGTCTGGTACAAAAGCCGCGTTGCGCCGTCTAGGTTTGCCAGCTGATGTCATACGCCGTGTTTCGATTTGTATGTACGAAGGCGAAATCAACATGGTGATTCACGCTAGGGGTGGCACAGCGACCGTTTCGGTGGATGATACAGGCGTAACCATGGAACTTAAGGATGTCGGCAAAGGTATTCCCGATATTGAGAAAGCACTGACAGAAGGCTTTTCCACCGCCACCAATGAAGTTCGCGAGCTTGGTTTTGGCGCAGGCATGGGGTTGCCAAACATGCGCCGTTACGCAGACGAGTTTTTCATTGAGTCCACTGTTGATGTTGGCACCACCGTTATTATGAAAGTGAGTCATACGTTATAGTGCTGATTGTGTAATCAGCGCTATAACACAGGTGCAACCTCTGCGCATTTTCAACGTCATACACGTGCATATGCCATTGTTTCCGCTCGATATGACCCGCAACACCACGTTACCTATGAGCATCTTGCTAACGACTGTGTGGACGCTATGCGTTTTCTGCAGTCGAGCTTCCATCCGAAAGGAAGTGCTATAGTATGATTTCAGTGCGATTAGAACATGACCGCTGCAAAGGTTGCACGACCTGTGTGAAACAATGCCCCACCGAAGCCATTCGCGTTCGTGCAGGATGTGCCACGATTATACATGAAAAGTGTATAGATTGTGGTCATTGTGTGCGTGTTTGTCCGCATCATGCCAAAAAGGCAGTGGCAGATCCGCTCAGTGAGCTAAGCAAGTATCGCTATAATATTGTGCTGCCTGCCCCTGCGTTGTACGCGCAATTTCGCAATCTTGGCAATATTAACATTGTTTTGCAAGCCCTACTTGCTGTCGGGTTTGACGACATTTTTGAGCCTGCCTCTGCGGCGGAAATCGTTTCGCATCTTACTGTGGAAATGCTCAAAGAGGGGCGGTATGAGAAGCCGCTTATCTCCGCGGCGTGTCCTGCCGTCGTTCGACTGATTCGCCAAAGATTCCCCAATTTAATACCTCATATTGTCAATTTTATTGCGCCAGTCGAATTAGCGGCAAAAATTGCACGAGAACGCGCGGTTGAAAAAACTGGCTTGCGCCCGTCTGAAATCGGCATTTGCTTTGTTACCCCCTGTCCTGCGAAGGTGACAGAAGCACATGACCCCTCTGGTTTGCAAGATCGTGTGATCGACTACGCTGTGTCTATGACGGAAATGTACTTAAAATTATTGCCTCATATGCGGCGCGGTGCTGTCCCGTCCACCTTGCAATCCGCTGGATTTGTCGGCGTTGGTTGGGCAACGGCTGGCGGCGAATCGTCCCCGTTATCCGCCTTTAATGCCATCGCGGTGGACGGTCTGCCCCATGTCATTAACCTGCTCGAGAGCATCGAAGATGATAAACTACCCGAAATAGAGTATTTAGAGCTAAATGCCTGTACGCAAGGGTGTGTGGGCGGCTGTTTGGCAATCGAGAATCCCTTTGTGGCGCGCGAACGAATCCACAAACTTATGCAAGCGTTGCCCAAAACGGAAACCGAGTATCAATTAGTAGATGACCCGCCCGACCAAATCTATCGTACCAAACGATTAATGCATGTCCCCACCACCATCCTCGATCAGGATTTTGGCAAGGCGATGCAAAAACTGCGCAGTATCGAGGCGTTGAAAGAACGTCTGCCGGGGCTTGACTGCGGCTCGTGCGGTACCCCTGGGTGTCACGCGTTGGCAGAAGATGTCATCTTAGGCTTTGCAGAAGAATCAGACTGTATCTTTAATGTGCGCGCGCGTATGCGCGAAGATGATGCGATAGACGACGAGCAGTATTTGCCACCGCCGTTTCGGCGTTCTAGGATTAAGTAGCTTTGTGACCCACTTTGTGTTCCGTGTTGTCCATGGCGGCAAGCCATGAGGCAGAAGGTTAGTAAACCGCTGGCAACGGTTTTTCGTTAGCGGTGTGTGAAAGTTGAGATGTCGTTATGACTGTTACTGAATTAGCGCAAGTGTTGGCATTAACGCAATTATCTGGCAGCGAAGAAACATTAGCACGTCCTGTTACGGGCGGTTACACGGGTGATTTGTTAAGCTGGGTCATGGGGCGTGCGTCTAGCGACCAGGCGTGGGTCACGATTATGCAAAATGTAAACGTGGCGGCTGTCGCGGCACTAACAGATGTTAGCTGTGTCATTCTAGCCGAGGGCGTGACGCCAGATGATACCTTGCTGGCACGCGCTGTTAAGGAAAATCTACCGTTATTCACTAGCAACCTATCGTCGTATGAGCTTAGCTGGCGCATTCATGCCGCGCTATGAACATTTACTACGACTTACATATTCATAGCTGCCTTTCGCCCTGCGGTGATGACGAAATGACGCCGCAAAACATTGTCGGCATGGCCGCGCTAAACGGCTTGCAGATGATTGCCGTGGCAGACCATAACACCTGCCGTCATGCACCGCTCGTAGCACGTGCCGCAATGGCGCACGGTGTGCTTGCCATTCCTGCCATGGAGCTAACGACCTCGGAGGAAGTCCACGTCGTGTGCTTGCTGCCCGATTTAGTTTCCGCGGCAGATTTTTCAGACTACGTGTATAGCAAGCTTCCAAACATTGCCAACCGTCCCGACATCTTTGGCGCTCAAGTTCTGGTGGATGACACCGATACTCTGGTTGACACAGAACCACGCTTGTTACTGTCGGCGACTTCTATTAGCATCTACGACACGGCGGCGCTCGTCCGCTCGTATGGGGGCGTGGCACTGCCTGCCCATATCGACCGACCCTCGTTTTCAGTGTTGTCTAATTTGGGGCTGTGGGATAGCGGCATGGGCTTTACCGCCTATGAATTGTTTGACAAAACGCATGCGCTAGACCTGCAAGCACGCTTTCCCGACTTACAGCACCTGCATCTGCTCACAAATTCAGACGCGCACTATTTAGAAAACATGCGCGACGCAGGTCCTACACTGCCGCTCGACCGATTAAGTGCCACCTCAGTGATTGAATACCTGCGCACCACACTGACAGACCAATAGCGCAATCCCCCCCTTTACATGTGCGTTTCCCGTGTGCAAACACTTGAAATATAGAGAACCAAAAGGAGGATGTCAGAATGCCCAACCTGAAAACAAAAGTACCCTTTAAGGGTACGCCAGAACAAGAAACCCAGCTGCGCGCCATTATTGCCAAGCATCACGGGCAGTTAGGTGCTACCATGCCTGTTTTGCAGGAAGCACAGGAAATCTACGGTTATCTACCCGAGGAAGTGCAAATCATTATCGCCGAGGGCTTGGGGTTGTCCCTGTCCGATGTGTATGGAGTTGTTTCTTTCTACTCACAGTTTTCCGTCAATCCAAAGGGTGAGTATGTGGTTGCTGTGTGCCTAGGGACAGCGTGTTATGTCAAAGGCGCGGCAGATTTACTCGACCGTGTCGAACGCAAGCTAGGTTGCAAATCCGGCAGTATCACAGAGGACGGACGTTTTTCTGTCGATGCCACGCGTTGCATTGGTGCTTGCGGTCTTGCGCCTGTTTTAACCGTCAACGGCGATGTGTATGGACGTCTTGTGCCTGACCAAGTCAATGGTATTTTAGAGAAATATATCGTATGACCGAACTGAGCCTGTATGTGCTGGACATTGTCCAAAATAGTATTACAGCAAAGGCTCAGAATATTGTGTTAAGCTTACTCGAACAAAACCACAAGCTCGTATTTACGCTGACAGATGATGGATGTGGCATGAGCGAAGAATTTTTGTCCTCTGTCCTTGACCCCTTTACAACGACGAGAACCACGCGGCGTGTGGGGTTAGGGCTACCGCTGTTACAGCTGGCAGCCCAGCAAACAGGCGGCGATTTAACGCTAACCAGTGCCGTCGGTAAGGGGACGACCCTAACGGTTGTATTTTACACAAATCACATTGATATGGTACCAATGGGCGACTTGCCGAGCACCATGTCTATCCTAGTACAGGGTGCCCCGCAGGTACATTTCACACTTCATCGCGCACGCAATGACAAATCCTATACGGTTGACACCGTAGACATGCAGGCAATGTTAGGCGACGACGTACCACTCAACGACCCTGACGTACTGGCATGGCTCACAGCATACATGACTGAGAATGAGCAGGAATTAGAGGAGGAATTGCATTGAAATCGTTAGAAGAATTGAAGGCTATTCGTGAGAAAACCCGTGGACAGCTAAATTTACGCAAGGAAGATGGACCAGACAATGTACGCATTGTGGTTGGTATGGCAACCTGTGGCATCGCCGCTGGTGCGCGCCCTGTCTTAGCCGCTGCGGTGGAGCAGGTATCGCGACGCAACTTAGAGCATGTGTCTGTTACCCAAACAGGCTGTATCGGTGTGTGCCGACTAGAACCGATTGTGGAAATATTTGTCCCCGGTGCGGAAAAAGTCACGTATGTTAATATGAGCGCGGAAAAAATGGAGAAGGTCGTTTCTGAGCATATTGTCAATAACCGTGTGGTAACTGAGTTTACCATCGGCGCGGCACAGTAGAAGGGTTGGTGGCATAATTGCATTTAGTCAGAAGTCATATCCTAGTATGCGCTGGTACAGGCTGTACCTCGGCACAGAGTGAAAAAATTATCGAAAGCTTTGAAACCCATCTAAAAGAAGTCGGCTTGGAAAAAGAAGTACAAGTTATCAAAACTGGTTGTTTTGGTCTTTGCGCCTTAGGTCCTATCGTTGTTGTGTATCCTGAAGGTTCATTCTACTCGCGTGTTACCCCAGAGGACACAGAGGTCATTGTTAATGAACATATTCTCAAGGGTCGTATTGTCAAACGTTTGCTGTATCAAGAAACAGTTAAGGACGATGTCATTAGCTCGTTGAATGAAACAGGCTTTTATAAAAAGCAGCTGCGCATTGCGTTGCGTAACTGCGGTGTCATTAACCCCGAGAATATTGACGAATACATAGCGCTAGACGGCTACACAGCGCTCGGACGTGCGCTAACAGAGCAAACGCCCGCCGAGATTATTGACATATTGTCTAAATCAGGATTGCGCGGACGCGGCGGCGCAGGCTTCCCAACAGGTAAAAAATGGGAATTTGCCGCAGCGGCACAATCCGACCAAAAATACGTCGCCTGTAATGCCGACGAAGGTGACCCCGGCGCATTTATGGACCGTTCTGTGCTAGAAGGCGACCCACACACGATTATCGAGGCGATGGCGTTGGCTGGCTACGCGATTGGCGCCAACCAAGGCTTTGTGTATGTGCGTGCGGAGTACCCCATTGCGGTGGCACGTTTGAAAGTGGCCATGGAGCAAGCGCGTGAATACGGCTTGCTAGGCAAGAATATTTTTGGCACAGATTTCAGCTTTGACCTTGATGTCCGTTTGGGCGCTGGCGCGTTTGTCTGCGGCGAAGAAACGGCCTTGATTACTTCGATTGAGGGCAATCGTGGCGAGCCTCGTCCCCGTCCACCATTTCCTGCGGTGAAGGGCTTGTTTGGCAAACCAACCTTGTTAAATAACGTCGAAACGTATGCCAATATTCCTTGGATTTTGAATAATGGTTGGGAAGCCTTTGCGAAAATTGGCACCGAGAAATCCAAAGGTACGAAAGTCTTTGCCTTAGGCGGCAAAATCACAAACACAGGTCTTGTGGAAATCCCCATGGGCACAACACTGCGCGAGGTCGTTGAAGAAATCGGCGGCGGCATTCCAGACGGTAAGAAATTCAAGGCGGCACAAACAGGTGGTCCTTCTGGCGGCTGTATCCCAGCTTCGCTGATTGACACCCCTGTTGACTATGATAGCTTGATGGCGATTGGCTCGATGATGGGTTCAGGCGGCTTGATTGTTATGGACGAGGACAACTGCATGGTAGACATCGCCAAGTTCTTCTTAGAGTTTACCGTTGAGGAAAGCTGTGGCAAATGTACCCCCTGCCGTATCGGCACACGCAGACTTTATCAGATGTTAGAGAAAATTACAAACGGACAAGGCACATTGGAAGACTTAGACCAAATGGAGGAGCTTTGCGAGCATATCAAGAGCAACAGCCTCTGCGGATTAGGTCAAACTGCGCCAAACCCCGTGTTATCCACACTGCGCTACTTTAGAGATGAATATGTCGCTCACGTCACCGACAAAAAATGCCCAGCTGGTCAATGCAAATCCTTGTTAGAGTACAAGGTTGTGGCGGATAAGTGCAAGGGTTGCACTGCTTGTAAGCGTGTTTGCCCTGTTGACGCTATCTCTGGCAATGTAAAGGAAGTCCACGTGATTAATCCTGCGGTTTGCGTTAAATGCGGTGCTTGCGTTGAAAAGTGCAAGTTTGCTGCCATTATCAAGGAATAGGGGGGGCTAACAATGGAAACTGTTACACTTACCATTAATGGCACCAAAATCTCAGCACCCAAGGGTTCGACCATCTTGGAGGCTGCGCGTCAGGTGGGCATTGATATCCCTACCTTGTGCTATATGAAAAATATTAATGCGATTGGTGCTTGCCGAATCTGTGTTGTAGAGGTAAAAGGCGCACGTACGCTAACCGCCGCTTGTACGTACCCTGTCAATGAGGGTATGGAGGTGCAAACAAACTCTGCGCAAGTGATAAAAGCACGTAAAGCAACATTGGAACTCATTTTGTCTAACCACCGCATGGAATGCCTTACCTGCTTGCGTAACCAAAATTGCGAATTGCAGAAAATGGCGAAAGATTTCGGCATGACAGAAGTTCGTTATGAAAACGACAAAAAAGTTCCAGAAATTGAGGACTCCGAGAAGCATCTTGTGCGCGATAACTCCAAGTGCATCTTGTGCCGCCGTTGCGTCGCTGTCTGTAAGAATAATCAAGCTGTGGCTGTCATTGGTCCTAATGACCGCGGCTACGACACCCATATCTCCTGCGCCTTTGACCGCAACCTAGACGAAGTACCCTGTGTGTCCTGCGGACAGTGTATCTCCGTTTGCCCAACAGGCGCGTTGACGGAAAAGGACGACACAGATAAGGTTTGGAAAGCGTTAGGCGACCCCACGAAGCATGTCGTTGTTGGTGTTGCTCCTTCTATCCGTGTGACGTTGGGTGAGTGCTTTGGTAATCCTGTTGGCACGAATGTTGAAGGAAAGATGGTCGCCGCACTACATTCGCTGGGCTTCCATAACGTGTTCGATGTCAACCATACTGCTGACCTTACCATTATGGAAGAAGGCACAGAGTTCCTAAAGCGTTTTGAATCTGGTGAATCATTACCGATGATTACATCCTGCTCACCGGGCTGGATTCGTTACTGCGAGCAGTACTTCCCAGAGTTTATCCCCAATTTGTCCACCTGTAAATCACCACAGCAGATGTTTGGCGCTGTGATTAAGACAATGTATGCCAAAGAAAAGGGTATCGACCCTAAGGATATCGTCACGGTGTCCATCATGCCCTGTACCGCCAAGAAGTACGAAATCGAGCGCGAGGATCAGCAGGCAGTGGAAGGTCTAAACGATATTGATGTCGCCCTAACCACACGTGAGCTAGGACGCATGATTTCCAGAGCTGGCATTATGTTTAATGCGTTGCCAGAGGAGCAGTTTGACCAAATCGCGTCTGGCGCGGGTCTCATCTTTGGTGCAACGGGCGGCGTCATGGAAGCTGCGTTGCGTACTGTTGTTGAAACAGTCACCAAGGAAAAGCTTGCGAAGCTTGACTTCACTGACGTGCGAGGTGTCGCTGGTATCAAAGAAGCAACGTATACGCTAAACGGCAAGGAAGTACGCGTCGCTGTCGCTTCTGGCTTGAGTAACTGCAAACGGTTACTAGAATCCATAAAAAGCGGCGAAAAGAAGTACGACTTTATCGAGATGATGGCGTGCCCAGGCGGCTGTATTAACGGCGGCGGTCAACCTGTGCAACCTGCCTCTGTTCGCAACTTTATAGATTTGCGCGCAGAACGCGCGAAAACCATCTACGAGATGGATGCTAATTTGCCAATTAGAACAAGCCACGATAACCCACTTGTCAAGCGTATGTACGCTGACTACTTTGGCACACCCGGTGGTCATATCGCGCATAAAGCACTGCATACGACGTATCATAAGCGTCCAAAATACAAAGTGTAGATAGAAAAGGAGTGAGTAACTGGTTTTACTCACTCCTTCTTCACAATTAGTTGTCCACCCACACAGCACAAAAGTTTACTCGATTTTTTCAAAAATCGCAGTTTCCAAAGACAGCGTCTTTGGTCGTTGTCCGCAGACAACGAAATCCACAACACTGCGGTGTCATGACCCACAACACTGCGGTGTCATGACGCCGTCCGACACCTGCAATTTTTTGAAAAAAATTGAGTAAAACTTTTCATTGCGGACAACAATAAACGCTACACAACAAAAGCGTGCCACCCGACATGGGGTGGCACGCTTTCCATTTCTTTAGTACAAACCGCAGAGGACTTTCGACATTTCCGCTCTGGTGATATTATTCCCAGGCATAAAGTTGCCGTTAAACCCGCTGGCAATCTGTAACCCGACCATCAATTTCACATGCTCTTTCGCGTAATCGGGGATACTGTTTGCGTCGTTAAATGTCAGTGGCACTGTTGAGGTAGACATGCCAAGAGGAAAGGCGCGCCCCATCATGGTGAACGCTTCCGCGCGGCTCAATGTTTGTGACGCGTTGGCGTACAGTTGATCGCCCATTAGTGTGCCGCGCATAATACCCACACCGTACAACGCCTTCATCGCACTCAACTGACCTGCTGGAATCTGTGCCACGTCGATGTACGGTAACTGCACATTGCTCCAATTCGCTTCGTTTAATTTCAACGCACGGGATAATAATACTGCAATCTCACCGCGCGTAATCGCCACATCAGGTCCTAGAGGACGTTGACCCCCAATGGCGACGTTCGGATACACATTCTTGCGATCCATAAACTCGACAAAGGGTAACGACCAGTGCGTGTTGATGTCTGTAAACGAACTAGCACGTAAAGTAGTCGATTGGGTAAAGGGATACGACGCGCGTGCATAGTTGCCCGAAACGTCCTTTACCTGCACCGTGGCGCGATGATAGCCCTCAAGCGGCATGGCAACCACCGCGGTCAATTGACCAGTGGTTTGCTCAAATGTAAAGGGTATGCTCGTGCCATCCCACTGCACGTCAATGTCCTGCTTGCGCAACAGCGCGCCGCCTGTGTCCTGCGCTATGCCGCTAATCGTCAAGTTGCCTGTGTCAACACCGCCCTGCACAGTAAAGGTGAGTGTGGGCGCGGCGGTGTCCTGCGTTGTGTCAAACGCCGCCATCATTTGATCTAGGTAGAACGTGCCTGTCGTTGCCCCTGTTGGCGTTCGCAATAGCTTAAAGCCATTAATACGCGTAATCCCCATGAGCGGTATACTTACGTATCGATAATCTGTGAAATTCATGGTGGCGACTGTCATATCAAGCGGATTCCCTGTGGCATCCGTTAGCGAAATGCTTAGAATATTGTTCGAGTTGTCACCCTTCAGCCACATGTTAATGTACGAGGGTTGATCGTTAAGCGGCAGGTTCGCCATGTAGTTTATCGCGGCGGCACCTGACCCATTGATGGCAAAATCGTAGGTAAACGCGCCCGCATTATTACCATAACGAACGTTCGAGCGTTCAGGGTCTACCGCAAATAGCGCGCCTGTCGAGGGGGTAAAGGCAGGCGTAACAGTGTCGAAATCGGCTAACACGACAGGGCTTTTGCCAATCGTAACGGGAATCGTCTGTGTTTGCGTCCCCATGCCGACCACGAGGTAGCACACAGCACCATTTTGCGTGCCAGCGGTCAACACACCGCTTTGGCTAACTGTGGCGGCCGTCCCTGTCACCATCCAGAAGAAACTTGCGTCGCTCGACACAACATCAACGCCAGATAGCACGCCGATGGCGTTTAGGTCAATCGTTTGGTTTACACCAAGGTTCAGCGCGGTAACGACTTTCTTCGTGGCGTTATCGACAAGTCGTATGCTGTCGAGTTTGTCAACAACATTGACATCAACAGTCGCGTACGCGTTCGGCACACCAACAGCCGACGCTGTCAACGTGGTCGTGCCTGCCGCTGAGGGAATAAATAGCCCAGAGGTCGATACTGTCCCGATGGCGTTGTTGCCGCTAGACCACGAAATCGTGGTGGGGGCGGTAACAGTATGATAGTTGACATCGGTTGCCTTCGCTGTCAGTTGTATGCCGCTTTGCGCCGTGCCCAGCAACACATTAATCGACTTTGGGTTCACGTGTATGCGCGCAGGCACATTCACGCGAGTGGTTTGATTGACTAAAAATACATAGTTGGCGCATTTACGCGGCGTACCGTCTGAGGGTATGCCCAGTTGCGAGAGGGTCGTATCGCCGGGGAACGTCGCGCCCATATTCGTGGAACCGCCGCCGTCCATGTTGACAGCCCATACACAGCCCAATGCCTGCATACGTAACGCCAGTTCGTCTAACCCTAGCCCCGCACTAACATTGGGTTGACGTCCATCAACAGTGTAAAAAATTGTTGTGCCATCGTTTCGAATCCCAATGGCGGTACGGGGGGCGCGTGTCGTTTCCAGCCCCGATTGTAACCCGCCGTTTAGAATCAGTGGCTGGTAGCCACCAATGACATTTGAGCAGTTCAAGAAACGTGACTCATTGGCAGAAATAGCAATCTGCACGGTCATGCCCGCGTACATAGACGATATGCGATTAATCGGTCCTGACACATCCACAGACAGGCAAAATTGTCCCGCTTGGAGTGTCGCAGGTGCTGTGCCTGTAATCACGTTTACCACCTGTGCTGTGATGGTTTGTCCAATTTTCAGCTGGTCAGTGGATTGCAGAATCACATGTGTGCCGGCGGTGGTTGTTTGGGTACTGCTATAAAAATCGGGTGTGTATAAAAACAGACCGACAGCAGTACGCACCTTATTAATGTGGTCGATATTGTAGTTTTGCTGGCTGCCGTTGGCTATGTAGCTGAGTGTGGTTGTTAGCTGTGGTTTTGCCATAAAGGGTGCGCCGTTAGAGGGAAAACCAATTGCCCAAAAACCAGCGTCAGAGGTGCGAATAACCCCGTCAGTCACCATCATGCCCATAGGAACACCTGTGGCAACAGTAAAGAAGTCGCCGTTCATGCCCGCCGCGACATCGTAGCCGCGTGCTGTAAGGGTTTGGGCGGCGGCGCTCATCGTTTGTGAGCCACCGTAAATCGTAGGACCTCCCACAACCATCGGTTGCAGTTGTGAGCCGTACTTCCATTCAATAAACTGTTCCGATTGCACCCCTGCTGTGTTATGTTGCAATTTATACTGTGCCAATGTGGCTAAATCCGCCAGTTTTGTTGTGGTGGCTTGGTTTACTGTCCCGATACCAATGTTCAAACCTGCTGCCTGTGCTGCCATTGATGTAAGCAGGCAAAGTGCTATCACAATAGACAGAACCCTCGCGTTTCGTCTCATTCTCGTTCCTCCATACTCCAATCATACTATTGGATTGTTATTGACATTGTACCTTAAAATACGCGTTATGTAAACCCCTTTTCGACAAAACAAAAAACAGACACTGTCACAAATGTGTCAGCGCCTGTCGGATTATCTGTGCCAAAAGCTACTAATGAAACGGTTACGCAACAGTATTTATGGAAAGCTTTACTTAATTTTTTTTCAAAAAATCGAGTAAACTTTCGTGCTGACGCCATAACATTTCGTCCTACTTATCGCTTCTTCCCCACAAACTACAGTAGCAAATCCATCAGCATACCACGAATTTCGTCAATCGAGTTCATGAGTGCTAAATTATCCTGCTGACCGTTTAATAGTTCCTTCGTCAGTTCCTCTAGCTTCTTATTTATCCGCTTGATAATCGCATACATACGGTGGCGTCCGCGCGCGTCTAGCGTTGATTGCTTCTTAAACTCAAAGGCAAACGACACCGCCTCGTTCATATACGCAATGATAAGCTCACGATACCGCTTCATCTCAACCATATCGCATCGTTTAGCGACAACCGCACCCTGTTGGGCTATACTCTCGCTTAATGCGTTGAGTTTTTCCATACAGTTGCCTTTGTCGATACCCGTCATATGGCTGCGAAACGGCTGTTGCCCACCGCCAGCTTCCCGTCTTTGAATGTCGGGAAGTTGGCGCATGGGCTGATTGAGGGATTGCAGTTCAGATATTTTCATTTCGACGAGTTAATGTACAGGCCGCCTACTTCGTTAATACTGCTGGCTTCGTAGGCTCCAAAGGTTTTGCGTCCCTGCTGTGTCTTTTTGAGCTGCTCGCGTAGCGCTTCCATGCGCCTGAGAGCGGCCTGTTCGTTACTCGTGTCTTGCTCTTGGATGGCGTTTAATAGGTTGGTGACTTCCGAAATAAGACGCAAGGAGGCGGGGTCATTTTGCAAAACAGCCTTATCAGGAATATCTGCATGAATAGCGTCTAATTGGTCGATAAACACTTGTCGCTGACCAATATTCGTTAGCAAACT
This sequence comes from Oscillospiraceae bacterium, assembly GCA_031554075.1. Classification (GTDB taxonomy): domain Bacteria; phylum Bacillota; class Clostridia; order Oscillospirales; family UBA929; genus WRMG01. Next base: position 16,576 of record JAVBKJ010000144.1, on the reverse strand, counting down.
GTCGGTATCGTCAGCTTCAATAAATTCGGTTTGCTGCTTTGTTAGCGCCAGCACTTGCGTCAGTAAATCGTATTTTTGTTGGAGTTTAAGGTTGAGATCAGTCATTGTGTAAGTAGCCTCCTTGACTGGCAACCTGCTGTCGATTAATACGTACGGCTTGTTGCCACGTGTCACGCAACTCAGTCATCATTTGGATGGGGACATCGACCATTGTTGGGTCTTTTTTAAGGTTAGACTGCACCACTTGCCGCAGGATAAAGTCATACAGTCTAAAAAGACCGTCTGACACTTGGTACTGTGGGTCAAGCGTCGCCATTAGTTCTGTGATTATATCTTGCGCCCTAATGGAGGTATTGCTGGCTTTTTCGATATTCTTTTCTTCCATGTATAACTTTGACTGCTTGAGAAATTTGATGCAGCCATCGTATAACATCAGTGTCAGCTCGCCAGGGCTTGCCGTCATAGCACTTTGTTGCTGGTACTGCCCTAATCCGCCACTTGCCTTGTTCATTTGATACATACTTTTTCCTCCAAAAGAGACTAATCCGTATTATGCTACGATGGGAACATGCCAGCCATCGAGGTTTGTTGTGACTGCATTTTGGCCATAGCGGACTCAAACGACGCAAACTTCTTGTAAAGACGATCCTGCATTTCGTACATTTTGTCAGTCTGTTCGCCAATTCGCTTCGAATAATCGTCAATGTTCGTGGTAAGCGCTGGAATAAGGTTAGCTTTTGTATTTGCCGAGAATTTATCCATCGCCGTGTTCATACGTGCAATGATACCGCCTGCTTCGCCAGGCGTTTCAGACGTACCTTTAACAGCCGCTTTTGTCATTAGATTATAGATGTGGTCGGGGTCGTTATCCAGCGTTTCTTTCAACTTTTCTTCATCAATTTCAAGCTGAAATGGCATACCAGGAACATACTGACCAACTTTAATGCCAACATCCTTGAGTTGACCCAAGCCAGGCACATTGGTCGTGGCAATAGCGCGCAGCTCGTTGACAATAGAGGCAAGACCACTATCACGGTTGAGCAAGCCTTCTTTTGCCTTGCCCTCCCATGTTTTTACCTCTTCCTCGCTCATAGACTTTTTCACTTCATCCGTCAGCGGTGAAAACTTCGTGTTCTTCTTCTCACGATACGCCTCATCAAGTTTACTGACAAGGTCATTAAACGACTTCACAAAATCCTTCACCATATCCACCGATTTAGAAACGTCACGCGTGACGTTAAATTCATACGGTGTGGTGGTGGCGGAGGTCAGTGTAATCGCCATATTTTCTACCGTGAAGCTGTTGCTTGTTTGCTCCATCTCCACGCCGTCAATCTTAATCAGTGCGTTTTGACCAGCTTTGGCGCTGTACACGCTAGTGCCAGGCTCTGTGCCGTTTAGCCCCAGCCCGGTAAACATATTGCCGCTTTCATCTTCAACAAGCAGTTCGCTGGCGGCGCCCGTTTTTGTTGCCGACAGTGAAAACGAGTTGGTCAGCTGAGAATACGTAAGCTTAGCCCCAGCCTTGCTACTATTAATCTGCGACATAACATCCGACAGTTTATCGGTTTCTTTGAAGGTAAAGCTTGTGCCGTTTATCTTGAAGCTGTAGCCCATGGCGCGTTCGCCATCTGCGTTAAAGAGAGGTTGACCCTCTGCATCTTCAAGCATATCGGGTTCAAACGCGTTAGCAATGCTCGCATGTCCTGCTAAGTCCTTTAGCGTGACATTCGTGTTTGCCAAACGCCCTGTGGTGGTTAGTTGCGTCCCTGTTGCTGTCGCGCCTGTCGCAATTTGTGTTACTTCAAGGGTGTGCTGCCCTAAGTTCGCGCCAGACAGCGCCTTAATAGACGCAGACGAACTGGTTTTATCCACATTCATGGTGCGGTATGTATCGCTCTTCATCATGCTCTTTGAGCCGAGCAAGCTCGTGTAATCATCCTTGAATGACCGCAAGGAATTATTAAAATCTGTGTAGGCTGTCTTGCGCCATTCAGCGACTTGTTTGGCTTGCCCAATTTTATCCATTTTAAGCTGATTGGCTTGGGTCATTGCCTTAACCATCGCTTCGGTGTCCATGCCAGATGCCATGCCTGACATGCGGTTTACAACTGGTTGTATAGATGCCATATTTACTGCCTCCTTCAAGATACAATGAGTTCCCTCTCAATTGTTAGTATCGTTTGTTTAGGCTGAGACTTTAGCGCAATTCGCAAAATTTATCATGCTAGTAGTATACACCAGAACTATCCAGATGGCAATATACTTCAGGCGACAGTCCCAAAAAAACTAACACCGTGTCCCCCTATAAAAACAAGCTCAGGGCCGGGTATTCCCGGCCCCAGAAGCGGCGTAACTATTATTTCAATAGTGATAGGACAGATTGCGGTGCTTGGTTGGCTTGTGCCAACATAGCGGTCGCAGCTTGGTTTAGGATATTAGAAGTGGTAAAGCGCATCATTTCGCGTGCCATATCTACGTCGCGAATGCGGCTTTCAGCGGCTTGCATGTTTTCAGCGATGGTGTCAACGTTGGAAATGGTATGCTCTAAGCGGTTTTGAATCGAACCAAGGTTAGAGCGGAGGTCGTTGACAAGCGCGATACCTGTGGGAAGTGTGTCAGCGTCGAGCACTTCACCTTCTGGTGTTTTGCCGTCAATGACATTCAAAAGAGCTTGGAAACCAACAATGGAGGAGGCACCTGTCTCTGCGTTTGCGGCTTCTTCAATGCCAGGAATTACAGGACCAGACGTGGGGAAAAACGCTTCATCGGCTTGCACGTCAGATTTGTCTTGTGGGTCAACCCACACGTCGCCAAGCAAACCCTTAGCAGACACACCAGAGAGATTTAGCTGGATAGTGTCACTGGATAGTGTGTTAGCACCAACTTGGATGTTGATTGCACCGACATAGCTTATGCCTAATCCCTCATCGCCTAATTCAGCTGGGATTGAATCTGGCTCTTCTTTCGCGTACAAGCCAGAAAGGATGTACTTGCCGTTGAAGTTAGTAGAAGTGGCGATACGGTCAAGCTCTAAACCAAGCTGGTCGATTTCGCCTTTAATCGCAACGCGGTCTTCCGAGGCGTTGACATCGTTAGCACCTTGTACGGCTAGTTCGCGAACACGTTGCAGAATGCTGTGGGATTCTTGCAACGCACCTTCAGCCGCTTGGATAAGGGAGATACCATCTTGGGCATTAGAGGAGGCACGGTTTAGACCTCTAATTTGGGCGCGCATTTTCTCGCTTATAGAAAGACCGGCGGCATCATCGGCAGCGCGATTGATACGAAGACCGGAGCTTAATTTCTCAGTAGACTTAGACGATGCAATTTGGTTGGACCCTAGTTGACGGTGTGTGTTCATAGCCATAAGATTGTTTTGAATACGCATTATTATTTCCTCCTCAAAATCAAGCGGCGGTCGCCTCATGCGGACCCCTGTCCTCTTGCTTGCCTTAACGTTTTTATTTTTCTGCAGTCACCGCTAAAAACGTCCTTGTTTTTGAGCTGTCTGGCAACTAAGTGCTTTGCGTCATCCTATAAGCACTTTGATTCAGATTTTATGTTGCTATCCTTGGTCACGAGAACTTTGTGCGTTTGTTTATATTTTCTTCGTTACACATAGTATATCGGGCTTTTGCTTACAAACTTTAGCGTTAATTTCATTTTTTTCACCGACGCTTTGTGAAAACTCTTTCCGACACACAATATATCGAAGACAGGGGGCAAACCTTTAGAAAGAATTTAGAAAAAACTGAAAATATAGGAATCCCCCCTTCAAATGCTTACACTGCAAGCCTTTGAAGGGGGGATTCCTTTTTGTATGATAGACTACGTAGACGCCTTTTGGGCGAAGTTCCCTTTTGCTAGGGCAGCCAAGGCAGTCACATCGTTACTTGTAACGACCAATATATCGCCGTTTTGTAAGGTCGTTGACCCCTTGGGTGTAATCACCTCTGTGCCGCGCTTCACCATGACAACGAGAATGCTTTCGGGTATATTCGCATCCATTATCGAGGTATCGTTCCACGGGTGATTCTTGTCTACCTTAATTTCAGCCAGTTTGGCGCCCGAATCCTCTGGATAATCGTTAAAGGTAATAAAGATAGATTCCGTCGTATCCACAAGTTTTAACTTGTTTGCCAACACGGGAATCATCGCCCCTTGGATTAAGATAGACATCAAACAGATAAAGAACACAATATTAAATAGCGTACCTGCAAACGGGATACCCGCCGCCAGCGCAAACGTGGCAAACACGATAGAAGCGACACCGCGCAATCCCGACCACGCCAACAGTGCCTGACCGCGCCACGACATCCCGAACGGGGATAACACAGCGGCAACAGCCAACGGGCGCGCCACAAGTGTCAAAAGCGTCCCGATTAAGAGTGCCGGCAGCATCACAGGGAGCATTTTCGACGGGGTCGCCAGCAGTCCCAGTGTAAAGAATAGGGCGATTTGGATAAGCCACGTAATACCGTCAAAGAAATGCACCATACTGCGGCGATGCACAAAGCGCGTATTCCCCAACACAACACCCAGAATATACACAGCCAGATACCCTGTGCCGCCTAGGTGATCTGTGCCCGCATAAGTAATCACAACCAATGCCATGACGAGAATCGGGTACAGACCGTCCACCTCTAGTTTCAGCCGTTTTAGCAGCATAACAGAGATAAACGACATGGCGGCCGCCATCAGGAGCGCAACGACAAACTGTTGCCCGATAAACAGCAAAATGCCGCCGACCGTCGTTGTTTTACCGCCGATAAACGCCAAAACGGTAATGGTGAGTATGTAAGACATGGGGTCATTACTGCCGCTTTCCATTTCAAGCAACGGGGCAAGCCCTTCTTTAAGGTTAAGGTTGCGTGTTCGCAAAATAGAAAACACAGAAGCAGCATCCGTACAGGAAACAACAGCCCCTAAGAGCAGACCGTTTAGCAGTGTTGTTTTTAGCACCCACATCGCAAGGACACCAATCACGCCAGCAGTTATAATCACGCCGACGGTAGATAGCAAGATAGCGCGCGTGGCAACAGGCTTGGCAGTGGACCACCGCATACCAAAGCCGCCATAGAATAAAATGAAAACGAGACCAATAGAGCAAATTTCTTTGGATAAAACGGCATTATCAAAGACAACGTGAAACGGACCATCTACCCCAACTAGCATACCAAGCCCTAAAAACAGCAACAGTGTGGGGATGCCAAACCGATATAACAGCTTGCTAGAGAAGATACTAAGTGTAATTAATACACCGCCAATCAGTAGCCACAGTATCATACAATCTCCTTTCAAATTATGGTAAAGCAAAGTTTTGGTGCAAAAAGGGGACGAACTGGCTTCATCCCCTTGCTGTTTTATTGTAGTGAGCGCCTATGCACCGCTGATGGCGAAATTGTTTTTCTTTTGCTTACTTTTCTTTTTGTCCAAAAAGAAAAGTAAGGGGGTCATGATGCCTCAGCGTTGTGGGTCTTGCACGCTTCGGCGTGCGCTTAGATCATGTGGATTTCGTACGTTGCGACGTACGACCAAAGGTTTCACCTTTGGATACCACAATTTTTTGAAAAAAATGAATAAAACTTTTATGCTATACTCTTTCAGCTTACCTATGCCACCGCTGATGGCGAAATTGTTTTTCTTTTGCTTACTTTTCTTTTTGTCGAAAAAGAAAAGTAAGCTATCTTAGGGTCATTTTGGCGTACGAGGTATAGTGGGCAATTTTAGAGTCGCATTCCGCGTTCGTTTTGCCCTTTGTTAAGATATACACTTTCATTTTCGGCTCTGTACCGCTCGGACGTACGATAAACGTAGTATCGTCCTCCATCTCGTAGTACAGCACATTAGAACCCGAAATGTCCAGCTTCTCTATCTTGCCGCCCAACATGTCGTAACGTTCGCCAACACGGTAGTCGCGCAATGCCTTCACACGAATGCCACCCATGGATGTTGGTGGGTCGTTCCGCAGTTTCAGCATGATATTCTTCATCTTGTCAAGGCCATCAAGCCCCGTCATGACCAGATTAATCGTGTGTTCCTTAAAGTGACCGTACTTAGCGTACAGTGCTTCCATACCCTCATACAGGCTCTTGCCCTGTGCGCGATACCATGTCGCCATTTCCGCAATTAGCATCGCGGCCGTTACCGCGTCCTTGTCACGTGCATGGTCACCAATCATATAGCCAAAGCTTTCTTCGTATGCCATGATGTACTTTTCATCTGTCGTCTTTTCAAGCTTGCCAATCAGCTCCGACATAAACTTAAAGCCTGTAAATGTATCGTACATCTTCACGCCTTGCGCTTCCGCTACCACACGCGCCATATTCGTCGTCACAATTGACTTTATCGCAACAGGATTGTGCGGCATTGTGCCCGCCGCCTTACGACCGCGAATTATGTAATCAAGCAACAAAACACCTGTCTGGTTGCCCGACAACACCACGTAGTCGCCATGTGCATTGCGCACCATAACACCCACACGGTCGGCATCGGGGTCAGAACCAATGATAACATCTACATCGTTCTCGCGCGCTAACGCGACTGCCAAGGCAAACCCCTCTGGGTTTTCTGGGTTTGGCGAAGCAACCGTTGGAAAGTCGCCATCAATAATCATCTGCTCGGGTACACAAAGTACATGCTTAAACCCAAGCTGTCTCAATGTTTCAGGAATCAGACGGTAGCCTGTGCCGTGAAACGGTGTAAACACTAGCTTAAAGGTGTCTGCCAGTTGCTTAATTGTATCCTGCTGTATGCTCTGACACAGCACAAGATTCATAAACTCATGGTCAACTGTTTCGCCCATCATCTCTATGCGTCCCAGTTCCTTGGCTTCTTCAAACGGGATAGTTACAATGCCCTTAAAGAGGTCAATTTTAGCCATCGCGGAGGCGACCTTGTCGGCGTGGTGCGGCGGCAATTGTGCGCCGTCACTCCAGTAAACTTTGTAGCCGTTGTATTCCTTCGGGTTGTGAGAGGCAGTAATATTAATGCCCGCTGTACAACCAAACTCACGAATGGCAAAGCTTAGCTCGGGGGTGGGTCGCAACGATTCAAAAAGACGGACATGTATGCCGTTTCCAGCCAGCACCTGCGCGGCCTCACGGGCAAACTCCTCGCTAAAGTGGCGGCAATCATAGCAAATCGCAACACCATCTGCCGCGGCTTGCTTGCCTTCGCTTAGTACAAGGTTCGCAAACGCCTGTGTTGCCCAACGCACCACATGGGTGTTCATGCGATTGATGCCAGGTCCTAAAATACCGCGCAGTCCTGCTGTGCCAAATTCAAGAGGGGCATAAAAGCGCGATTCAATTTCACTTGGGTTGTCCTTAATCAACTCTAGTTCTGCGCGTTCCGCTGTTGTAAGAGCTGTGCTGCTGAGCCACTTCTGATATTCTTCTTGATACACGTCGGTTCCTCCTCTAAATTTGCGTTTATTCGTCTGACAAAAGCGTGCGCGCCTCTGCCAAACGGCACTCCGGCACATACAAGTCAGCGCCCAAAATGGGGCCGCCGAATATGACGGTGGTAAACTGATTTGCAAGGGGTGTTTGTACCATGGTGGGAATACCGCAACCATGCAGTAAGCTCTGTTTTAGTGCGCAATCTGTGGGGTTTGCCGCCGTATGTAATAGCACTGCTTTTTCGGGCAACCCATCTTGCGCGATTGGCCAAGCCGGCATGTCGGGTGCCGCGACTATTTCGCCGTCATCCAAACCACCCAACGCCAAGCCGCAATCGGGGCAGGCGGGTACGCCCACTTCAACCGCGGTAGAACAACAAGGACACTGTGGCATAAAGACCCACTCCATTCTATGCGGACAAGTCGTTAGATTAGCCGCTTTTTTAGTAACATAGTTGCTATTTATGATAGGCAGAACCGCTCAGTATCTGAAATGAGCGATATAACTGCTCTAACAGCAGAACACGCGCCACAGCATGAGGCCATGTCATGTGTGACAGGCTAAGCGTTTGCTGGGTTTTGTCTATTAGAGACTGCGGCAACCCGTCAGACCCACCAATGTAAAAGCAGACGCGCGACAAGCCTGTGTTTTGCCACAACTGTAACTGCGCTGCCAATTCTTCAGAACTAAGTTCTGCGCCGCCAATGCAAAGGGCAATCCCATGATGCTTCTCCATAAAGCGCGGCGCGGCACGGTCGTCCGCCTCTGTCACTTGCAGTTTGCAAAACGCCGACAGCCGCTTGGTGTATTCCTGCGCCGCCGCTTGCCAGTATGGTTTATCTAGTTTGCCAGCGCAACTAATGGCAATATGTATCATAGTGCTTGCGATAGTGCCATCGTTTCAAGGTGAAAGGGTATGCCCGTTTCGTAGCGTGGTGCTACGTCAACCGTGAAATCCTCACCCGGCATAATGTTTGCCTCTAGTAGCGCATGAATCACTGTCCCTAGGGCAAGACTAGGTTCGTTGTTTTCCTCCGAAAGATGCGCAAGCGTCACACGCTTCACCCCTGCTTTCGCAAGTGCAACAACAGCAAGTCCGCAGTCGTCATTGCTCAAATGCCCCAAACGGCTGGCAATGCGGCGGCGGAGGCTTAGTGGGTAACGACTGCACCGCAGCATATGCACATCATAATTACACTCTAACACGACGTAATCACAACCGCGCAGTGCTTCTAACACCGTGCTGGTCATTTCACCTAAATCGGTGCAAACGCCAATGCGCAGAGCGCCCATCGTGATCGTGTAGCCGCAGCTTTCCGCCGCGTCATGGGAGGTATTAAAACGCCGCACGTGCATCCCCCCGATGGTAACGGGTGTTTGTTCTATCGCGCGGCAATCAAATGTCTGTTTATATCGTTCTGCTACAGCGCACAATGTGCCTTTGCTGCCGTAAATGGGCACCATCTGGCGTTTCCAAGCCGATAATGCGCCCGTGTGGTCAGAATGCTCATGCGTGAGTACGACCCCAGATAGGTCGCTCACTTCTAGCCCAAAGGGTTTTAGCGCCATTGTTAGCTGGCGGCAGGTCATGCCGCAATCGACAACAATGGCCTGTTGCCCGTTTGAAATCAATGTGCAGTTGCCAGATGAGCCGCTTCGTAATGTAACAGCAAAGCTCATTAAGACACAACCATTGCGTGAACTGTTTCCCCGTCTGCTACCTCGACACGCTTGATATCCGCGCCAAGCTGTTGGAGTTTTTCGACCATTTGTTCGTAGCCGCGCTCGATGTAGTAAACGCCGTCAACAAGCGTTGTCCCATCTGCCGCCAGTGCCGCAACCACTAACGCCGCGCCAGCGCGCAAATCACTCGCCAACACAGGCGCGCCAGAAAGGCGTTCGACACCCTCCACAACAGCTACTTTGCCATCCACGGTGATTTTTGCACCCAAACGGCTTAGCTCATCAACGTAACGGAAGCGGTTATCCCACACGCCCTCTGTAACAACACTTGTGCCGCCAGCAATCGCCAGCACGGCGGTAATCTGGGGCTGCATGTCAGTGGGAAAGCCAGGATACGGCAAAGTTTTGACATTCGTGCGGCGCAACGCACCCGAACGGCGGACACGAATCGCATCGTCTAGTTCTTCAATCTCCACACCCATCTCGAGCAGTTTCGCAGAAATGCACTCCAGATGGCGTGGGATAACATTTTCAATCAGTACATCGCCGCCCGCCGCCGCAACCGCGGTCATATACGTGCCAGCTTCAATCTGGTCAGGGATAATGGAGTAAAAGCCGCCATGGAGAGACTCCTTGCCGACAATTTTAATAACATCTGTACCCGCGCCTTTGACATTCGCGCCCATTTGGTTTAGAAAGTTCGCCAAATCGACAATATGCGGTTCACGTGCGGCATTTTCGATAATAGTTGTGCCCTTGGCAAGCACCGCCGCCAACATAATATTAATCGTAGCCCCAACTGAGGCCATGTCCAAATACATGCAAACGCCATTCAGACCGTTCGGTGCATCGGCATTAATATAGCCGCCCTGCACAGACACGTCCGCGCCTAACGCCTCAAACCCCTTGATGTGTTGGTCAATCGGGCGCACGCCAAAGTCACAGCCGCCTGGCAGTGCCACCTCGGCATGTCCAAAACGCGCCAATAACGCCCCCACTAAATAGTAGGAAGCGCGAATCTTACGCACAAGCTCGTATGGTGTAGCACGATTGGTAACCTGTGTGCTGTCGATTTCGATGGTGGTATTATCAATCAGACGAACGACAGCCCCAAGGTCGCGCATAATCTCAAGCATTAAGGTAACATCGCTTATTTTAGGAATATTTTCGATGCGGCAGACACCGTCAACAACTAGCGCAGCGGGTATAATAGCCACCGCCGCATTTTTAGCGCCACTAACGGAAATTGTCCCGTGAAGGGGACGACCGCCACAAACTTCGTATTGAATCATGCTTACACCTCATGGCTCGCGTATATAGTAAACTACGCGTTCTGCATTTTTAGAATGTGATAAAAATTTGTTGCCCAACTCTGGGCGTTGCCATTATTATACCATACATCAGCTGTCGTTAGACAGCGCTCAGCGTTAGCTGTCAATCGCATCGCGATTGGATGTAGCCGTCAATAGTGGCGACGCCACCCTATGGGCGTTGCCATTATTATACCATACATCCGCTGGCGTTAGACAGCGCTCAGCGTTAGCTGTCAATCGCATCGCGATTGGATGTAGCCGTCAATAGTGGCGACGCCACCCTGTGGGCGTTGCCATTATTATACCACTAATATTATGTTAATGCAAACATGATTTCATACAGAATTTGTGTTGAAACTGAAAATATTTACAATTTGGTCATAACATGCGCTACGTGTATATCCAAGGCAAAAGTCTTACTCAATTTTTTACAAAAATTGTGGTTTCCCAAGCGGCAAAAGACGGGCATATTGTCAGCGTGTTTTCATTTGTAAATTGCTGTTTTTCGTGATACAATACGTGTACAGTAACTAGAAAGGGGTTGGCAAAAGTGAGTAATCTTGACAAAGCAAAAAGTCTTTTGTTAGAGATACCTGAAGCGCAACTAACAGAGGTGATTGACTTTTTGAAATTCCTTAGCATTAAAAATGATAAATCCCTTACCCAAGATTTATTGCTGGCTAGTGATAGCGGGACGAAGTTTTGGGATAACGCCGAAGATGAGGTTTGGGACAATGTATAGACAAGGGGAAGTTGTACTGATTCCCGTTCCTTTTTCAGATTTAACTGCCACAAAGAAGCGTCCTGTTTTAGTCATTTCAAACGATTCTTATAACAGTGGTAGTCAAGATATTCTTGTGGCGGCGATTACCTCAAACCTCTATCAAGACGGCGTTAGGTTAGATACCGCGAACATGGCAGTGGGCGTTATGCCTAAGCCGTCAATGATTCGTTGTGATAAGCTGTATTCATTAGAGCAGGCGATTGTAGTAAAAAGCGTAGGCGAGGTTCAAAAGGAAATTATAGCTTCAGTTAAAGAAGGCATACTTGCGTTATTGAACTAACCTCCGTACCATCCATTACAGCGTTATGCGCTGAGGGCGGCTACTTTCGTAGCCGCCCTCTTTATCGTTCATGACCAGTCTAACGATTATTCGTATAGACCCTTCATGCGCTCCAGAATCTTGTACTTTTGTGCGGCCGCCTTGGTGGCGTTCGCAAATAGCTCTTCTGCCTTTTCTGGGTACTGACGAGCCAAGGTGCTGTAACGCACTTCGCTACGGATAAACTCGTCGTAAGAGGCGGTTGGGGCCTTGCTGTCCATCTGGAATGGGTTCTTGCCCTCGTCCATCAGACGTGGGTCAAAGCGGAACATGTGCCAATAGCCAGCATCAACAGCTCTCTTGGTTTCAGCAATGGAGTTACCCATGCCGCCCTTCATGCCGTGGTTGATACAGGGTGCATAAGCGATAATGATAGAAGGTCCTTTGTAGGCTTCGGCTTCTGCAATCGCTTTAATAGTTTGAGGATAGGAAGCGCCCATGGCAATTTGTGCGACGTAAACATAGCCATAGGACATTGCAATTTGTGCCAAATCCTTCTTGGCTGTTGCCTTACCGCCAGCGGCAAATTGTGCCACCTGACCAATTTGAGACGCCTTCGAAGCTTGACCGCCAGTGTTAGAGTACACTTCTGTGTCAAACACAAAGATATTGACATCTTCGCCCGACGCGATAACGTGGTCAAGACCACCAAAGCCGATATCATACGCCCAACCGTCGCCACCAAAAATCCAGACAGATTTCTTGATGAGCAAGTCTTTCATAGCGTAAAGTTCTTTGACAAATGGTGCAAATGGATTGTTCAAATCCTTGCCCATTGCATACGCGCTGTCGATGTGAGGAATCAGTTTTGCAGAAGCGGCCTTAGATGCTTCACCGTCATTCTTCACAGCCAACCATTCTGTAATGGCTGTCTTAAACTCGGCAGGAGCTTGGCTGTTGTCAGCGGTTAGACTTTCCAACATTTGTGCCAATTTTTCGCGGCGTTGGGTAATGCCTAGGTGCATACCGTAGCCGTACTCAGCGTTGTCTTCAAACAGAGAGTTCGCCCAAGCTGGCCCCTTGCCGTCCTTGTTGACGGTGTATGGGGTCGCAGGAGCAGAACCGCCCCAGATAGAGGAACAGCCAGTGGCATTCGCGATATACATTCTGTCGCCAAATAGTTGGGTAATCAAACGGGCGTAAGGTGTTTCACCGCAGCCAGCGCAAGCGCCCGAGAACTCGAGCAAGGGTTGCTTAAATTGGCTACCCTTAACGGACTCAACGGAAAATGGCAAGTCTGTCTTTTCGGAAATTTCTTTCACAGCAAAGGCAAACTCTTTTTGCACAGGCAATTGGCTTTCCAAAGGCTTCATAATAAGCGCTTTGTTGCCTTGGCGGCCAGGGCAGATATTGGCGCAAGAGCCGCAACCAGTACAGTCCTGAACAGAGGGGGTAATGCTAAAGTTATAGGCGTCGCAACCCTTGCCAACCATAGGCATCGACTTAAAGCCAGCAGGTGCTTTGGCTTTTTCGTCAGCATTTAGGGCGTAAGCGCGCACAACAGCGTGTGGGCAAACGTAAGCACATTGGTTACATTGGATACAGTTTTCTGGCACCCACTCTGGTACATCAACAGCAATACCGCGTTTTTCGTATGCTGCTGAACCTTGTGGGAATGTGCCGTCTTCTGTGCCAACAAAGGCAGAAACAGACAAGCTGTCGCCGCGTTGTGCATTCACAGGTGTCAAGATGTTCTTAACAAAATCGACAAGCTCAGGACGGTCACCCTGTACTTCAACAACAACAGGGGTAGCGTCGGCGTTTTTCCAATCGGCTGGCACTTCAATGTGATTGATGTTGGCAAGACCGACATCCACACATTTGTAGTTCATTTGGATGACATCCTCACCCTTTTTGCCATAAGAGGATACAATCGCATCCTTCATGTACTTAACAGCTTCATCAATTGGAATAATGTTAGATAGCTTAAAGAAGGCGGCTTGCAAAATGACGTTAACGCCCATGCCGCGCTTGTTAATCTCACGAGCAAGCGTGATACCATCGACTGTGTACAGCTTGATGTTATTGTCTGCAATGTACTTTTTGTAAGCGGCAGGCAGGTTTGTCGTTAGCTCGTTTACATCCCATGAGCAGTTTAGCAAGAAGGTGCCGCCGGGCTTAATGTCTTGCACAATGTCGTACTTGTCAACATAGGAAGGATTATGGCACGCCACAAAGTCAGCCTTCGAGACAAAGTAAGTGGATTTAATGGGCTTATCGCCGAAACGCAAGTGAGAAACCGTAATGCCGCCCGACTTCTTGGAGTCGTAGGAGAAGTAGGCTTGTACGTTCTTATCTGTGTGGTCGCCGATAATTTTAATGGAGTTCTTGTTAGCGCCGACAGTACCGTCAGAGCCAAGACCCCAGAACTTGCAAGAAACAGTACCCGCTGGCGTGGTGTCGGGGGTGTCGGTTAGCGACAAGCTGAGGTTGGTGACATCGTCAACGATACCAACAGTAAACAGCTTCTTAGGCTTGGGGGCATCTAGGTTTGCATACACAGCCACAATGTTCGATGGTGGGGTATCCTTAGAGCCTAAGCCGTAACGTCCGCCAACGATTTGGCAGCCAGCAAACTGTGTGCCAGCAAGCGCTGTCATGACATCCAAGTACAATGGCTCGCCGATGGCGCCTGGCTCTTTGGTGCGGTCCATAACGGCAATTTTCTTCACTGTAGCAGGCAATGTGGCAATAAACTTGTCCACAACAAAAGGACGATACAAGCGGACTTTCACAAGACCGACTTTTTCGCCGTTGGCATTCATATGGTCAATGGTTTCTTCGATAGTGTCACAAACACTGCCCATGGCAATGATAACTTTTTCGGCATCTGGTGCGCCGTAGTAGTTAAACAGCTGATAGTTTGTGCCAGCCGCTTTGTTGACTTTTTCCATGTTCTCTTCCACAATGCCAGGCAAGGCATCATAGAAAGGATTGCAAGCTTCACGTGCTTGGAAGAAGATATCTGGGTTTTGAGCTGTACCACGCAACACAGGATGCTCAGGGTTCAGCGCATTGGCGCGGAAACGAGCAATCGCATCGTGGTCAGTCATCTTGTAAAGTTCATCATAGTCCCAGATTTCGATTTTCTGCATTTCGTGGGAGGTACGGAAACCATCAAAGAAATGCAAGAATGGCACACGGCTGGTAATCGCAGACAAGTGAGCAACAGCGCCCAAGTCCATGACTTCCTGTGGATTTGTTGCCGCTAGTAGGGCAAAGCCAGTTTGACGGCAGGACATAACGTCAGAATGGTCGCCAAAAATCGACAACGCATGTGAGGCCAAGGCACGAGCCGAGCAGTGAATAACACCTGGCAACAGCTCGCCAGCGATTTTATACATATTCGGTATCATGAGCAATAAGCCCTGAGACGCGGTAAAGGTGGTTGTGAGCGCACCAGCTGCTAATGAGCCGTGAACTGTACCAGCCGCACCAGCCTCGGATTGCATTTCGCAAACGCGTACAGGTTGACCAAACATGTTGTTTTGGCCTTCTGCTGCCCATTTGTCAGCCAATTCAGCCATAACGGATGAAGGTGTAATGGGATAGATGCCGGCGACATCAGTGAAAGCATAAGCAACGTGCGCGGCGGCCGTGTTGCCGTCCATAGTTTTCTTTTTGCGTGCCACTATATAATTACCTCCTAATCAATAATGTACTTATTGTACCATGTATTTCCGCTTATGTAAACTGTGATTTTAGCTTTTTACGGATGAAAATGCACAAAGTTTTTGGTTGATTTTGTAATTCTCGTTTTTATAGTCACGCCCCAACCTAATAAATCTCGTTTACTGAATACCCAGAAATTCTTTCAATTCTTCAGCAAGCGCATTTTGCCCTTGATACATAAATTTTTCATACTGCGTGTTACTTTCTATTTTTAGTAATACTGGCATGGTTTCAACATTATATGTATCTAACGCTTTTTGAAATTGCTCATCCTGCCTCCAGAAATCAGTGTCAAATTTATAAATAGTGATGTCTTTTGTTTTCACTTTTTTAAGTGCCGCATTAAATGCCAAGCAGTTCGGGCTGGTGTCACTTCCAAAGTATACAAAGCCAGAAACCTCGCCATGTATCAGTTGATTTATATCAGTAATTTGCTCAGAGAAATCGTCGTTCACCGAAGAAACTTCAGTCTCCCTTGAGAGTGGATTACCATAGCGACCAACACCAATAACGATTAGTAAGGCAATTGCAAGCGCACAGATACCCCAGTGCACCCACTTTGTGTTAAATGATTTTTGCTCTGCCAGTAGGGTTTGAATCGTTACAACAGTAAGGACAACCAACAGTGCAATGTTAAGTACCCCCATTAGATGCCAGAAAAGTCCTCCATACACATCGTCGGGCGATAAACCATGTTCGTCCACAAAAACACCAAGATGCCAGTATGATTTCATAATCATTATCAGAACAGCGACGCTGCCCATTAGCGCGCAGAAATTGGCAAGAATACGAATTACCTTTCTGTTCTTTGCCTCACTTTCGCTAAAAGCGATGCTAATAACACAAAAAGCAAGCATCAGCGAAAGACTGCCAATTTTATAAAACTCGACCGACTCCCAGAAGCGACCGTCGTTAGAACCAACTAATGTAAATCCTGTTTTAGTAAGAAAGCTACTTTGATTGCTGTAAATCACAATTGAAATGGCCAGCATCAATAGAATAATTACGATTCTACTATATTGGGCAATAACCTTCAAACGTGCCTTCATGTTACCCTCCGAAATTATTGGTAAATTGCGCAGAACTTGCGCACGCTGTTTGCGCAATTTCCTCACTATGTTATGATGATAGGCAACCAATTGCATATCATCATAATACTAAGCCCCCTACTACATTTATACAATGGGCAGGATTACCAATTATTTCTTCAAAATTTGTGTATTCCTACCAAATATTTTAACAACGCTACAACATCATCTTGACTTTTTCTTGACTATTGTATCCCTGTTGCGTATAATTGGTAATATACAATTGTTCGTAGCATGCCACATATAACGTTGGCAAACTACAATAACGAGAGGGGTTGACTGTCTGCAAACCAACGGTATCCATCTAGAAG
>JAVBKJ010000031.1:0-9189 GCA_031554075.1 Oscillospiraceae bacterium | reverse complement strand
CTCCACCTCAGGGCCAGGGGCGACCAATTTGGTCACAGGTATCGCCAACGCGTACATGGATTCTATCCCTATGGTCGCCATCACAGGCAATGTATCTTTACCACTTATCGGTCGTGATTCCTTTCAGGAGATTGATATTTGCAGTGTCACGCAAGCAGTCACGAAACACAATTTCTTCGTGCAAGATATCACGCGCATTGCAGACATCGTAAAAGAAGCATTTGTCATCGCCAATTCGGGTCGCCCTGGTCCTGTTTTGGTTGATATCCCAAAGGATGTAACCGCCGCCTCGTGCGAATACGTGCCTGCTGGTAAATTTGTGCCGCGTGTCACAGACAGTCCACAACCTAGCCGCGTTAAGCAAGCCGCCGACATGATAGCCAAAAGTCAACGCCCCCTACTTTACTGTGGTGGCGGTGTGGTGCTTGCTGGCGCGTCACATGCCTTGCAAGCGCTTTGTGAAAAGGGAAACATCCCCATAGCCGCCAGTCTCATGGGGCTTACTGCGCTGCCGCGCAAGCATTCTCTGATGCTGGGTATGATAGGGATGCACGGCACGCCCACCTCTAATTTTGCAGCTGAGCAATGCGACCTGCTAATCTGCGTCGGGTCACGTTTTTCCGACCGCGTCGCAGGTGACCGCAAACGCTTTGCCCCCAATGCACGTTTCATCCATATCGATATCGACCCCTCCGAATTTGATAAAAATGTCGTGTGCGATTTACATGTTTGCGGCGATGCCAACACCGTGTTAGAGCAGCTTATCCACCTCATTCCACAAGAACGCGCCACCCATTGGCTAGACGAAATCAACCATTTCAAGGCAAAGCATCCCATGCCAGAAGAAATGGACTGTCATAAAACGAATCCCCGTTCCATCATTCGCATGATACACGAGCTGGCTGGCGATGATGCGATTATCGTTACAGACGTGGGACAGCACCAAATGTGGACAGCCCAGTACTACCCTTTTTCGCGACCACGCAGTTTTGTCACAAGCGGCGGTTTGGGTGCAATGGGTTTTGGGCTTGGTGCGGCTGTGGGCGCGAAATCTGCCGACCCTGCCCGACCGGTTGTACTCGTAACAGGCGACGGTAGTTTTCATATGAACTTAGCAGAGCTTTCCACCGCCATCTCATCAAAACTGCCCGTTATCGTTATTGTGATGAATAATGGCGTACTTGGCATGGTACGGCAATGGCAAAGTATCTTCTATGAGTCACGCTACGCATTAACGACGACAAACCGCCAAACAGACTTCGCCAAAGTCAGCGAAGCATTTGGCGGTCTCGGCTTCCAGGCAAGAACCATGGACGAGGCACGTTCAGCGCTTACCGAAGCGTTGCAGTCAAATCGCACCTGTGTGATTGATTGTGTGATCGACCCCGATGAGAAAGTGTTTCCCATGATTCCGCCTGGAAAATCTGGGCAGGAAATTTTATATAGCGAGGAGAGGTGATACAGATGAACACATGGCTCATTTCCCTATTGGTCAACAACCATTTCGGTGTGCTGATGCGTGTCACAGGGCTTTTCAGCCGCCGTGGTTACAACATCGCCTCTTTATCCGTTGGGGAAACAAATGATGTCGGACTTTCGCGCATTACCATTCAAACAGTTGCCGACGGGGCAGGCATTTCGCAGATTATGAAGCAATTGCAAAAACTGGAGGACGTCAAAACCGTCATGCTGTTGCCGGGGGCGGAATCCATCGTGCGGGAATTATTACTAGTGAAGATTATCGTACCCTTTGGACGTCGCGAAACGTTTCGGAATGCACTGCAACAATACGACTACCGCATTCCCTACCAAGATGAAAGCAAGCTTCTGTTAGAGTACACAAGCACACCAGATGACGTCACCGCTTTTTTAGCAGTGCTGGCAGACTATACAATCGTTGAACTATGCAGAACAGGTATTACTGCCATGGCAACAACGAGCGATATCCATAATTAAAATTTTAGGAGGCTACTCACATGGTTCAGATGTATTACGATTCAGATTGCAATCAGTCATTATTGGCAAACAAAACAATTGCGGTTATTGGCTACGGCAGTCAAGGTCACGCGCACGCACTCAACCTCAAGGATTCTGGCGCAACCGTCATCGTCGGTCTAACCGCAGAGTCGCCGCGCCGAGCAGACGCCACCGCCGCCGGACTTGCAGTCTATACAACCGCTGAAGCGGCGCAAAAAGCAGATATGGTGATGCTGCTAATCCCCGACCAATCCCAAGCCGCTGTGTTTGCCGTCGATATCTTGCCACATATGAGTGCAGGCAAATCACTACTGTTTGCGCATGGCTTTGCGGTACATTTTAACCAAATTCAGCCCCCTGCTGGTGTGGATGTATTCATGGTTGCCCCCAAAGGACCAGGGCATACTGTTCGCACACAATACCAAGAGGGGCGCGGCGTACCCTGTCTCATTGCCGTTCAGCAGGATGCGACTGGTCATGCGAAAGAGCTGGCACTTGCCTACGCATCTGCCATTGGCGGCGGTCGTGCTGGCATTTTGGAAACCACCTTCAAGGAGGAAACCGAAACGGATTTATTCGGCGAACAAGCTGTTCTCTGTGGTGGTGTTACCGAACTCATGAAGGCAGGATTTGACACATTGGTAGAGGCTGGCTATTCCCCCGAGATGGCATACTTCGAGTGTGTCCACGAAATGAAGCTGATTGTCGATTTGATTAATAGCGGTGGTTTTGCTATGATGCGTCATTCGATTAGTGATACCGCGGAATACGGCGATTATGTCACAGGCAGTCGTATCATCACAGAGGACACGCGCAAGGAGATGAAAAAAGTACTTACAGAAATTCAGCGTGGCAAATTTGCTAGCAATTGGATAACGGAAAACAACGCAGGCGGGCGCGCCAACTTTCTGGCCATGCGTGCTGTTGAAGCGGCACACCCCGTTGAAAAAGTAGGCGCTCAACTACGCAAAATGATGAGCTGGCTGACAAAGAAATAGAGGTGACGACACATGGGCAGACCCAGTGACGCAGTGTTTCAGGGCGCAGCGCGCGCCCCCCAACGCTCCCTTTTTTACGCACTAGGCTTTACAGAAGATGAAATGACACGTCCTTTAATCGGTGTCGCCTCGGCCTTTAGCGAAATAGTACCAGGGCATTTGCACTTGCAAACGATTGCTAATGCAGTGAAAGACGGGGTACGCAGTGCGGGGGGTGTGCCTGTTGTCTTCCCTGTGATTGGTGTTTGTGATGGTATCGCCATGGGTCACGCAGGAATGCGCTACTCGCTCCCCTCTCGCGAACTAATAGCCGACTCGATTGAAACGATGGCGCTAGCACACTGTTTTGATGCGCTCGTGCTAATTCCAAACTGTGACAAGGTCGTTCCCGCTATGCTCATGGCGGCGGCAAGACTAAATATACCCGCGATTATCGTTAGCGGTGGTCCTATGTCCGCAGGACGCATCGACAATCAGGGTGTAAGTCTATCGAATGTGTTTGAAGCTGTGGGCGCACAGTCGAGTGGTCGTATCACAGCCGAAGCACTGCAAGCATACGAAAAAGCAGCTTGCCCAAATTGCGGCAGCTGTGCAGGCATGTTTACGGCGAACAGTATGAATTGTCTCTGCGAAGCCATTGGTATGGCACTGCCCGACAATGGTTGTGCGCCTGCGTCGAGCGCCGCCCGTGTCCGTCTTGCCAAGGAAAGCGGTGCCAAAATCATGTCGTTGTTGGCGGCAAATCGCCGTCCGCTTGATATCCTAACGTCCGCGGCGTTTCGGAATGCACTCGCTGTGGATATGGCGCTTGGTTGCTCCAGTAACACAGTCTTGCATTTAACGGCGATTGCCAACGAAGCTGATGTTGCTCTGCCGCTCTCACTCATCAACGAGATTAGTGCCATAACCCCCAATCTTTGCAAGCTAAGCCCCGCTGGCAATCATTTTATGGAGGACTTGTATCAGGCAGGCGGCGTTGCCGCTGTCATGAAAGAACTACTGCGCGGCGGCTTCTTAGACGGCAGTTTGCCAACTGTTACGCTTGCCAGTGTTGCAGACAACGTCAAATCCGCCCCCCTGCCTGACGGCGTTGTGGTTCGTCCTCTTGACGCACCGTATGCCCAAACAGGCGGACTGTCGATACTGTTTGGTAATATAACGCCTGAGGGATGCGTCGTCAAACGTTCTGCCGTTGACCCCGCTATGCTCACAAAGTCATTGACCGCCCGTGTGTTTGATTCTGAGGAGGACAGTATGCGCGCCATCTTACAGGGCGATATCCACGCAGGGGATGCCGTCATCATTCGTTACGAAGGCGCTAAGGGCGGGCCTGGTATGCGCGAAATGCTAGGACCTACGGCGGCACTGGCTGGTATGGGGCTTGATACAGAAGTCGCCTTGTTTACTGACGGTCGGTTCAGCGGTGCAACACGCGGCGCATCAATCGGTCACATCGCACCCGAGGCGGCCTCAGGCGGCGTGATCGCCCTCATACGTGACGGCGACATCATACAGTTGGATATCCCACACGGTCAAGTCAATGTACAATTGTCTGATGCGGAACTAGAGGCGCGCCGTGCAGACTTTGTCATGCCCCCGCTAAAGTCTGCCACGGGTTGGTTGGCTCGCTATCGCGCCACATTGCCGTGACAAAAACATGCAATTGTTCCTTTGTAACGAGGATTCGTATACGCAAACAAATTTGGGAGGGCTCGAATGAAAACCATAACGATTTTTGATACTACCTTACGCGATGGCGAACAATCCCCGGGGTGCAGTATGAATTTGCAGGAAAAGCTTGAAATCGCCGCAAGACTGGCGGCTTTACGTGTCGATGTTATCGAAGCAGGCTTTGCCATCTCCTCCTTGGACGACTTTGAAGCAGTGAAAACCATTGCACAAACCGTGCAAGGCTGTACGATTGCCAGCTTGGCAAGGGCAGTGCCTAAGGATATCGACAGAGCATGGGAAGCCGTTCAGTATGCCAAAAAACCACGGATTCACGTTTTTTTAGCCACGTCACCCATTCATATGAAACACAAACTAAAGATGACAGAACAAGAGGTGTTGGCAAAAGCAGCCGACATGGTCGCGTATGCCAAACGTCTCTGTGATGACATTGAGTTTTCCGCCGAGGATGCCACGAGAAGCGACAAGGATTTTTTAGTGTCTGTGTTTAATGCCGCCATTGCGGCAGGTGCTAAAACCATCAACGTCCCCGATACGGTAGGCTACACCACCCCCGAGGAAATGCACGCACTCATTCGCTATCTGAAAACACATGTCGTTGGGATTGACGCCGTGACAATCTCTGTCCACTGTCATAATGATTTAGGCATGGCGGTGGCAAATACGTTAGCGGCGATTCAGGCAGGCGCCACACAGGCTGAATGCACACTCAACGGCATAGGCGAACGCGCTGGCAACGCCTCGCTCGAAGAACTCGCGTTGGCACTGCACACACGCCGCGCGTTCTTTGACGCAGAATCTTCGATTGACACAAGGCAGATTTATCGTGCCAGCAAAACGTTGGCGAGTATTATCGGTGTCACGCCATCTCCTAACAAACCAATCATAGGGGCGAATGCGTTTGCGCATGAGGCTGGCATTCATCAGCACGGCGTGTTAAGCGAGCGCTCCACCTATGAAATTATGCTCCCTGAGGACATTGGCATACCAGCTAACAAGATGGTATTGGGGAAACATTCAGGACGGCACGCCTTTGAGGACAGATTAAAAGAAATTGGCTTCGACCTAAAACCTGAAGAACTCGACAAGGCGTTTGACCAGTTTAAGCAAGTGGCAGACCGAAAGAAAGTGGTGTCCGATGACGATATCGCCGCACTCGTTAGCGATGCTGCGTTTGAAATCGGTGACGGCTACCAGATTGTGCGTTTTGTGGTAAACAGCGGCAGTACGATTCCTGCCACCGCGGCTATCAAGCTACGTCACGAAGAGCAAGAAACAGAGGAGGCCAGCACAGGCGATGGACCAATCAATGCAGCCTTTAACGCGATTGACCGCATTGTCAACACCGAGTTTGAGCTAATAGACTACGCGATTCGTTCCATCACAGAGGGTGAGGACGCGTTAGGGGAAGCGATTGTTAAGCTAAAACGTGGCGATGAGGTCGTGACAGGGCGTGGTCTTTCAACCGATATTATCGAAGCCAGTATTAAGGCATACTTGAGTGGCATTAATAAGCTTGTTGTAAAGCGTTCAGAATGAGCGGGGGTAGTATGAAACACGAGCGATGTATCGAAATATTTGATTCTACGCTTCGGGACGGTGCGCAGGGTGAGGGTATCAACTTTTCCATTGTTGACAAGCTTGACATTGTACGCGCGTTAGACGCGTTGGGTGTTCGCTACATAGAGGCAGGCAACCCCGGCTCAAACCAAAAGGATTTAGCCCTATTCGAGCAGGCGTCTAGCTTAACACTGGCACACGCCACCCTTGTTGCTTTTGGCTCGACCAGACGGCGCGGAATCACAGCGGCTGAGGATGCAAACTGCCAGTCGCTTCTTCGTGCAAACACCAAGGCGGTCGCCATCTTTGGAAAGTCGTGGGATTTACACGTTACCGATATTCTACGAGCCACCTTACCCGAAAATCTCGCCATGGTGACAGATACCATACGCTTTTGTAAGGACGCTGGCAAAGAGGTTTTCTTTGACGCAGAGCATTTCTTTGACGGCTACAAAAGCAATCGCGACTATGCCCTACAGGTGCTTCGTGCCGCTGCGGACGGCGGTGCGGACTGCCTTGTACTCTGTGATACCAACGGCGGTTGCTTTCCTGATGAAATCTACGACATCACAAGCGATGTGTGCCGCTCGTTTCCGATGCGAATTGGCGTCCATTGTCATAACGACGGTGGCAACGCCACCGCCAACTCCCTGTTAGCGGTAAAAGCGGGTGCCTGTCATATCCAAGGGACATATATCGGGTTTGGCGAACGTTGCGGTAACGCAACGCTTACTACTGTGATTCCAAACCTACAGCTAAAGCTAGGCTACCATTGCATACCCAACTTAGCCGCGCTGACAAAAACCGCGCACATCATTGCCGAAATTGCCAATCTTATTCCCGACCGCACCGCCCCGTTTGTGGGAAATTCAGCCTTTGCCCATAAGGGCGGTATGCACATTGATGGCGTATCGAAGCTATCATCCTCTTTTGAGCATATTGCGCCCCATGAGGTAGGAAACGAGCGTCGCTTTTTAATGAGCGAAATGGCAGGACGCGGCGCAATTATGCCCCTATTGCAACGGGTTGCACCAAGCTTGTCGAAGGATTCGAGCGAAGTCACGACACTGTTGGCGAAGCTGAAACAATTGGAGTTTGAAGGATACCAATTTGAGTCGGCGGAGGCTAGTTTTGAACTTGTTGTACGCAAGCATTTAGGGCAGGAGTGGCATTTTTTCGAGCTGATACACTATCGAATTATCAACGAACAGGATATCGCTTCTGCGGCTATGATTAAGGTGCGCGTAGACGGCAAAGAGGAAATCACCGCCGCTGACGGCGATGGTCCTGTCCATGCGGTCGATAAAGCACTACGTAAAGCCCTAGAGGTTTTCTATCCTGCCTTGCGGCGTGTGCGGCTGATAGATTACAAAGTACGTGTGCTAGAATCCGCCGAGGCAACAGCCGCCAAAGTGCGCGTTCTCATTCAATCCACCGATGGCGCGGATATTTGGACGACGATCGGCGTATCCACCGATATTATAGATGCGTCATGGCACGCATTGGCGGACTCGATTCAATACAAGCTGATGAAAGACGCTACTCAAAATACGATAGGAAAGCAGGAATAACCGATGGGCATGACCATGAGCCAAAAAATTCTGGCAGCACATGCAGGACTGCCGCAGGTTGTGGCAGGGCAGCTCATAAATGCGACAACGGACTTAGTCTTAGCCAACGATATCACCGCCCCCGTCGCGATTGATGCCTTCCGCGCGGCAGGCTTTACGAACGTGTTTGATGGGGCCAAAATTGCGCTCGTCATGGATCATTTTACGCCGAACAAAGATATCAAAGCGGCGGAGCAATGCAAGTACGTCCGTGAGTTTGCGCGCGAACAGGGCATAACGCATTTTTACGATGTCGGTGATATGGGTATCGAACATGCCTTATTGCCCGAAAAGGGATTAGTCGCCCCAAGTGACTTAATCATCGGTGCGGACTCTCATACTTGTACCTATGGCGCGTTGGGTGCGTTTTCAACAGGTGTGGGCAGTACCGATATGGCGGCAGGTATGGCAAAAGGTGTCGCATGGTTCAAAGTGCCAGAAGCGATTTCCTTTGTGCTAACGGGTCGTTTGCAACCTTGGGTATCTGGTAAGGATGTCATACTACATATTATCGGCATGATTGGCGTTGATGGTGCGCTGTACCGCTCGATGGAGTTTACAGGCAGTGGCATCGCCGCCTTGTCTATCGACGACCGTCTTTGCATGGCCAATATGGCGATAGAGGCAGGCGCGAAAAACGGTATTTTTGAGGTTGATGACGTCACATCGGCGTACTTACAAGACAAGGTTACGCGTCCGTATCCGATTTACAAAGCGGATGTCGATGCTGTTTACGAGCGTGTGATAGAGATTGATCTTGCCACCATACGCCCCACGGTTGCCTTTCCCCATTTGCCAGACAACACAAGAATCATAGACGACGTTGGTGACGTCCCCATCGACCAAGTGGTGATAGGGTCTTGTACAAATGGACGCCTAGAGGATTTGCGCGTGGCGGCATCCGTACTAAAGGGGCGGCATGTTGCCCCCAACCTGCGCTGTATTATCATCCCTGCCACACAGCTTATCTATCGCCAAGCGATGGACGAGGGGTTATTTGCGATATTTTTGGATGCAGGCTGTGCCATCTCCACCCCCACCTGTGGACCTTGTTTGGGCGGACATATGGGCATTCTTGCCAAAGGCGAACGTGCCGTGGCGACAACCAATCGCAATTTTGTGGGGCGCATGGGGCATCCGCAAAGTGAGGTGTATTTGGCAAGTCCTGCCGTAGCGGCGGCATCTGCTGTCTTAGGAAAAATTGCCGCCCCCGAGCATTTAGAGGAGGTATAACGATGCCAACTGTACTAAAATATGGTCACAATGTGGACACCGATGTCATCATTCCTGCCAGATATCTCAACACATCAAACCCCGCAGAGCTTGCCGCCCACTGTATGGAGGACATCGACAGC
>JAVBKJ010000134.1:0-9954 GCA_031554075.1 Oscillospiraceae bacterium | reverse complement strand
GGTTGTTAGTACCACCGCGGTCAGACCCAAGAGCGCCGACATGCAATAGAGGATGGCTACCGATTGTTTTTGGGTAAAGCCCATGTCAATTAGCTTATGATGGACATGACTGCGGTCAGGCGCCATGGGACTTTTGCCCTTGGACAAACGTCGTAGTATGGCGGAGGCTGTGTCAAAAATAGGCAACCCCAGCACTAAAAAGGGAACGGCAAAGGAGATAAGGGCGTAAAACTTAAACAATCCATTAATGGAGCAAGTCGCTAGCATGTAGCCTAAAAACAGCGCGCCCGTGTCACCCATAAACATTTTGGCAGGATTCATATTATAGGGCATAAAGCCCAGACAACCGCCCACCAACGCCGCCATTAGAATGGCGACATGGGGGGTCGATAATGCTATCGCAATCACCAACATTGAGATAGAGGCAATGGTTGACACCCCAACCGCCAAGCCGTCCAAACCATCAATTAGATTCACTGAATTGGTAATCACAACAATCCAGATAACTGTAACAGGGATCGCCCAATTGCCTAGTGCAAAGTACGGCAAGCCGCCGTCCTTAAAGATGTACAATGGGTCGGTAAAGTACTGCACAACGACACCCGACAATGTAGGTATCAGCGCCGCCCCGATTTGGACAATCAGCTTAATCCAAGCCTTCAAACGCAAGATATCGTCAAGCACCCCAAGCACCACGATGACGACAGCGCCTAATAGAATCCCCATTACCTGCTGACCCACATCATTAAATATCAGTACCGCGACAATAAACCCAGCAAAAATGGCCAGACCACCCAAACGTGTGACTGGCTTTTTGTGCATACGGCGGTCATCCTGCGGCACATCCACAGCGCCAACAAGCTTGGCAAACCGCATGACAAGCGGCGAAATGCCAAAGCTAACAAGCCCCGACACCAGTAATGCTAACCCCACATAGACAATAACTTGTAAACTAGTCAACCCATTCACCTATTTTCGTAAAAACCCATCACCTCATGTACGCGTTGTAAGGTTTTTTGGGCAATGGCCTCCGCGCGCGCCGCGCCGCTTTTCATGAATGCTTCCAGATAGGCACGGTCTTCGATTAATGCCTGTGTTTTCGCGCGAACAGGGGCAATGAGCGCGTCAATCGCCTCTGCCACCGCTGGCTTAAACACGCCGTATCCTTGCCCTTCAAAGATTTTCTCAATTTCGGTAAAGTCTTTTCCTGTGGCAATGCTATAAAGCGTCATCAAGTTTGCCACCCCTGGCTTATTGTCTGGGTCGTAGCGCACGCATGGTTCAGTATCTGTTACCGCTTTTTTACATTTGCGCACAATATCGTCTTTGCTATCCGACAAAAATATCGTTGCATTGACATTTTCATCTGATTTGCTCATCTTCTTCGTTGGGTCAGCAAGGCTCATGATACGAGCGCCCACTTTGGCAATCTGTGGCTCTGGCTCCACAAACACTGGTCCGTACACAGTGTTAAACCGCTGGCAAACGTCTCGTGCCAGCTCTACATGTTGCTTTTGGTCATGCCCCACAGGTACGATTTTAGTATCATACAACAGAATATCCGCCGCCATGAGGACAGGATACGTAAACAATCCTGCATTAATATTGGTTGCATGTCGGGCAGACTTGTCCTTAAATTGGTGCATACGAGACAGTTCCCCAAACATTGTATGACAGCCCAATAACCACGCCAGCTGTGAATGTCCTGCCACATGACTTTGCATGAATAGAATGTTCTCCTCGGGGTCAATGCCGCACGCTAGTAGCGAGGCGAACATCTCCATGGATTCGCGGCGCAAGTCCTCTGGTTTGCGTGTCACTGTTATAGCGTGTAAATCGACAACACAGTAAATACAATCATTCGTTTGTGCAAGCAGTGGCCAATTGCGCACCGTTGCGAAATTGCCGATTGTCTGCCGCCCTGTTGCCTGTATGCCGCTGAAAACTCTAGGTTTTTGCATAGTGTTGCTCCTTTATCCTTGTTTTTGACCTTAGCTTACTTAGGATATGATAGACCCCAATATGGCCATCCCCTTGTCTATCTGTGCTGGGGTTGGTAGGGAGAAATTCAAACGGAAGCCTGCTGTTTTCGCTGTTGTGTCTGCTAAAAAAGCACTACCTGGCACAACGGCGACCTTTTGTGCCGCCGCCTTGCGGCAAAACTCAGTGCTGTCCTGCTCGTTGCGTAAAACACACCACAAAAACAGTCCGCCTTTCGGCTCGTAGACCTCCGCATGAGAGGATAAGTAACGTCGCGACAGCGTGACCATCTGGTCGCGCTTTGTGCGGTATAGGTCACAACAGTTTTGAATATGGGCATCTATATCATTTTCTGTCATGTATGCGTGTACAATCATCTGAAAAAACAGGTTTGAGTGAACATCTGCCGCTTGTTTGGCAACCACGATTTTATCTACAATCGGGGCAGGTGCGCAAACGTAGCCCAATCGTATCCCCGGCGCAATTATCTTGGAAAAAGAACCCACATAAATCACAATGCCCTCTGTGTCCCCTGTTTTGATGGCAGGCGGTGGGACCGCATCAAAGCTTAAATCGCCATAGGGGTTGTCCTCTATGATGTAAACGCCGTATTGTTGGCACAATGCTAAAATCTGTGGGCGGCGTTCTGCTGACATGGTAAGACCCGTCGGGTTTTGATGGGTGGGTATGGTGTAGAGTATTTTAACGCGCGGCACAGTTTGAAGTGCGTGTTCCAGTGCGTCGGGTCGTAAGCCCTGTTCATCCATCCGCAAACCATGTAATTGCAGCCCATGTGCGCGAAAACTATTCAGCGCTCCGATAAAGCTGGGGTCTTCACATAGCACAGTGTCGCCAGGGTTACATAACACCTTAGCCGTTAGCTCGATACCTTGCTGTGCGCCCGACACAACAATAGTGCTATCAAAGTCGCGCCCGATTTGATACTTTGTCTGTAATCTATCTGCGATACTTTGGCGCAGGGGGGCATAGCCCTCCGTGACGCCATACTGCAACGCTTGGGACGACTGCGTCTCTAGCACTCTGCACGCCAACGCCTGCAATTGGGTCACAGGAAACGTCTCAGGGGCAGGATTGCCAGCCGCGAAAGAGATAACCTCTTTGTCTGCCGTCACCTTTAATATTTCTCTGATGGCGGATGGTTTTAAGGCCGCCATCGCCGTTGAAAACATGTATTCCATTTGCGTCCCTCACTCATACAAACAACTTGCACAAATACCATAATGATTTCCAAGTCTACCATAATGCCGCGCAATAGGCAAGTGTTTTTATACAATTGCTCTAATTTTCGATTCACATTTATTATCAAAAATGCCACCAAACCCGCTCTAATCATGGTGTCAAAATCCAAAAACCGTATATTGTCACAGTTATTGGGCAACAATACAAGTCTACTACGCTTTGTTTGGAGGACATTATGAGTCAAAGAGTTCTCGGGGTAGCAGTCGATGACGCTAATCTTGAGCGATACGGTGCCAACGAGGCCAAGTTGCTACAAATACAGGGACATACCAATGCCAGAACGTTGCGCCGTCATATCATACGCGACCTCAACACCATCGAAACTATGGCAACCCGTGTGTCCGCATGGAGCCGCACACAAAAGAGCATCCCACAGGAGTTTGAATGGTTGCTCGATAACCGATATCTGCTGGAACGAGAGGCCAAACAGGCCGCCCTGTCATTACGAGGCGTTGGACGTCTTGAGCTTGACGTGACCTCGGGGTTACCCTATGTCTATACCGCTATGAGCTCAATGACACGCGCCTTGCAGGGCGGTGTCACTGTGGCACGCATGTCGATGTTTCTAAAGGGGCTGCAGGCAGAACGCGCCCTCACGGAAAAGGATATCAGCATCCTAATTCCCTGCTTAAAAACCGCGCTCATCAGCGTGGCAGCTTCTTGCTGTCAAGAAATGGGCGTCATTTTGAAAGGGTTTCAGTCTAACGCCGCCAATAATCCCTTTGCGGCGGAGCGCGTCGTCCTGCAATCCATGGCGCAGGGAAGCGCTGCCCCCCATGGTGCGGAAGAGCTTGCCGCCGTTGCAAAGACGAAGCACGCCGCCTTAACGCTGGCACTGGGCAATGTCATCACAAGCTTGCGCCTGTTTGCCAGTGCCGATGTAAGCCGCCTTTTGCAGGAGGCGAGCGTCGTTGAGTCCCTATTGCGGCAAGACCCCTCAGGGCATTATACCAACATGAGCCAATCCTCACGTCAGGCGTATCGGTTAGAAGTATCGCGCCTTAGCCACCGTTTCCATATGTCCGAGCAACATGTCGCCAGTAAAGCACTCACACTTGCCCAACAAGCTGACATCGGTGTCTCTAAGCATGTTGGGTACTTTTTGTTTCAAAAACCATTGGGTGACAAACCATCTACCCGCGCTGGCAGACTATACTTTATGGCTGTTTTGGGGCTCATGTTCCTTGGCATGGGCATCACATTGCTTGTAACAAACCATGTGTGGGTGGCGTTATTAGCCGCCATTCCGCTGTTTGATTTGAGCAAAACCATCTCTGATTTTGCCGCAGTACGGCTTAAAAAGCCGACACATATCCCGCGGTTGCGATATCACGACGGGTTACCGCCCGAGGGTGCGACCCTATGTGTAATTACAACCGTGCTATCCAAACCAGAGCATGGTAAGCAGTTTGCCCAAAAATTAGAGCAGTACTATCTAAGCAATCGTGATAGCGGCGATGTCGTCTCGTATGGATTGCTATGTGACTTACGTGACGACACGGAAGCCGTTAGCGCGCAGGATGACGAGGTACGTAACGCCGCGACACAGGCTATCGCCGCATTAAACCACCGTTACGGCGCACGATTTTATCTTTTTTGCCGCGGGCGACAATATTGTGCATCTGAAAACCGTTATATGGGTTGGGAGCGTAAGCGCGGTGCATTAACCGAACTCATGCGTGCCTTGCGCCAAAAAAACAATGGTCTGCAAACCCTTGTGGGCGACGTGACACATCTACTACAAACACGCTATGTCGTCACCCTCGATGCGGACACATGCCTTTCCGCAGGTACGTTAAATCCCCTCATTGGGGCGATGCTTCACCCCTTAAATCGACCAATCTTAGATGACAAACGCCGCGTCGTGGCTGGGTTTGGTGTGCTGCAACCTCGTGTTTCTATTGATTTACAAAGTGCGGGGCGAAGCCTTTTTACCCGTCTGTATGCAGGGGCAGGCGGGCTTGACCCTTACAGCGGTAACGTCTCGGACGTTTATCAGGATTACTTTGGTACCAGTAGTTTTGTTGGCAAGGGCGTGGTCGATGTTGACACCTTTTTGACCTGTCTCGACAATCGTTTGCCCGAAAACCGTATTCTTTCTCATGACTTACTTGAAGGTTCGTATCTGCGCGCAGGTTTTGTGGGCGATATTGAATGGAGTGACGGGTTTCCTGCCCATGTTTCCACCTGGCTTGAACGGGGTCATCGCTGGGTTCGTGGTGACTGGCAGATTGCGGCGTGGATTGGCAGAACCGTTCCATCTACAAATAATTCTCAAAAACAAGAAGCAAATCCCTTATCGTCTTTAGCACGCTTTCAGATTTTTGATAACCTGCGGCGCAGTATGACCCCCTTTCTGTTCGTATGCTATCTGACCGCCGCGATTGCGGTGGGCGGCGCATTTGACATGTTGGCTGTTCTCTCTGTCTTGGCACTCTGCTCACATTTGCTCATTTCCGCAGGACAGCTGGCGGCGCGCGGCG
This sequence comes from Oscillospiraceae bacterium, assembly GCA_031554075.1. GTDB lineage: Bacteria > Bacillota > Clostridia > Oscillospirales > UBA929 > WRMG01. Next base: position 4,231 of record JAVBKJ010000134.1, on the reverse strand, counting down.
GTGCCAGTGGCGGACAACGTTTCCATTCGACCATTATCGGCGGTTTTAAGGGCGTTGTCTATCAGACGGTGCTACAGCTATGGTTCTTGCCATTACAAGGATTATGGCATTTTCACGCTGTTTTGACTGCCCTGTGGCGGCTACATGTCTCGCAAAAACGGTTACTCAGTTGGCGCACTGCGGCAGACGCGGAACATGCCGCTGTGCAGTCTGTTTGGGGCTATCTGCGCCATTTTTATTGGGTTGCTATCTGGGGATTTGCCTGTTTATTATTGACGAATACGTCCTTTGGCGTCGTGTTGGGGATTCTATGGCTAACAAGCGCGGCTATGGCGGCGATCATATCCAAACCAATTCGTCGCAAAGAACGGTTGTCCTCAGAAGATCAGGCATTTTTGAGGGAACAAGCCGCCCTCATCTGGCGATACTTTGAAGAACTTGTCACCGCAGACGACCATTTCTTACCGCCCGACAACTGGCAGGAACAGCCCGCCGCTGGGTTGGCACGTCGCACCTCCCCCACCAATATTGGCTTGGGATTACTCTCAGCCTTGGCGGCGCTTGACCTAGAACTTGCCGACAGTGATAAAGTGCTGCATTTTATCGACCGCACCATTTCGACACTAGAACAACTACCAAAGTGGCACGGTCATTTATACAATTGGTATGACACCGCCACCCTGCAACCCTTGCGCCCAATTTGCGTGAGTACTGTCGACTCTGGCAATTTAGCAGGCTACTATGTGACCCTGCGTGAGGGCTTGTTGACAATTGGAGATGCGGCGGCAGAGGATTTAGCGCATCGTGTCAATGTGCTGTACGAAGCCATGGATTTCCGTCCCCTCTACGACACGCAACGCCGTTTGTTTTACATCGGCTTTGATTTGGAATTAAACCGCCCGACCGAAAGTTACTACGACCTCTTAGCGAGTGAAGCGCGGCAAACGAGCTACCTTGCCATCGCGCGTGGACAAGTGCCGCGGCACCACTGGCGTCGCCTAGGACGTGTGTTGGCAACGCGCGACCGATACGCAGGTATGACCTCATGGACTGGCACAATGTTTGAGTACTTCATGCCGCATCTTTTAATGCCCTGTCCTGATAACTCTCTGTTATATGAGAGCCTAAAATTCGCAGTGTACTGTCACCAAAAACGTGGTATCGAGCGCAACGTGCCGTGGGGCATCTCCGAATCCTGCTTTTTTGCCTTTGATACCTCACTGAACTATCAATATAAGGCGCATGGTGACCCACGCCTTGCCTATAAGCGCGGTTTGGGCAAAGACATTGTCATTTCGCCCTATTCTAGCTTCCTAGCACTGATGGTCGCACCAACCGCCGCAGTGGCAAACTTACGTCGATTGCAAAGTATGGGGCTCGAGGGGCGGTATGGTCTCTGTGAAGCCGCCGACTTTACACCATCGCGCCTGACAGATAACCAAGCTTTTATGCCTGTCAAGTGCTATATGTCCCACCATTTGGGCATGAGCTTGCTCGCCATTGACAATATCCTCTGTCATAATATCATGCAAAAACGGTTTATGAGTGACCCCGAAATGGGTGCCTATCACGAATTACTAGAGGAAAAAGTGCCGCAGGACGGCGTTGTGATGAAGGCAAAGGGGGCAGAAGTGCCAGAAAAGCCCGCCCGTTCTGTGGTTTCAGGTTGGGAACGAGAATGCAAGGGCTGTGATATCACACAGCCATATTGCGGTGTGCTGTCCAATTCATCCTATACACTATTCTGCACAGACGGCGGTTTGACCGCTTCGCAGTCTGGCACGTTAGCCCTCACACGCTTTGAGGCTGACCAAACACAATACGGTCTTGGCTGGCAGTTTTTTATCAAGCAAGAGGCGCATTGGCTGGGCATGACCGCCGCCCCCGTTTTGTCCCCTCACGCACAGTACACCACCAATTTTGATATGAATGCTGTTCGTTGGGACATGGTGACTGATACGCTGCACACGACCATCACGGCGCGTGTCCCCCGTGACGAACATGGTGAACAACGGTCACTGTTGCTGCGTAACATTGGCAAAGAAACGCAGACATTCACGGTATACGCCTATTTAGAACCAGTGTTAGCACCACGCCCCGACTACGAAAGTCATCCCGCGTTTTCTAAACTTTTCCTAGAAAGTAGTATCGAGGGGCAAACCATTCACTTCAAACGCCGTGCGCGCGGCAAACAAGTTGAATCGCATATGGCCATCACGTGCGACGCGTCTGACGTGGTCGCTGATACGTCGCGAGAATTGGCGTTGCCTCGCGGTGGTGCGTCCTCCCTGTCCATGGCAACCCCCACTGGCGGCACGCAAGGCGCCGTGCTTGACCCCTGCGCACTGTTACGTCTCACAGTCACATTAGCCCCCGGCGCGTCGCGGCAGGTAACGCTTGCCATGGCGGTCGCCGCCACCAAAGAGGATGCCATTAGTACAGCTATCCGAACGCTAAAACTCGGCGCACAAGCGGAATCCGCTGGCATGGATGGCGCTATCCGCCTGCTAGCCCTCACGCCCGCCGAAGCACATATTGCGCTAGATTGGCTGACAGACTTAGTCTTTATCACAGAGTCGCGCAAACGTCAATCCTTTGACGCAGAACACAATCAGCTTGGGCAAAGTACGCTCTGGCAATGGGGTATTTCGGGCGATTTGCCAATCCTCATTTGTATGGGCGCAGACGCACAAACCGAGCGACTAAGCCGCCTATTGCGTCAATGCCGCTTTTTATCCTTGTTGGGTGTGTCGTTTGATGCCGTTATCTTGACCCATGATAGCGGTGATTACCGCCGACCACAGCGCGCCCATATTATGGAGACACTAAAATCCATCGGCTGTGAAGCGTTGCTCGGCGCGCGCGGCGGTGTGCATATTGTGGACGCCTCCGCCCTCGATAACAGTCAAACACATTTATTACTCTCCGCCGCCGCGCTGGTGCTAGACGGACAAAAACACGAGCACCGCCAAGCACGACCGTCACCCACAGGCGTACACACGCCTATCTCGGCGTTTGGCCCGTATTGGGATGCCCCTCAACCAGTTGACACTTGGTGGGATGACGATAATGCCTTTTGTTTTAGCATAAAGGGTACGATGCCACGTGCCGCATGGAGCCACACACTGGCAAACCAGAGTTTTGGTGCGTTGGTGCGCGATAGTGGTCTTGGGCATGTGTGGCGCGGTAACGCACGCGAAAACAAGCTGACCCCATGGGACAACGACCCGCGCGCGTTGCAAACCAGTGAAGTGATCCAGCTGTCACTATTGGGGCTTACGGTGTCCCCGTTTGCCGACCTAGACGGCTGGGAAGTGCGTATCACGTACGGATTTGGATTTGTCAAATATGAGAAATACGTGAAAGAATCGGTTATTACAACGCATGTGTTTGTCCCTCACAATCGAATGTCACGTGTCATAACCATCGAAGTGCAGGGGGCAGATGCCTGTCGCATTAGTCATACGTGTGACGTGATTTTAGGGGTGGATAGCCGCCATCGCCGTCATGTTTGCACCTCGTGGGACGCGGGACGACACTGCCTGCGCGCCCGTAACGTCTATAACACCGCGTTTGCGCCCCAAACGATGGTACTTGCTTCCCAACCAGAACCACAAACCTATACCTGTGACCGAAACGCGTGGCATATGGGACAATATGGTGGGCAAACAGGTGCAGGATTAGACCCCTGTTTTGCCACCACAGTGACATTAACCACCCACGGCAACACCCTACGCGGCGTTATTGTTTTGGGTGCGTCGTTGAACGAACCGGGTATTGACCGTGTCACAGAGCTGGCAGACTGGGATACCGCTATGGCGGCTTTGTCCTCTACCAAAACTTGGTGGGTCAGTCGCGTGCGTCCTATTTCAGTCGAAACACCATCTCAACCCTTGAATCACTATCTAAATGGCTGGTCGCTATATCAAGTGCTGGCAAATCGTTTGTTTGCACGCACCTCGCTCTACCAATGTGGTGGCGCGTATGGCTTTCGCGACCAACTACAGGACGTGTGCGCCGCGGTGTACGCTGACCCCCGTTTTGCCTATAATCAGATATTACGCGCCTGCGCGCATCAGTTTGAAGAAGGCGATGTACAACATTGGTGGCACCCCTCACGTCGCATAGATCCCCATGCCGCCGACCGCGGTGTCCGTACCCGTTGCAGTGATGACCTCGTATGGCTACCCTACACTGTGTGCGAGTACATTCAAAAAACAGGACATGCCGA
>JAVBKJ010000059.1:0-3989 GCA_031554075.1 Oscillospiraceae bacterium | reverse complement strand
GCCTGCAAGCCCGTTAGGATAGCCACGTCCATTCCATTTTTCATGGTGACCAATAATGATTTCATGTGCCACAGACAAAAATGAGGCGTCCTGCAAATCCTGAATCGCATCGTCTATCATGCTCGCGCCATAGACAGTGTGCAGCTTCATCGTTTCAAATTCTTCCTCTGTCAGTTTGCCTGGTTTGAGCAAAATGGCGTCTGGCACGGCCACCTTACCGATGTCGTGTAGTTTTGCAGATTTGATAATGTCCTCGCCATATGTTTCCGACAAGAGATATCCTTGCTTATTGGCACTGCGCAACGCTCGCACTAGCACCGCCGCATACTCAGTGGTGCGGCGAATATGTGCACCTGTTTCCTCGTCACGATAGGAGGATACATTGGCAAGCAGGCTCAAAATAGAATCCTGTGCTTTTTCAAGCTTTTTCGTACGTTCCACTACCAACTCTTCCAGCGATTTACGGTACACAGCCAGCTCTAAATGAATCATAACACGCGCCAACACAAGGGTTGGCACAATGGGCTTGCGTATATAATCCACTGCCCCTGCTTGAAACGCCATAACTTCATCTTCCATACCCTCCGAGGCTGTCAAAAAGATGATAGGAATATCCTCAAGAATGGGTGTATTCTTGACTTGCTTAATAAAGTCGTGTCCCGTCATGCCTTCCATGCGCACATCCAACAGGATAAGATCAGGTACTTTTTTTTGTAAAAACGCCATCGCCCATTCGCCCGAAGGGGCGGTGTGAATTTTGTATTCGCTTCGCAACGTTTCATCCAAAATGCGTAGATTTGTCGGGTTATCATCGACACATAGGATAACTCTTTTTTTAATTTCTTGGTTCATAGAATTGCCTCCCCCATTACCATGGAAATCATCTTTTCAAGCTTGCTAACTGCAAGTTCATAGGAGTAAGAATCCATCATGGCTTCAATTAAGCGTAGTTGACTATCAATGTCAGCAGTGTAATGAAAGCCGCGCAATTCAGCTATAATTTCAATCGTGTCGCCTGTTTCAAAATCGAGCAAGCGTTCCAGAGCCAGTTGTAGTCGTGACCCAAGCGTTGTCATGTCGCCTACTGGCATTGTCTCCTGCGGGGGGACATCCGCATTCAAAGCTTCTTTTATCGCCCCTGCCAGCACGCTTAAATTCAGTGCAAACCTAAAATTTTTCTCTTTAACGGCATTGATATCGCCAGCATCCGCCAGTACTTCAAGCTCTCTTGCGGCGCTAGCCAACGAACTAGCCCCAATATTGGTCAGACTGCCCTTAAAGCTATGGGCTTCGATAGCATAGCGACGAAGCTCCCCTTGGCTGACACAGGCTTCTAAAATGGGCACCATAAATTCCACTTGCAACAAAAATGCAGACAATAATTTGCGATAGGGCGTGTATTGATTGCGCAAAAAACTAATGCCCTTGATGGGGTCGAGTAGCGGCACTGTAGCCAGCACATGAAACCACGCAGGCGTGTCCTCAGCCACTGCGTCTCGTGCGTTGCCAATGCGGTCACCCAGCGCGTTTTTGAGAACCTCGGTCAACGCATCTAACGCCAAGGGTTTTGTAAGCCAGCCAGTCATGCCTGCTGCCTTGTACTGCTCTTTATGGTCGTCTACATCATGCCCTGTTAGCGCAATAATGGAAACTGTGGACCAGCCGTTAGGCAGGGCGCGCAAACGACGGCACGTTTCAAGCCCGTTCATTTCGGGCATTTCGTTGTCTAAAAACACAATGTCAAAATGATTATTTTCCGCAATTTCGATAGCACGAAACCCACTGTCCGCCATATGGACTTCAAAGGAAAACTCCTGCAAGAGTTCCTCGCACACCATTAAATTTATCTCGTTATCATCCACGACAAGAGCGCGGAGTACCTTACGTTCGCTCATACATGACATCCATTCATTACAAATTCTGATAAAACAAGCACTTCTAACTGGCTCACTGGCGGATATATGATAAATATAAAAATATAACTGCAAATAACAGCGCCACGTCGCTAATGATGCTTGCATACATTCAATTGCAAAACTGGCGAAGCGCAAAAAACAAAAAACTGCTACACTACCATTAGTGTAACAGATTTTTGGGCGTTTGGGAAGTGTTTTTTTGAAGTTCTTAATGTTTTGCCTTGTGTATGGCAATTTTTATTACGACAACGGCGTTAGGTAGCCCCTGTGAAATCTGTCGCAGCATAGTAACCAGAATCCACCAAGATGGATTTTACGTTGTCTTGTTTTACTACAAGAACCTCGGTTTGCTTGGTGGGTACGCTGATTTTGCCATTATCACTGCTGCCTGTTGTTGTTGGGGTTTGGTTTTTAAGAATAGAAATCGCCATGTCGATAGCATCTTTCACCAAGGTGCGCACATCTTTGAACACGGTCATGGATTGCTTGCCGTCAATTATGTATTGAACGGAGTCTTTTTCAGCGTCTTGCCCAGTCACTTTGTAGGATGTGATCGCAGGGTCAGCGGCAAAAGCATCGGCAATCGCACGGGCTGTACCGTCGTTTGGTGCTAAGATATAGACATTGCCTTTGTCTTCCGCGGAGGCGGCAAACAAGTTTGCTTCTGCTTTGTTTCTAGCGCCGTTAAAATCCCAATTGGTCGTAACTTGACCAATAATGGCACTCATTTGGTCACGGCTTAGTGTTAGGTTAGCTTGCAAAGCCACAGCTTCTGTTGCGTTCTTGATAACAAATGTGCCGTCTGCAATCTTTGGTTGCAACACAGACCATGCGCCTTCAAAAAATAAGAACGAATTATTGTCAGAGGCGGCACCAGCATATAGGTATAAGGGGTTGCCGGTGCCTGTTGCATTGTCGATTAAGTACTGCCCCTGAGCCTTGCCAACAGCAACGGAGTCAAATGTCACGTAATAATCCACAGCGTCCGTGCCTGTGATTAAGCGGTCGTAAGCAACCACTTTGACGCCATCTTTGCGAGCAGCTTCCACAGCAGCAGTAGCGGCAGCACCATCGTGTGGGCAAATGATAAGGACTTGAATGCCCTTTGTCAACAACGCTTCAACGTTCTCTTTTTCCTTAGCGGAAGAACCTTGGCTAAACAAAATCTGAACTGTGTAATCTGTGCCTGCAAGCGCTTCTTTGAAACGAGCTTCATCTTGCACCCAACGTGGCTCATCTTTTGTAGGCAACACGATACCAACGCTCACTTTCGGCACTGCGTTACAGGCGGTCAATGTCAACGCCAACATGGCGGTCATGACCATTGCTATGATTTTATTCATATAATTTCCACCTTCCCAAGTAAAAGCAAGAAATCATCTTGCTAATGTGTGCGGCTATTAAAAAGCGATATCTTTTCTCTATTACCTAGCCACTACAGCCTACCATATGCAAGGCTTTTTTGCAAGAATTGGTTTGCGTTCTGCCAAAAGTGTGATACAATAAATCTGCTGTCGAAAGACAGCGGGCGACGTAGTCGCGCAAGCACCGCTTGCAGATTTAGTCGTCAATGTTCTCTCAGGCGTCGGAAGCTTGCTTCCGCTTACGCCGTGAGGTTATTATACAATAAATCTGCTGTCAAAGACAGCGGGCGACGCAGTTAACGTCATTATGTAGGGCGCAAGCGCCCGCCGCAGTTTTAAGATGTCTAACGTATCGAGATGACAGACACAGGACAAACATCTGCGGCCTCTTCTGCCGTCTCTGCCGCGTCCTCTGGCACCTCATTTACATACACTTCAGCCAAACCATCACTTGCCATACGGAACACCTCAGGGCAGGTTTCAGGGCATAATCCACAGGAAATACAGCCATCTCTGTCTATAACAGCTTGCATATTAGCACATCCCCTCGTTTAGTATCCTTTACCAATCATAAAGGTAAGCATATTGTACGCAAGTACTATTAAAATATACAGGAGTGATGCTACATGTCAGCAAAAATTTACGGTCACCGCGGTGCGTCTGCCTATCGTCCTGAAAACACAATGGAAGCATTTTCTCTGGCTCACGA
>JAVBKJ010000145.1:0-21270 GCA_031554075.1 Oscillospiraceae bacterium | reverse complement strand
AAATCAAGCGACACGGTGGATGTCCCCACATTGGCATCCTGTGCGCCGTCGTTTAGGACGCCCTCGTATTCTGCGACGCCATTAAGCACAAGCGAAACGAGTGCAATCCCCTGTGCTTTCAACGTATATCGTCCTGGCATTATCTCTGTGCCCACTGTAAAGATACCAGCCGCAAGGGTCACAGGCGCGGCCGCTAGATTATCACGAGCAGGATAATTCGCCACTGGCACAGACACCGCGGGTGTCGGCTCAGGCTCGGTGACAGCGGCTGCTTCAGCGCTTTCATCCCCTTCGCCTGACGCTTCGGCGGCTTCTGCCGCTGCTTCTGCCGCTAGCTCGGCGGCGTATGCCTCCCCTGCCTTTTTTGCGTCCTCTGTCGATTTCTCACGAATGGCTCGCACGCGCGCTGTGGGAATCGAGCAGGCCGAAACGGTGGCTATGAGGATGAGCATTGCGATGATGACGCTAAGAATGCGTGTTAGTTTCATATATCATACCTCTGTTACACAATTGGTTTTTTTACATTGTGGCAAGCAATAATTATACGTATCATACCATAGGCGCAACCCTTGCACAAGGGCAAATTTATGGTTGCATTTCTGTCGAGATTGGTATATACTAGCATTAGAAAAATTTAATGTAACAAACCTATCTTTTGCGCTAAAGTCAGCCGCGAAAATCACGATACATAATTTGTAGTGTCATTTCGGATACCGAAATAAATATAACACTAACACGGAGGGAACCGGTATGAGTATTTCAGGAGTCAATGGTGCTAGTACCAGCGCGGTGTATACCGCTGCCGCCAGCACGAAAAGCGCGTCCGCAGCAGTGCCCGAAGAAGTTGCGCCGCAAACCACCGCAGATGTTGATAGCTACATCCCTAGCGCGACCCAGAACACAGGAAACACCTACAAGCCAAACACCGCCAAACTAGCGGAGTTGGATGCAGGCGAAAAAGCTTACATACAGGGCTTGCAAGATGTCGTTAGTCAGCTTGTCCGTCAAGTAGGTCAATCACAAACAGCAAACGGCGGCGTTCCAACAGTGTTTGATGCCAGCAAGGTCGAGAGCGTGTTTGATGTGCTTGTTGAAAACCCAGATGGCACGTACGACTGGGATCCCTCCTTAACAACTGAGGACAAAGAAAAACTAATTGCAAAGGCAAAAGAAGACGTTGGCGAAGAGGGCTACTACGGTGTGAAGCAAACCTCTACCCGTATCCTAGATTATGCAAAGGCCATCACAGGCGGAGACCCTGCTAAAATCGACGATATGCGTAAAATGGCACAAGAAGCCTTTGATTCTGTCAAGGAAATGTATGATGGTAAATTGCCAGAATTAAGCCAAAAAACCTATGACGCTGTCATGAAGGGCTTTGATGAATGGGCTGCCGCCAGTAGCAAAGGGGCAACAGTCGTTAGCTAAGGTCACATACATATGATGTTACGCAGGGCAGAGGGGGACATTCCCCTCTGCCTTTTTGATATACTATGTCCAAGCATAGAATGCCTATCCATTACCAACTGCGCGACAAATAACAAAAGGTCGCCGACATACCATAATCCAGCTTTCTCGACTGCGTCGTCTATCGGCAGATTTCAAAAATGAATGGTTCATTTTTCTTGAGGATTCGTATGATATCTGCTAGTTCGCTCTTGTAAAAGCGACAAAAAAGGTGTATACTATTCAAAAGCGTTATGGGGGAGATACAAATGAACGAAGTAATTGACTTGCAAACAATTCGCCATACAACGTCACATATTATGGCACAAGCCGTCCTGCGGCTTTTTCCTGATACGAAACTAGCCATTGGACCATCTATCGAAAACGGTTTTTACTATGATTTTGATGCCTCAGTGTCAATTGGAGAGACCGAACTTGCCGCCATTACAGCCGAAATGAAGAAAATTATCAAAGAACGCTTTCGCGTTGAACGCTTGGAAATGTCACGTGCCGATGCGTTAGCGCTGATGAAAGACCAACCCTATAAACAAGAGCTGATACAAGATTTGCCAGCAGAGGCCGTCATCAGCTTTTACAAGCAAGGGGAATTTATCGACCTTTGTGCTGGTCCTCATGTGGATCACACAGGGCGCATCAAAGCTTTCAAACTTTTGTCGGCCACAGGTGCGTATTGGCGCGGCAGTTCCAAGAATAAAATGCTCACCCGCATTTATGGCACTGCGTTTGAAACAAAGGAACTCTTAGAGGCGCACATAACGCAGCTAGAGGAAGCCAAAAAGCGCGACCATAATCGCCTAGGGCGCGAGCTTCAATACTTCACCACCGTTGACTACATCGGGCAGGGATTGCCTATCCTAATGCCTAAGGGTGCGCGTGTGATTCAGCTGTTGCAACGCTTTGTAGAGGACGAGGAACAACGCCGCGGCTACTTACTAACAAAAACGCCACTGATGGCAAAACGCGACTTATATAAAATCTCAGGACATTGGGATCACTACCGTGATGGCATGTTCATTATGGGCGACCCTGACGCCGAGGGCGAAGTATTCGCCATGCGCCCCATGACTTGCCCCTTCCAATTCCAAGTGTATTTACAACGGACACGTTCCTACCGCGACCTGCCTATGCGTTTTAACGAGACATCTACCCTATTCCGCAATGAGGACAGTGGCGAAATGCACGGGCTGATTCGTGTACGTCAGTTTACCATCTCGGAAGGGCATATCGCTTGCCGCCCCGACCAACTAGAGGCGGAATTTATTGGTTGTGTTGACTTAGCGAATTACATGCTCAAGGCCGTCGGGCTTGACGGCGATGTCAGCTATACCTTTGCCAAATGCGATCCTGCCAACCCTTCCAAATACATTGGCAGTGCGGCGCAATGGCGTGAAGTTGAGGACAACATGCGCGGCATGTTGGATTCCTTGGGGCTACCCTACACAGAAGAAGTGGGCGGCGCGGCATTCTACGGTCCTAAACTTGATATCGAGATCAAAAATGTCCATGGCAAGCGCGATACCCTTATCACAGTGCAGGTGGATTTCCAGCTGGCAGAGCGTTTTGGCATGACGTACATCGATTCTGATGGCGCCAAGCAGTTCCCCTTTGTCATACACCGCACGTCTATCGGCTGTTATGAGCGCACCTTGGCTTTGCTCATTGAAAAATACGCAGGCGCGCTGCCACTTTGGATGGCACCCACACAAGCAATCATTATCCCACTAACAGAACGGAATATAGACGCGGCGCGCGCAGTCTATGATACACTGTGCCGCGAGGGATTCCGCGTTGAATTTGACCCGCGTAACGAAAAAGTTGGCTATAAAATTCGAGAAGCGCAAACCGAAAAAATTCCCTATATGTTAGTCATAGGCGATAAAGAGTCTGAAACAAACACTGTGGCCGTCCGTTGCCGCAAAGAGGGCGATATCGGCACTATGTCTGTTGAAGCGTTCGCCGCTATCATGCAAGAACGCGTCAGCACACTTCAAGTTAATTAGGAGGCGTCACGTTGAATAAGATAATTGCAACCAATCATGCCCCTGGGGCTATCGGTCCTTACAGCCAAGGAATCTGTGCAGGACATACGATTTTCACTTCTGGTCAGCTACCCCTTTCCCCAGAGGGACACTTAGAGACTGCCGACATTCGTAAAGCCGCCACCCTATCACTTGATAATGTGAAAGCAATCCTTGCCGAGGGCGGTGCTACCATGCGTGATGTCGTGAAAACCACGGTATTTTTGACGGATTTACAGGATTTTGCAGCTGTAAACGAAGTATATGCTACCTATTTTGAGGGCGCACCACCAGCCAGATCCTGCGTGCAAGTCGCCGCGTTGCCAAGAGGGGCGAAGGTCGAAATTGAAGCAATTGCCGTTATTTCCGAATGATTCTAAAAGACGGCACGATAGTCACCCCCCATGCCATTGGGCAAGGCGATGTTCTGATTCGTGATGGCAAAATTGCTGACATAGGACCAGGGCTCGACGATGAGGGCGAAACATGTATTGATGCCACAGGCTTATTTGTGTTGCCCGGCGGCGTAGATGTGCATACGCATTTTGACCTTGATGTCGGCATCGCGCGTGCCTCTGACGATTTCTACACAGGCACGGTTGCCGCCGCGATTGGCGGCACAACGACGATTGTTGACCACATGGGGTTTGGTCCGAAAAGCTGTTCCTTAACCCATCAACTGGATGCCTATCAGCTGATAGCACAGGGCAACGCCGTCATCGATTACGGTCTACACGGGGTGCTACAGCATGTGGACGAGACTGTCCTTGCTGATTTGGCAACACTTTGCGAGCGCGGTGTCCCCAGCGTAAAAGCCTACCTCACGTATGATTACCGTTTGCAGGACGACGATATTGTTCGTGTGCTACGCCGCACCAAGGCACTGGGGATGTTACTATGTGTCCACGCTGAAAATCATGCCGCAGTGACCGCGTTGCGCGCATTGCACGTGTCGCGCGGACAAACAGAGCCAATCTGGCACGCGCGTAGCCGCCCCCCTATCACCGAAGCAGAAGCGGTACTACGGCTAGCCAGCTTATCACAGGCGGCGGACAATGCACCGTTGTACATCGTACATCTATCCTCAGCCATGGGGCTTAACGCGTTTACGATGGCGCGCGCTCAGTCTGGTAGCCAGATTTTTGCGGAAACATGCCCCCAGTATTTGTTTTTAGACGAATCGCAGTACTTACATGACGGGGTCAAGGCCATTTGCAGTCCCCCTTTGCGTGACCAGTTATCCCAAGACGCACTTTGGATTGCGTTGCGTGACGGCGTCATCAGTACGGTCGCCACCGACCATTGTCCCTTTGACTTTACGCTAAAACAACAGCTTGGCGGTCAGGATTTCACCAAATGCCCGAATGGTCTCCCCGGGGTGGAAGCCCGCATGTCGTTGCTTTTCTCTGCGGTACAGCAACGTCGCTTGACCCTACAACAGATGGTTGCCTTGTGTTCTTCAAACCCTGCCAAATTGTTCGGATTATACCCCCAAAAAGGGTTGTTACAGGTTGGTGCTGACGCGGATATTGTACTATTTGACCCAACTGCAACGCACACGATTACCCATGATTCTTTGCATGAACGCTGTGACTACACCCCCTATGAAGGCATCCCAATCCAGGGACGTGCCGTAATGACCATCGCCAGAGGGCAAATCATAGCCAAGGACGGCGTATTCCTAGGGCAAAAAGGATATGGACAGTATTTGCACCGAAAAACAACAGAAGTCTAAAAGATACAGCCGCCCACGGGGCGGCTGTATCTTTTAGACTTCTGAAAAAAATTTTACTTATAGGACAACACCGTTGGTAGCACATCTAAATTGAAATCAGCACTGTATTCTGGAATCGTACCGATGCGCCAGAGTGACGCGTTTGTAATGCCAAAGCGTGTGGCAAGTTGGATTTTCGCCGCCAAGCTTCGTGAATCCTCATACCAGAGAACGTTTTCGGTTTGATCCTCGGCACTATAAAACGTGATGTAGGGACTTTCATCCTTTGCGCTGTACTTTAATGCAGCGCCTGATTTCATCCTAGTGACCACGGCTTCATAGTCAGGTGTGTAAGGTGTCGCATTAATTACTTTGCCGTTTTTCATTTTCCACTGCGCGGTTGCAAAGCTAAGTTGCAACACAATTTTACTGCGGTCTACAACGCCTGTGTCCTTATTCGTGATAATAGACAGCGCATCGTACACATCGGCAATCGGCGCAACAGGGGTCATAACAATACCGCTTGCCATTTCTGCCTGTGTCAGCGTCTTTGCATTATAGTCATGCGCCATCAATATTACCTTGTCCGCCAGTTCCCCTATCACTTGATAGTCATACCCATCATAATACGTCAGCCCTGTTCGACCGGGATGCACTGCGACGTACAGCAGTTTATTCTGCGCTTTTAGCAGTTTTTGCAAAGAGGTTAAGAATGTCGTGTAGTTTTGGCGGCTTTGTGTGCCTTTCAATGTTTCAAAATCGACAACCAAGCCATCAAACGAGCCATGCGGCAACACGGCATCAGACGCTGCGCCGAGCAATTCCGCGGCCGCCTTACTGAGCGTGGGGGTGTTGATAATCTTAACTGCGTCTGCATCCTTGACTGCAACGAGCAGCATCCTTGTTTTTCCTTGTGCGGCGTCAAACGGTGCCTGATAGCCCGAGGGCAAGTTATACTCATTGCCGCCACCAGAGGTGGTGTTTAGTTTTACCGTTTGTCCATCAGTCTCCAATCGACTCCATCCAAAACTAACCGCATCCAAGCTACTGATCACATTTGCCTGCGCGGACGAACGTATCGCATAAAACCCATTGATAAATTCAATTTTAGTCTTATCGACATTGCTAAGACGAACCATCATAGCCGCCGCTTGTTCCCTAGTCGCCGTTTGATTGGGGCTAAACTGGGTAGGGGTAATCCCTGTCACAATGCCTAAATCCCTAGCAATTGTAATGTAACCGCTGTTGGTTGTTACATCAGCAAACGCGTTACTTTTAATCTGGTTTGCCAAGGTGTCATAGCCAAGCGTGCGCACCAGCATGACCGCCATATCACCACGTGTAATAGGTTGATTCGGGCGAAAAGCACCCTGTTCTGTGGTGATCACACCCTGCTGTAATGCCGTCTCTACATAGGGAAACGTCCAGTCTGACGTTGGCACATCGGAAAAATGACCTGTCGTTGGTGTCACGGTTGACCATTTTTGTAATCTACATAAGAACGTGACAAATTCGCCGCGCGTCACTGTCTGTCCGATGCCAAAACGGTTATGACCGATGCCATCTGTCACTTTGAGTTCAGTCAACTGCATGATGTAGTCATACGCCCAATGCGTTGGTGATACATCCGTGAACACGCCTGTTGCCTGCACCGTCACCGTTGTCATACTACTACACAGCAGGCTGACAATCACCAAAGCTATTAATAATGTCCGTTTTGTGCGTCCACGCGCCCTCATAGAGCAACCGCCATGTCCGCTGTTTGCACTTTCGGTGCGGCTTGTTTTGTTGACACTTTGGCATTAGACAGCATTAGTTTAATGCGGTTTTCTTGGTTAATACGCGACGCACCAGGGTCGTAATCTATCGCTACAATGTTCGCTTGCGGGTGCTGTTCGCGAATTGCGCGCATCATCCCCTTGCCAACAATATGATTCGGTAGACAACCAAAGGGTTGCGTGCAAACGATATTATGAATGCCCAAGTGGATAAGCTCTAACATTTCACCTGTCAAAAGCCAGCCCTCCCCCATCTTATTACCATATCCCAAGTATGATTTCACGCCTTCGCGCAACTGCGCAAACGTGCCTGGCGCACGAAAATCGGAATACTTCGCAATCGCATTGATCATTTCTTGTTGCCGTTTACAAACGTACTTTTCAAACGTACCTGCAATCATTTTCTTAAGCCACGCGCCGCCGTATAGCTCTACATCGGTCGAACGGTTGTTGATTTTGAAAATAACGAAATCCATCAACCCAGGCACGACAGGTTCACAGCCCTCATCGAGAAGAAATTGTTCCAGATTGTTATTGCCAAGCGGGGCGTACTTGACATAGATTTCGCCCACGACGCCAACTTTTGGTTTTGGTGTGCGTTTCACAGGAATCGAAGCAAAATCCGCCGTAATTTCGTCCAAGTTCTTAAGATAACTGCGTTTACGTATGCCTTCCTTTTTGGCAAACTGCGCAACAATTCGTTCCTGCCAGATTTGCACCATCTTGTCCGTGCTACCCTTATCAATCTCATAGGGGCGGCACTGGTTGGCAAGCGTGACAATGATATCACCATATACAAGGCAAAAAACTAACCGCAGCAATAAACGCAAATTCAACAAAAAACCCGGGTTTTTCTCAAAGCCCGATAAGTTAAGTGAAATGACAGGTATGTACTCTAAATTCGCTTTTTTAAGTGCTTTTCGTAGTAAATGGATATAATTCGAGGCACGGCAGCCGCCGCCCGTTTGCGTAATAATCAGTGCCAATTTGCTCGTGTCATACCGCCCCGATTGGACTGCTTCGATGAGTTGCCCGATGACAAGCAACGCCGGAAAGCAAGTGTCATTGTGTACGTATTTAAGACCAATATCCACAATGGCACGATCAGTCGAGGTTAGCATATCCACTTTGTAGCCATCTAGTTCCAAGCACTTTTTAATCATGGAAAAGGTAACAGGCAGCATTTGTGGCATTAAAATTGTATATTCGCGCTTCATTTCTTCTGTAAAGAGTAGCCTGCCATCTGTATCATACTGTAGTGTTGCCATACGTTCTCCTCAGTTCTGGATTGTGGATAGCAGACTGCGAATCCGAATTTTAACCGCACCCAGATTGCTTATCTCATCTATTTTAATTTGCGTGTAAAGCTTGCCGCCCGTCTCCAAGATGTCGCGGCACTCATCCCCCGTGATAGCGTCTAATCCACAGCCAAACGACACTAGTTGTATAAAGTGCATGTCGGGTTGTGTGACGACGTATCGGGCCGCATTGTACAATCTGGCGTGATATGTCCACTGATTCAGCACTTTTACGGGTTGCTTTGTGGCAAGATGGGCGACCGCATCCTCTGTCAGCACACATAACCCAAAGGAGGTAATCAATTCGTCAATCCCATGACTAACTTCAGGGTCAATATGATACGGACGACCAGCCAAAACAAGCATTTTATGACCGTTCGCTCTGGCAAACGATACAAGACGTTCACCTTCTTGGCGCAACGCCGATTGGTAAGTTTCATGCGCGCGATATGCCGCCGCCACCGCTTTGGTTACAGTAGCGGGGTCAACACCCATGGTCAACCCCCAGTACTCCATAGATTTCTTTTTGAAATCCTTCGGACGGTGTAAGCCCACATAGGGGGTCAGATAGCGCACATCTTGCAATCGCGTCACATTTGCGCCCAACAGTTCAGGATAATAGGCAACAACAGGACAATTGTAGTGGCTGTCACCCTGTCCCTCATCAAAATTATAGGGCAAACAGGGATAAAAAATCGTATCCACACCAGCATCCAGCAACGCTTCGATATGACCGTGCAATAATTTGGCAGGATAGCAGACGGTATCAGACGGAATGGTGAACTGCCCTAAATTGTATAGTTCTCTTGTCGTTTTGGGTGAAAGCGTAACATCAAAACCCATTTCCGTAAGAAACGCAAGCCAAAATGGCAGATTTTCGTACATATTCAATCCAACAGGAATACCAATGTTGCCACGTGGCGCCCCCTGTGCTTTTCGAGGTAGGCTAAACAAATACTCGTACTTCCAACGAAATAAATTCGGGATGGGGCTACTTTTTGGCTTACCAGCCCCCCGTTCGCATCGGTTGCCCGATATAAATGTGCGCTCATCAAAACGATTCACTGTCATGTGGCATCGATTGGTACAAAGCTGGCATAGGGACGGTTTAGACGTATACTGTAATGTATCCAACGCTTCGGCAGTCAACAAGGCAGACCTATCAAGTGATAGACTCATTGCGTGTAATGCCGCGCCAAACGCACCCATCAAACCAGCAATGGCAGGACGCGTCACCTGTCGTCCTAATTCTTGCTCAAAGGCACGTAACACAGCATCATTCAAGAATGTACCGCCCTGCACGACAATATGTTGCCCGAGAGCATCAGCTTGGGGCGCTCGAATGACTTTGTAAATCACGTTCTTCACGACACTGCTCGATAAACCTGCGGAAATATCCGCCACAGTAGCGCCCTCTTTTTGAGCTTGCTTTACCGCACTGTTCATAAAGACAGTACAGCGCGACCCCAGGTCAACAGGTGCCTCCGCCATTAATCCCAATTGGGCAAAGTCCGCAATACTGTATCCCAAAGCCTTGGCAAATGTCTCCAAAAAAGAGCCGCAACCACTCGAGCAGGCTTCATTTAGCATAATGCTATCTACAATGCCCTGTCGAATCTTAAAGCATTTCATATCCTGTCCGCCGATGTCCAGTATGAAATCTACGTCAGGATTAAAATGCTGTGCCGCTTTCAAATGTGCCACAGTTTCGACAAGACCCGCATCGAGACAAAAAGCCTGTCCGATGAGTTCTTCACCATATCCTGTCACGGCATTGCCGCGTAAGCAAATTCGCGACCCTATCAGTTGATATATAAGTTGCAATTGTTCTTTGACGACCCTAACGGGATTGCCCAAATTACCCGCGTAGTATTGGTAAAGTAGCGCGCCTTGCGGGGTAATGAGTGCCAGTTTTGTCGTTGTCGAGCCTGCATCTATCCCCAGATAGGCATCTCCAGAATAGGTGTTTATGTCCACCTTCGGCACGGTAACACTACTGTGCCGCGAAACAAACGCGGCATAGTCTTCTTGCGAGGCAAACAGCGGCTTTCTATGTAATGTCGTTTCCATCGTCTCTTGCGAATCGCGCAACCGCTTTACGACCTCATCATATACCATGGGTGACTGGTCGGCGGCGAGCAGTGCCGCCCCAATGCCAACAAAGCAATCCCCGTTCTGTGGAAATATCGACCTATCAAGCGATAGGGTTTCAACAAAACGTTCGCGCAACCCTTTCAAAAAGAACAGAGGTCCTCCCAAAAAGACGACCTGACCAGTAATGCGTCGTCCCTGCGCCAAGCCTGCGACCGTCTGGTCAACAACCGCTTGAAACACCGAGGCGGCAATATCCGCCTTGTTAGCGCCTTGATTCAAAAGTGGTTGTATGTCCGTTTTGGCAAAAACGCCGCAACGAGAAGCGATAGGGTATATCTGTGTATGTTGTGAGCTGAGGGCATCAAGTTCCTGCACTGTGACATCCATTAGTGTTGCCATTTGGTCAATAAACGCACCTGTGCCGCCTGCACAAGAGCCATTCATGCGTTCCTCGATAGCACCGCCAAAGAAGATAATCTTAGCATCCTCGCCGCCAAGTTCAACAACGCAATCTGTTTCGGGATAAAATTTTTCCACAGCGCCAGCGCAGGCATACACCTCTTGCACAAAACCCATGCCACTGCTTTTCGCCACGCCTAACCCCGCAGAACCAGTGATGGTTACCTGAATCGGCTCTTTTGATAGCAAATGTCGTACGTTAATTAGCATGTCTGTTGCCTTTTCTCGTACTTTTGCATAATGCCGTTCGTAGGCAGTGTGGACGATTTGTTTATCCTTATCCAACACAACAACTTTCACCGTTGTCGAACCTATGTCTATCCCAACTAACACGTTTACCCTCTCAAACTCGTTCATACGAACGCCAATTCACCATACATACTAAATTTTTGCTTTTCTCCGCAACCGCTTGCAATCGATTGTACACATTCGTCCCTATGTACGCATTTCATACTTATTCTATTTAGCTATTATAGGACGCAATTCATGTAAAGTCAATGTGCTTTTATTGGGAATGCAGAGGAATTTGTGTGCTAATGGCAACAGAGAGCCGCAGACTCTCATCTGCGGCCCATCTTATGTACCTCTTAGTGGCAAATTGCCTTTTCAGTTTCTTTATCAAAGAGATGAAGCTTCTTGGAGTCAAATGCAACCTTGATATGGTCACCAGCACGTGTTGTAGAGCGAGGAGACACACGAGCCGTTAGTGGGCGACCTTCGCAGTGCATGTACAGGTACGTTTCAGAACCCATCAACTCGACAACCTCAACGCCCATTTCAACTTGTGAATCTGGGAATTGTGACAAGTAGACTTCTTCATCATGAATGTTCTCAGGACGAATGCCCATGATAACTGTCTTATCCTTGTAAGCCAAGACTTCAGCGCGACGACCTGTTGTTTCTGGCATGGTGATAACAGAGTTACCAAAATGCAGATTGGTCTTGCCACCTTCGTCTTTTAGGGTGACTTCAATGAAGTTCATTTGTGGCGAGCCGATAAAGCCAGCAACAAATAGATTCACAGGTGTTTCATATAGCACCTGTGGCGGTGCGATTTGCTGGATAAAACCGTCTTTCATAACGACAATACGAGTACCCATCGTCATAGCTTCGGTTTGGTCATGTGTAACATAAATAAACGTAGTCGCTAGGCGCTGATGCAATTTTGTGATCTCGGTACGCATCTGGGCGCGCAACTTTGCGTCTAAGTTAGAGAGTGGCTCGTCAAGCAAGAAGACCTTAGGATTACGCACAATGGCGCGACCTAGTGCCACACGTTGGCGTTGACCACCAGACAAAGCCTTGGGTTTGCGCTGTAGCAATTGGGTAATTTCAAGCACTTTTGCCGCTTCTTCGACACGGCGTTTGATTTCGTCTTTGGGAGTTTTGCGAAGCTTCAAGCCAAAAGCCATGTTTTCAAAGACTGACATGTGAGGATACAAAGCGTAGTTTTGGAACACCATCGCGATATCGCGATCCTTAGGAGGAACATCATTGACGAGGTTTCCGTCTATGTACAGTTCACCTTCGCTAATTTCTTCCAACCCAGCAACCATACGCAACGTAGTGGACTTTCCGCAACCGGATGGACCTACCAAAATAATGAACTCTTTGTCCTCAATCTCAAGATTGAAGTCAGTAACAGCTGTGACATTGCCAGAATAGCGTTTGTAGATACCTTTTAGGCTAAGACTCGACATTCTCTTGACCTCCCAAATGGTTTAATTATGGCTATTTCCATAACAGTTTTTAACACTCTCATAATAACACACAAATTGTAAAACGTACAGACACATGTTATACAAACTTTAGGCTCTAGTTTGTACAAACCCTACAACACTATGTGCTTTCTGCACAAATTACCCCCCCTGCCTAGTGCTTGCGGCTGTTTTGGGCACGTTAATTTTGCAATAATTGTATTTCAGCACTCGTGAGCCGCCGCCATCCACCGGGTGGTAACGCATCGTCCAGTGTGAGGCTACCCATGGACAGTCTATGCAAGGTTTCCACAGGAAATCCCAACACACCAAACATTCTCTTAATTTGATGATATTTGCCCTCTTGCAGCGTCACACGCGCCACAGAATACGCCGCGGCACTTTCGATATCCAGTGCCGCTCCCTGCACCACTTGCCCGTCCGCGAGCGTCATCCCCTGCGCAAAGGCTGTCACAGCCGCCGCCGTCAAACACCCTTCGACCATAACGCGATATACCTTGGATACATGACTTTTGGGCGCTAACAGTTTATGACCCGTCACCCCATCATTGGTAAGTATGATAAGCCCTGTGGAGGTTTTGTCGAGCCTGCCAACAGGGAACATGTCCATACGCTTGTATCGGTCGCTCAGCAAATGCACCACCGTTGTATCACGGGCGTCCGTGGTGGCAGACACGACCCCTTGCGGTTTGTGCATCATAATCCAATAAAAGGGTTGATAGTCAATCGCTTGCCCGTCTAGTATAATTTGCTGTGACATAGGGTTTACGTCGGTGGCAACCTGTGTGCAGACGACACCGTCAATAGTCACGCGCCCCTCTGTAATGCAGTCTTTGCTGAAGGTACGGCTGCCCCAGCCTGCGTCTGTGATGGCTTTATCCAAGCGCATAGTAATATCCTACTTCCTGTCCGAATAACATGTACTACTGAGGGTGTGTTTGCAGAAAACAACCCTGACTAAAGGAGAGTGCGTATGTTTATTGTAACCGCAAAGTTGAGTAAAAGCAAGTTGATTGCTGGCGTCGTTGCCGCAGGGGTGCTGCTATGTGCCATTGTTGTTCTGGTGAGCCAATCGAGCTGGAAAAGCGTTTCAGCCACCCCCTCGAGCAAGGTACCCAACCCCAAAAATGTGTCAAATAGTGAGCAACGGGTGGCTTTTTTGGGTGGCTACGGGTGGGATGTCAACCCTGAGCCGATAGAGTTTGAAGAAGTGTTGATACCAGAAACATTTGATGAAGTATTCACGACCTACAACGATTTGCAAAAAAGCCAAGGCTTTGACCTGACCAAGCTGCAAGGCAAACGCGTCATGCGCTATACATACGCTGTGACAAACTATCCACATGTTAAAGAGAATGTACACGCCACATTGCTAATCTATAAAAACGCAGTCGTTGGCGGCGATTTGTCCTCTGTCAACCTAGATGGGTTTATGCACGGCTTTGCCAAGCAGCCGTAGTAAAACTTGACAATGTTTGGCGTAAAATAGAATTAGTTGACATAATTGGTGGTGTCTTGTATAATCGGGGGGATGGAAACTCACCTCGATTACATTTTTTTGGGGGCCACTATGAAACGATTATTTTTTGTAAGCTTGACACTCATGCTTCTCCTTGCCGCCTGCGGACCTAACACAGATACTGCCTCTCCTAGCCCGCCAACTATACCAACAGCCATCGCTACCCCCTCCCCTAGCCCTACGCCAACTACCTCGCCCTCGCCTTCGTCCACCCCTGTGCCGACAGGCATCAACGTACTCAATGGGCTACCGCTGGAACCAGCTTACACGGAAAGACGCCCCCTAGCCGTCATGTTTAACAATTTGAAGGTGGCGCTCCCCATGTCGGGGATTTCACAAGCAGATTTGATTTATGAAGTCGTTGCCGAGGGTGGCATTACACGTGTCGTGGGACTATATAAGAACCCTGCACTTGTGCCTGTCTTTGGGTCGATACGCAGTACTCGCGCTTACTACTTAGATATCGCACAGGGACACGACGCCATCTTAATGCACGTTGGCGGCAGTCAAGAAGCCTTGGACTTAATCAAAAGTCGCAAGTTGTTCACCCTAGACGGTCGTTATTACGAGGGCACGATGTGCTATCGTGATAAAGCGCGCATTAAAACAGCTGGCTTGGAACACAGCATGTTTGCAAAGGGTACGAGCGTCGAGGAAACAATAGCCACCTCGAAATCACGTACAACATATACCGCGGATTTCAAGTCTGACGCGCTGCGTTTTGTCGCCAAAGCCACACCAGAGGGCGGCAATGCCACAAAGGTGAGTGTGAAACATTCCAATTACAAAACAGGCATTTTTGAGTATGACGAAACCGATGGTCTGTACTATGTGTCGCAGTATGGTAGTAAAATGGTTGACGGGCAAACAGGCGACCAAGTGAATGCCAAGAATGTGCTAATTTTGTACACATCCATCAGTCAAATCCCTGGTGATAAAGCAGGACGTATGCGCGCTACCATGACAGGGACAGGCAATGGCACGTATATCTGTGACGGCAAACAGGAAGCGATTCAGTGGTCTAAGAAAACAGTTGCCGACCCCTTTGTGTACACACAGGCAGACGGCAAGCCACTCCAGCTGGCAACAGGTGTCAGTTATATCAATATTGTCGATAAAAGTGCCAAAGTAACAATAGAATAGCGCATTATATTAGTACAGGGTTGAAAATCGTAAAATTTTCAACCCTGTACTAATTTCAAATAAAAACATGTCATGTTTTTATCACGCGCACAGCGCGTGTTGCGACCAATGGTCGCTGAAATGTCGTCAATACTAATCCCTTGCGGCTTCGCCGCAAGTCCGGCGAGCCGGAGAAAAAATAATGGTATATTTTTATCTGGGATTAGTATTACCATGAAACGACATATGTGCATTGTACAAACAAATACCCTCGAAGAAAATCTTCGAGGGTATTACTACACACTAAATATATTTTGCAGTGCTAATCTTCACGCCAGGGCTCATAGTAGCCGCAACGACGCAAGAACGAATATATTGACCTTTGGCAGCAGAGGGCTTCGCCTTAACAACTGCACCCACTAGCGCATTAAAGTTGTCTGCAAGTTTGTCAGCACCAAAGCTCACTTTGCCAATCGGACAGTGAATAATGTTTGTTTTGTCCAAACGATACTCAACTTTACCAGCTTTGATTTCGGCAATCGCACGGGCAACGTCAGCTGTAACAGTACCAGCCTTAGGGTTAGGCATCAGACCTTTTGGTCCTAACACTTTACCTAAGCGACCGACAACACCCATCATATCGGGTGTCGCAACAACGACATCGTAATCAAAGAAGTTTTCGCTCGTAATTTTGGTGACCATATCTTCTGCACCAACGAAATCAGCGCCAGCAGCTTCCGCTTCTTTTGCCTTATCGCCTTTTGCGAATACAAGCACGCGTGCTGTTTTACCTGTACCATGCGGCAACACGATAGAACCACGTACTTGTTGGTCAGCGTGACGGGAGTCGACGCCTAATTTAATGTGCAGCTCAACAGTCTCGTCGAACTTTGCTTTGCTAAGCCCTAGTAACAAGGGCAACGCTTCGGCAACGTCGTACTGTTTTAGTCTGTCAATCTTCTTGGCGTTATCCACATACTTTTTACCATGAAACATATATACGCCCCCCCTTACTGTTCTACGGTAATGCCCATGCTGCGGGCAGTACCTGCCACCATACTCATGGCGGATTCAAGAGATGAGGCATTCAAGTCAGGCATTTTTGTCTCGGCAATTTTCTGCAAGTCGGCCTTAGCAAGGGTTGCAACCTTGGTCTTGTTAGGCACAGCAGAGCCAGATTCAATTTTGCAAGCTTTTTTAATAAGAACTGGTGCTGGTGGTGTTTTGGTGATAAACGTAAAGGAACGGTCAGCATACACAGTGATAACGACAGGAATAATCAAGCCGATATCTGCCTTTGTACGCTCGTTAAATTCCTTGGTAAATCCCATAATATTCACGCCGTGTTGACCAAGTGCAGGGCCAACAGGGGGCGCAGGGGTAGCCTTGCCGGCTGGAATTTGTAATTTAATATACCCGGTAATTTTCTGGGCCATAAGGTGATTCCTCCTAGTAATAGTGGTCAGGCGGGGCTATAAACCCCTCCCACGGGACGCAACAGCTATTCTGTTGCAAGCGTGACTTGGTCGAGTTCAAGCTCAACTGGTGTCTCGCGACCAAACATAGACACAACAACGCGTACGCAGTTTTTGTCTAGTTCGATTTCTTCTACCAAGCCAATAAAGTTTTCAAGTGGACCCTCGGTAATCTTAACATTGTCGCCAACCTCGTAACCAACCTTGATTTCGCGTTTTTCAACGCCCAAGGCTTCGACTTCCTTTTGGGAAAGGGGAATCGGCTTCGAGCCAGGGCCGACAAATCCAGTCACCCCACGGGTGTTGCGTACCACATGCCAGCTGTCATCGGTCATCAGCATTTTAATCAAGACATAGCCTGGGAAGACTTTGCGCTCCACCATTTTATGTTTCGATTCGGTGATTTCTTCGACAAGCTCGACAGGTACAAGTACCTGAAAAATCAAGTCATGAAGCTTGCGGTTTTCCACTGCTTTTTCAATGGTGGCCGCCACCTTGTTTTCATAACCGGAATAGGTATGAACAACATACCACTTCGCATCAATAGACATGTATACCTCAGCTAAACAAGCCGATGAGGGCGCGAACGCCTGAACTCATGACAAAATCAAATAGTGCCACCATGACACCAACGCACAACACAGCAATCACGACTACAATGGAGTTATTCGTGACTTGCGATCTCGTGGGCCACACAACTTTTTTAAGTTCCGAACGCATTTCGCGTACCCAACGGGATAGCGCAGTGCCTGTTCTCACAAAAAAGTTAGGCTTCTTTTCTTTAGGCTTGTCAGACTGGTTTGCCAGTTTGTCCTTGTTATCTGCCATACTCACGACCTCCTTACTTCGTCTCGCGATGGGGCGTGTGCTTACGGCAGAAACGACAATACTTGTTCATTTCGAGCCGCTCAGGGTTGTTTTTCTTGTTTTTCATGGTATCGTAGTTGCGTTGCTTGCACTCGGTACACGCGATAGTTATCTTCACGCGCATATGTTCGGCACCTCCATTTCTTGGCCTCCCTAATTGGGGTGTAAGTTCGCCTTTTTTGGCAAACATAAAAAACACCCTCACAGGTGTGATTAGTCTATCACAACTGTAAGGGCATGTCAAGCAGCTATTCGGTTGATTTTGAAAATTCAGGCACTTTTCAAAATTTTGCGCTGTGTTGTTTCTTAGTAGGCACACAGACAACGTAACATGTCCCTGCTATTTGGAAACTTTATTGGTCGCCCCATACGATTTCATTAGCTTTTGCGCCCCTTCTGTGGCGGTCACAACATTGTCATGTGAAATCCAAACAGCATCGTAACCAAGAGATTCAATCAGCGCCTTGCCCTCCTCTTGGGTTAAAATAAACAAGGTCGTTGACAAAATATCCGCAACACCTGAATCTGGCACAATCACCGTCACCGCGGCGACATGCTGCGCTGGGTGCAATGTTCTTGGGTCAATAATGTGGTTCTGCTTTTCACCATTGACAACATAGTAGCGTTGGTAGTCGCCACTCGTTACGGCTGACGTGTCGTTTAAGAATAGGATATCAAGATTATCATTATTGTCCATAATTTCGGCTTCGGGGTCTTGCAATCCTATCCCCCATGTGTCTCGATTGCCGTCCTTAGGCGCGCCACTGGCAATGACATTGCCACCTGCACTAATTAAAAACGACGGTACTGATTCTCTTTTCATTTCGTCGGCGACAACTTGGGCGGCGTATCCCTTTGCGGCCGCACCGACATCCAAACGCATTCCCGCTTCCGCTAAATACAACGTACCTGCCGCACGATCGACAATGACTTTATTGATATCGCAAAACTGCGCTGCCGCTTGCAGCTCTGCTTCTGTTGGCAATTTGGCTGATGCTGTGTCACCTTTGTACTCCTCGCGATAGTCGTGCCATACCTGTAGCACCGGACCCAGCGCAATATTGACAATGCCGTCAGTTTTGACATACCATTCCTTGCACAGGTCAACCAAGTCCAGCAACAGCGGGTCAACGACCACAGGGGCGACGCCTGCACTATCGTTCACTGTTTTGATGTTATTCATGCCCTCGTAGGTATGATAAATATCAAACAATTTGTGCAGTTCTAAGAAGCGTGCTTCGGCGTCTGCTGTGAAATCGTCAAACGCTTCCTGTGTTTCTGCGTAACCAATTATGGTCGTGATGGTGTCGAACGAGGAATTAAATTGACCCCGATACTTGGTATAGGGTGAGATTGGTTGACAGCCTGCTAGAAAAAGTATCACGACAATCGCCAAGGCGGCAATTCTTTTTTGCATAAAGACTCCTTAAGTTGCGTTCTTTTACGAAATAGGGCGATAGGATTACTGTTTTGTATGCTCGTGCGTAAAAATATGCTGAGAGCAGTAACATTCGTACCGCGCGCACAGCGAACAGTAGCGAAACTCGGTATCAGGTGCTTGCGTGTTTGTGACACCACAAGTGGTGCATTTGTGCGAATACCCCTGATGCGCCTCTTGTTGTTTTGTCTGACGCACAGCCGTTTTGAAATGAATCACATTTTTAGTTTGATGCTGATTTTTGCGGAATAGTTTGAAAAAGTGCTGATGGAAAAACAGGAAATAATTCAACACTGCCACAAGGGGCAGTAGATTTGACCAACCAAACGGAAACGTCAATAATGACGCGCCGAAAAACAACACCGCTGTCGCAATTGCCACCCATTTAATTTTGATGGGGATGATAAAAAACAACAAAATGCGGTGTTCGGGAAAAATTGTGGCAAACGCCAAAAACAGCGACATGTTAATAAAGGTAGCGCTGGCGGCCGACCCTGTTGCAAAGCAAAAAATAGCGGTTGCTAACATGCCTGCAAAGTAGTAAATCGTAAACTTTAAGCGTCCCCACTCTTGTTCTAGTGTGTTGCCTATCCAATAATAGAAATACAGGGCAATTATCGTGAAAATCGGACCCATGGAATCGGGCGGTATAAACACAAAGGTAATCAAACGCCAGATTTGCCCCTGCATAATTAAATTGGGCTGAAAGGCAAGCCAAGCGTACAAACTATTCGTGGCAGGAAACTGCGTCATAACAAACACAAGCGCGTTACAGACAACTATAAAAAGCATGAGTTTGCGTAGGCCCAGATGTTCGTACTTATAACAAAATCGCTCGAATTTATTCACGTATATTCACCTAGCATTCCAGCGCGGCAATTTGACCAATGCGTTTTAGATGACGAGGGTTTTTATCATCAATGGATGCCGATAACCATTCTCTCACAATTTTTTCAGCCAATCCAGCCCCTACGACGCGCGCGCCTAATGCCAACATGTTGGCGTCGTTATGCTCGCGGGACAAGATGGCAGAGTACACATCCGAGCAACAGGCACAGCGAATCCCTTTCACTTTGTTGGCCGCAATGGAGATGCCGATGCCCGTTCCGCAAAATAATAAGCCACGCTCACAGCGTCCGTCGGAAACCGCTGTTGCGGCGGCTACGGCAAACTGGGGATAATCGCAACTATCGTCTGAATGACACCCAAAATCTTCATATGGCAAGCCTAAGCTGTCTAACAGCTTCATGATATCGAGTTTTAGCACGCGTCCTGCGTGGTCACTGGCAATAGCTATCATGGGCTACCTCCTCATATTACAAAAGTACCAACAACGGGGTTTTTGCCCCGTTGTTGGCGCCTGTATGCAGTTACTTTGTTGCGATAATTTTCTTAAGGCGCGCAAAACGTGGCAAACTATCTTCTTGCGCTTGCTTTGTTTGCCCTTGGATAAGCGGCAACGCATAGTCGATAAACGCTTGGTTCATGCCGTTACCCGCTTCGTTAATCCACTCGCGGGGTACTTTTTTCTCTGTGTTAGCAACACTTGCTAGGTCAAGCAATTTGACATTGCACTTGTACTCTGCGCCAGCAACACGTTCGTAACCGACCATCTTGTCTGTCACACCGTTGACAGCATTTTCAACAGCGGCACGACCAGCCATGTAGGATTCGTCAATGTCGTTTTGTGAGGCACAGTGAGAGGCAGCGCGTTGTAGCAAGGAAAACTCAATGCCGCGCACCTTAGCGCCTGTCTTTTCTTTGACAATGCCAGCCAATACAGATGCTAAACCGCCAAGCTGCGCATGACCAAAGGAGTCCTTAGCGCCCATTTCTTGACCGTACTCAGCAATAAACTTGCCGTCTTTGTCGTGAATACCTTCCGAAACAGCCACAATAACCTTGCCTTGGGCTTTGTAAATGCGCGACACGTCAGCCAAGAACTGTTCCATGTCAAAAGCGATTTCAGGCAAGTAGATAAGGTCAGGACCACAGCCCTTATGGGTTGCGAGTGCCGCAGAAGCCGCCAACCAGCCAGCGTGACGTCCCATGATTTCCAAAATAGTAATCATGCCAATGTCATACACGCGTGCATCTTGATACACTTCCATGCAGGAGGTGGCGATGTACTTTGCGGCAGAGCCATAGCCAGGGCAATGGTCTGTGCCAAACAAGTCATTATCAATCGTCTTAGGAATGCCCATAACGCGGCACTCATAGCCAGATTGTTGCATAAATTTGCTAATCTTGTTGCAAGTATCCATCGAATCATTGCCGCCGTTATAGAAGAAGTAGCGGACATC